>JASBUD010000041.1 GCA_030148105.1 Microbacterium sp. | reverse complement strand
TCGAGATCCCGGCCGCCGCCACCGCGGTGCACGGCATCACGACGGCGCACGCACGGGCGGTCGGAGCTCCCGCCGAGGAAGTGGTGGAGCAGGTCGCCGAAACGCTCCGCGCCTTGCTGGACGCCGGCATCCCCGTCGTGGCGTACAACGCGTCCTATGACTTCTCCCTGCTTGCGCACGAGGCCCGCCGGCACGCGATCGCACCTCTGGAGGATCCCTCCCCGGTGATCGACCCCCTCGTGATCGACAAGGCCTACGACCGATACCGGCGCGGCAAGCGGACGCTGGCCGCCGTCGCTGCGCATTACGCAGTGCCCCTGGACGGGGCGCACGACGCGTCCGCGGACGCCGTCGCCGCGGGACGCCTCGCGCAGGCGCTGGCGCGTCGGTTCGCCGAGCTCCTTCCTGCGCGCGCCGACGTTCTGCACACCCACCAGATCGGCTGGGCCCGCGCACAGGCCGACAGCCTCACGGAGTACTTCGTGAGGATCGGGCGACTTGACCCGGAAACGCACCTGGACGGGTCGTGGCCCGTCCGCTGACGCGGTCTTCCGCGCACGCGAAAGACCCCGCCGAAGCGGGGCCTTTCTCAGCGGACGAGCGTCAGTTGCTCGAGCCTCCGCCGAAGTTCTTGAAGCGCTGGTTGAACTTCTCGACGCGACCGGCCGAGTCCATGATGCGCTGCTTGCCCGTGTAGAACGGGTGCGACGCGGACGAGATCTCGACGTCGATGACGGGGTACTCCACGCCGTCGAGCTCGATCGTCTTGTCGGAGCTGACCGTCGAACGGGTCAGGAAGGTCTCGCCCGAGCCGAGGTCGCGGAACACGACCGCCTTGTAGTCGGGGTGGATGTCAGTCTTCATGGTGATCCTCTAGGGAGAGTGCACTGGATTTTGCCAGGGCGTGAAAATCTGCGGTGCGAATGCACCAAGGGTCTATGCTATCAGCCCGTCGGCCTCGCGCAGAATCGCCGGTCAGGCACTCGCACGAGCCGCGTACCGACCGTCGGCCGCGGTGAGGGCGATCGGCACGCCGAACGTCTCGGACAGGTTCTCCGCCGTGAGCGCCTCCGCCAGCGGCCCGGCGGCGACGACGCGGCCCTCGCGCAGCAGCAGGACATGCGTGAAGCCCACCGGGATCTCCTCCACATGGTGCGTCACCATTACCATCGCGGGCGTCGTGGGGGCCTGCGCGTAGCCGCTCAGCAGGGTCAGCAGCTCTTCGCGCGCGCCGAGATCGAGACTCGCGGCGGGCTCGTCGAGCAGGAGGAGCTCGGGATCCGTCATGATCGCCCGCGCGATCTGGACGCGCTTCTGCTCGCCGTCGGACAGCGTGCCGAAAGTGCGGTCGGCGAGGTGGTCCAGTCGCCATTCGGCCAGCACCCGCAGCGCGCGACGCTCGTCGATGTCCTCGTACGCCTCGTTCCAGCGTCCGACGACCGAGTACGCGGCGGTGAGGACGACGTTCAGAACCGTCTCCTCCGCGGGCACGCGCTTGGCCATCGCGCTCGAGGCGAACCCGATGCGGGGCCGGAGCTCGAAGACGTTCGTCCGCCCGAGCTGCTCCCCCAGGATGGTGACGCGACCCGAAGTCGGGTGGACGAGCGTGTCGGCCAGCTGCAGCACGGTCGTCTTGCCCGCGCCGTTCGGCCCGAGGATCACCCAGCGCTGATCGTCTTCCACCGACCACTCGAGGTGGTCCACGATGTCCCGGGCACTTCGGCGGACGACGACGTCGGAGAACTCGAGCACCTGCGGCATGCGCTCCAGCCTATCCGCGGATGCCGCTCACCTCTGCGTACAGCGCCGCCGTGGCGTCCGCGATCGAGGCCCAGCTGAAATCGTTCGCCGCCCGTTCGCGGCCGGCAGCGCCGTACGCGGCGGCGCGCTCCGGGTCGCTCACGACCTCCGTGAGCACGCGCGCGAGGTCGGCGACGTATCGATCGGGGTCCAGCGGCGTCCCTGTGCCGTCCTGCACCTGCTCGATCGGCACGAGCCGGCCGGTGACGCCGTCCACGACGACTTCCGGAATGCCGCCGGTCGCCGTCCCGACCACCGCGGCACCGCACGCCATCGCCTCGAGGTTCACGATGCCGAGCGGCTCGTAGATCGACGGGCAGACGAAAGTCGTGGCAGCGGTCAGCACCGCGCACAGTTCGTCGCGCGGCAGCATCCGCTCGATCCACACCACCCCGTCACGCGTCTCCTGCAGGCGGCGGACGAGACCCTGGACCTCCTCCATGATCTGGGGGGTGTCCGGCGCGCCCGCGCACAGGATGACCTGCACATCCGGCGGCAGGAGCTCCGCGGCCCGGAGGAAATAGGGCAGCCCCTTCTGCCGGGTGATCCGGCCGACGAAGACGACCGACGGCCGGGCCGGGTCGATCCCGAGCTCCGCGAGGAGTCCGGGATTCTCCACCGGCCGCCAGGCGTCCACATCGATGCCGTTGTAGATCACGCGCACCTTCGCCGGGTCGAGGTCGGGGTAGCTGCGCAGGATGTCGGTGCGCATGCCGTCGCTGACCGCCACGATCGCCGCCGCGCCCTCGTAGGCCGTCTTCTCGATGTAGCTGGAAACGGCGTAGCCCCCACCCAGCTGCTCGGCCTTCCAGGGCCGGAGGGGCTCGAGACTGTGCGCCGTGACGATGTGCGGGATGCCGTGCAGAAGGCCCGCGAGGTGGCCGGCGAAGTTCGCGTACCAGGTGTGGCTGTGCACGACGTCCGCGCCGGCGATGTCCGACACGATCTCCAGATCGGTGCCGAGCGTCTGGATCGCGCCGTTCGCCGACTGCAGTTCTGCGGGCACGCCGTACGCGGTCGTGTCCTGCTCGGCGCGGGCCGCGCCGAACGCGCGAATCTGCACGTCCATCCGCTCGCGGAGCGCGCGGACCAGCTCGGTCACATGCACTCCCGCGCCGCCGTAGATCTCCGGCGGATATTCCTTGGTGACGATGTCGACTCGCATGTCAACACGCTAGTCCCCGGGTCGAATCGCGGCATAGGGTTGGGCCATGCCTACGACGCCGAAGGTCTTCGGAATCATCCTCGCCGGTGGCGAGGGCAAGCGACTCATGCCCCTCACGGCGGATCGGGCCAAGCCCGCGGTGCCGTTCGGAGGGCAGTACCGCCTGATCGACTTCGCGATATCGAATCTCATCAATTCGGGCCTGAGACAGCTCGTCGTGCTGACGCAGTACAAGTCGCACAGCCTCGACCGCCACATCTCGCAGACCTGGCGCATGTCGCCTCTGCTGGACTCGTACGTCGCCTCGGTGCCGGCCCAGCAGCGACTGGGCAAGCGCTGGTTCTCCGGCTCGGCGGACGCCATCCTGCAGAGCCTCAACCTGATCAACGACGAGAAGCCCGACATCGTCATCGTGATCGGCGCCGATCACGTGTACCGCATGGACTTCCGTCAGATGCTCGCGGCGCACATCGACTCCGGTGCCCGCGCCACGGTGGCCGGCATCCGTCAGCCGCTGGCCCTGGCCAATCAGTTCGGCGTGATCGACGTCGACGAGAAGGACCCCGGGAAGATCCGGGAGTTCCTGGAGAAGCCGCAGGACGCCAAGGGCCTCGCCGACGCTCCGCACGAAGTGCTCGCCTCGATGGGCAACTACATCTTCGACACCGACGCGCTGATCGAGGCCGTCGAGTCGGACGGCGAGCTCCCCACCTCGAACCACGACATGGGCGGCGACATCATCCCCTACTTCGTGGGTCGCGGCGAGGCGGGCGTGTACGACATGAAGCGCAACGATGTGCCGGGATCCACCGATCGCGACCGCGACTACTGGCGCGACGTGGGGACGATCGACTCGTTCTTCGACGCTCACATGGACCTGATCTCGACGCTGCCGATCTTCAACCTGTACAACACGGACTGGCCCATCCACTCGCAGACCGTGAACTCTCCGCCGGCCAAGTTCGTGCGCGACTCGGTGGGACGCATCGGCAACGCGATCGACTCAGTGGTCTCGCTCGGCTCGGTGCTGTCCGGGACCCATCTCGAGCGCAGTGTCGTGGGCCCGTGGACCCTCGCGGGGGGCGGATCGACGATCACCGACTCGGTGCTGTTCGACCACGTGCGGGTCGGGCAGGGTGCGCGCATCCATCGCGCGATCCTCGACAAGAACGTCGTCCTCGCGGACGGCGCGACGGTCGGGGTCGATCGCGAGCGCGACATCGCCCGGGGCTTCACGGTCACCGACAGCGGGCTGACCGTCGTCGGCAAGGGCATCCGCGTCGACGCCTGAGCCGGCGCCGCGCGGACGCTACCGTGGAGTCGTGCCTCCCACGCCTGCCCGGTTCCTCGTCGTGCTCGACGCCGACTCCACTCTCATCCGCAACGAGGTCATCGAGCTGATCGCCGATGAGGCGGGGCGCGGCGGCGAAGTGGCGGCGGCGACCGAAGCGGCGATGCGCGGGGAGGTGGACTTCGCGACGAGCCTGCGCTCGCGCGTGCACGCGCTCACCGGCGTGCCGACGTCCGCGTTCGCCCGTGTGCTCTCGCGGATCGAGCCGACGCCCGGTGTCCGCGAGCTGATCGACGAGGTCCATGCGCGTGGAGGATCGGTGGGTGTCGTCTCCGGCGGCTTCCACGAGATCCTCGATTCGGTCGCCCCGGCGCTCGGAGTAGACCGGTGGCGCGCGAACCGGCTCGCCACGCACGACGGCGTTCTGACCGGGGCCGTCGAGGGCGCGATCGTGGATGCCGAGGCAAAGGCCGACGCGCTGCAGGAGTGGGCGGATGCAGAGCGTGTCCCGGCGCAGCGCACGATCGCGATCGGCGACGGTGCGAACGATCTGCGCATGATGGCGGTCGCGGGCCTCGGACTCGCCTTCAACGCGAAGCCGGCCGTGCGAGCGCGAGCCGATCTCGTGATCGCGCGCGTCGACCTGCGCGAGGTGATCCCGCTCCTGCCCTGAGCGATGTCGGATGACGGGAGTAGGTTTCCGGAATGAACATCATCCTCGTTCCGGGCCTCTGGCTCGACGCCTCGTCATGGGACGCCGTGGTCCCTGCTCTCGAACGATCCGGTCACTCCGTGCACGCCCTGACGATGCCCGGTGTCGGGGTGCCGGCCGCGCAGTCCGATCGGATCGGCATCGCGGACTGGGTGGACGCGGTCGTCGACGAGATCGATCGATCGTCGGGGCTCGTGGTCCTCGTCGGGCACAGCGGCGGCGGCAATGTGGTGTACGGCGCCGCGGACGCACGGCCCGAGCGTGTCGCGCGCATCGTGTTCGTCGACACCTTCCCGCCGGGAGACGGCGGGTCGATCTGGGAGTTCCCCGTCGTCGACGGCGTCATTCCGTTCCCCGGCTGGGACTTCTTCGAGGACCAGGAGATCGCCGATCTCGACGAGCCGACCCGCGCCCGCGTCGCGGCCACCGCGAAGACGGTTCCGGCGCTCGTTCCGACGGATCCGCTGCGCCTGCATGACGAGCGGCGGCGGATGGTACCCGTGACGGTGCTCACCGGCACGGTTCCGGCTGCGGAGATCCGCGGCATCATCGCGGCCGCACCGGACTGGGCCGAAGAGCTCGCAGCCGTGCAGGATCTCGACATCGTCGAACTGCACTCCGGTCACTGGCCGCAGTTCTCGCAGCCCGGCAACCTCGCCGCAGAGATCCTCAACGCCGTCGACCGCTGAGGCAGGTCGACGGACGTCCGGTCAGTGACCCATGCCGAGTCCGCCGTCCACGGGGATCACCGCGCCGGAGATGTAGGCCGCGTCGTCCGAGGCGAGCCACGCGACGACACCGGCGACCTCATCGGTCGTCGCGAACCGGCCCGCGGGGATGCTCTTCTTGTAGTCGGCCTGCACCTGCTCGGGCAGTGACGCGGTCATGTCGGACTCGATGAAGCCGGGCGCCACGACGTTCGCGGTGATGGCGCGCGCACCCAGTTCACGGGTGAGGGAACGCGCGAACCCGACGAGGGCGCTCTTGGAGGAGGCGTAGTTGATCTGGCCGGCCGAGCCGTAGAGCCCGACGACACTCGAGATGAGGATGACCCGTCCCCACCGAGCGCGGAGCATGCCCTTCGCCGCGCGTTTGACGACCCGGAAGGATCCGCCGAGATTCGTGGCGACGACGCTGTCGAAGTCGTCCTCGCTCATGCGCAGCA
>JASBUD010000039.1 GCA_030148105.1 Microbacterium sp. | reverse complement strand
TCATCTGGCCATGATCCGGTTCGAGAACGTCACGAAGCGCTTCCGCGGCACCGCGAAGCCCGCCCTGAGCAACGTCGACTTCGAGGTGGTCCGCGGCGAGTTCGTGTTCCTCGTCGGCGCGTCCGGGTCGGGCAAGTCGTCGTGTCTGCGGCTCATCCTGCGAGAAGAGGTTCCGAGCGACGGCCGCGTCGTCGTGCTCGGGCGCGACCTGCGCTCGCTCTCCAACCGCAAGGTGCCCTACTTCCGGCGGCATGTGGGGGCGGTCTTCCAGGACTTCCGGCTGCTGCCCAACAAGACCGTCTTCCAGAACGTCGCGTTCACCCTGCAGGTGATCGGATCGTCTCGCGGATTCATCCAGCAGGCGGTCCCCGAGGTGCTCGCCCTCGTGGGTCTCGCGGGCAAGGACAAGCGTCTGCCGCACGAGCTCTCCGGCGGTGAGCAGCAGCGCGTAGCGATCGCGCGCGCGCTCGTGAACCGGCCGCAGGTGCTGCTGGCCGACGAGCCGACCGGAAACCTGGACCCCGCCACCTCGGTCGACATCATGCAGCTGCTCGCGCGCATCAACGCGAACGGCACGACCGTGGTGATGGCCACGCACGAGGCGGGATTCGTCGACCAGATGCAGCGCCGTGTGATCGAGCTCGTCGACGGCGAGATCGTCCGCGACGAGCGCCACGGTGGCTACGGCGATACGTCGAGCCTGCCGAGCCTGGCTCCCGAACCCGAGCGGGGAGCGGCCGCGGTCGCCGCGCTCACCGCCGTCCTCGAGGTGCAGCGCGAGACCGCCGCGAACCCCGCGACCGCCGTCGCGAGCGCGTACGGTCACGGTGGTGCTGCCGACATCGCCGCGCGCGCAGCCGCCACCGGCGCGGTCGCCGCCGTGGCGGCGATGGCGGAGGCGCGGGAGGATGCCGAGACTCCGACGTCGGCGCCGGCCGACGTCGTCGCGTCCGAGCAGCCGGCGCCCGTCGCCGAAGACGCCGCGGCGTCACCGCGCACTCAGCCGGTGCCGCTCGTGGATATCGCAGAGGTGGATGTCGCCGAGCTCGGACTCGCCGACCGCCTGGGCCTGGGGGATCCGGACGCCGACGAAGTGGGGCCGACCTCATGAGGGTCGGGCTCGTCCTCTCGGAGGCGCTCACCGGACTCCGACGCAATGCGTCGATGGTCATCTCGGTCGTGCTCGTCACGTTCGTCTCGCTCACGTTCGTGGGCGCGGCGATCCTGATGCAGATGCAGATCGGCCAGATGAAGGACTACTGGGCCGACCGTGCCCAGGTCGCGATCTACATGTGCACCGCGATCTCGCAGGCCCCGACGTGCACCGACGGCGTCGCAACCGACGATCAGCTCGCCGAGGTGCAGACCAAGCTCGACAGCCCCGCCCTGGCCCCGCTCATCCGCGACCTGCGCTTCGAGGACCGCGAGCAGGCCTACGCGAACGTCATCGAGCTGCTCGGCGAGGACTACGCGAGCGTGATCACGCCCGAGCAGCTGAACGAGACGTACTGGATCAATCTCGTCGACCAGAGCCAGTCCGATGTGATCGTCGAGGCTTTCACGGGGATGAAGGGTGTGGAGGAGGTCAAGGATCAGCTCCAGTACCTCGAGCCGCTGTTCTCCGCGCTCACGGTCGCGACCTACATCGCCGTCGGTATCGCCGCACTCATGCTCGTCGCTGCCGTGCTGCTGATCGCGACGACGATCCGCCTGTCCGCGTACGCCCGACGTCGGGAGCTGGGCATCATGCGGCTCGTCGGTGCGTCGAACCGGTTCATCCAGACGCCGTTCATCCTCGAGGGGGTGTTCGCGGCGCTGCTCGGATCGATCCTCGCGGGCGCGGCGGTGCTCGCCGGCGTGCACTTCGGTGTCGACCAGTACCTCCGTCAGCGCGTGGACTTCGTCACGACGTGGGTCGGCATCTCCGAGGCCTGGATCGTGGTGCCGATCCTGATCCTCATCGGCGTGCTGCTGGCGGCGCTGTCCGCGGGCTTCGCGATCCGCCGGTGGCTGCGCGCCTGAGTCGAGGTGCTAGGCTGACAGGCTGCCGTGCGCCCGGTGCGGCATCCCGAGTCAGTCCCGACCCGGTCATCGAGGAGTCGTCATGCCCAAGGAACGCGGTGAGAAGGTCGTCGCGACCAATCGTCGCGCGCGCCACGAGTACAACATCGAAAAGACGTACGAGGCGGGTCTGGTCCTCACCGGGACCGAGGTGAAGTCTTTGCGGCAGGGTCGCGCGAACCTGTCGGACGGTTACGCCTTCATCGACGGCGGCGAGGCGTGGTTGGACGCGGTGCACATCCCGGAGTACTCGCAGGGTCACTGGACGAATCACGCGACCAAGCGCACGCGCAAGCTCCTCCTGCACAAGGACGAGATCGTCAAGCTCTCGCACGCGATCTCGGCGGGCGGGTACACGCTCGTGCCGCTGAAGCTCTACTTCTCCGACGGTCGCGCGAAGGTCGAGATCGCGATCGCCAAGGGCAAGAAGGAATGGGACAAGCGCCAGACGCTGCGTGAGCGCCAGGACAAGCGCGAGGCCGAGCGCGCCATGCGCTCGCGCAACCGCCTCGGCGAGTGACCGACGGACTCAGCGAACGACAGGGTCGGCAGCTGCCTCGAGCACGGCGCGATCGGTGAAGGCGGTCTTCGGCACGAAGATCAGAGCGACCGCCGCGACGAGCGCGGTCGCGCCGCACACGACCCAGACGGTCACGTAGCCCGAGAACGAGCCGGCAGTGCTCTCCGCGGTTCCGGAAACCGCGCCCTGCAGCAGCGCGATGCCGAACACGCACGATGCGATCGCGCCACCGACGGTCTTCACCGAGTTCGTCAGCCCGGTCGCGACCCCGGTCTGCGTGGCGGGCGCCGCGGATGCCGCCGCCGCGGGGAGCGCGGCGACGAGGGCTCCCGAGCCGAGGCCGACCACGAGCATGTTCACGATGACCTGCGTATACGTGTCGTGGAACGGCAGGAACATCAGGAATCCGATCCCGACGAGCGTGGAAGCGCCGATGAGCGTGAGCCGGGGAGCGATGAGCCGGGCGATGACCGGGAACAGCAGCGCGCCGGCGATCATCGCGATCAGATAGATCCCGACGATGAGCGACGTCGCGAATCCGGTGGTGCCCAGCCCGTACCCGTAGACGTCCGGATCCGTGCGGGCGAACGTCGACAACGGCGCCTGCGCGCCGAGCACGCTCACGCCGAAGAGTCCCGCCGTGAGGAAGACCGGACCGAGGGCGGGGGAGCGGAACATCCGGACGTCGATCAGCGGGTCGTGGTGGCGCAGCTCCCAGAGCGCGAACGGGATCACCAGCAGGATGCCGAGCACGACGACCGCCCACGACCAGGGGTTCACGAGTCCGCCGTCGAGACGCAGAAGGCTGAGGCCGCCCGTGAAGCAGATGAGCGCGAGCGAGATCAGCACGAGTCCGACCGTGTCGAACGCGCCACCGGTGGGCTCGGGCGACTCCTTCACCCCGAACAGGATCACGAAGAAGCACACGACGATCAGGACGGCCGGGATGAGCAGCACCGCTGTGAGCGGGAGGGTGTCGATCAGTGCGCCGCCGACCAGCGCGCCGGTGATCGCGCCGAGCTCGAGCGCGGCCACCAGCAGCCCGGCCGCCCGGGCCGTGATGATCGATCGCCCCTCCATGCGTCGCGAGCGCGACCAGATCAGGGCGATCTCCAGCGGCAGCCACACGACGTAGAAGCCCATGAGCGCCCAGGCGATCAGGAACACCGCGAACGAATCGGTGAA
>JASBUD010000034.1 GCA_030148105.1 Microbacterium sp. | reverse complement strand
TTCCTGCGGCGCTCGGGCGGGATCGTGCCGCATGAGGAGCTGTTCCAGGAGCTGCACCGCCCCGACAACCTCCCCGAGCTCGCCCCGTGGGTCGTCGAGTGGGCGGCGGCGTCGGCCCTGCCGTCGACGCGGGTTCCGGCGCCGAGCACCTGGCAGTAGGCCTGTCGGCGTACCCCACGGCGCCCGACCGCGCAAGCGGATGGCGCGGCGCGCGCAGGTGCGATTGCCTTCGGAGGTGCGATCGTCCCACCCGGGCGATCCCGAAACCTCGAAGGAGTGACCTCATGGACACTGCCACCCTCATCTGGATCGTCATCGCGGTGATCGTCGTCGCGATCATCGTCGTGATCGCGATCATGGCTTCGCGGCGTGCGTCGGCGAAGCGGCTCGAAGCCCAGCACGCGAAGGCGGAGGAGCTGCGCGCGGACGCGCGGCAGACCGAGCTCGCCGCGCGCGAGCGCGAAGCGCAGGCCGCCCAGGCGCGGGCCGATGCGGCGACCGCCGTTGCGGAGGCGGAGCAGGCGAAGGCCCGTGCCGCTCAGGCCGGCATCGAGGCGGAGCGCGCCTCGGCCACCCTCGGCGAGCACAGCTCGGACGCCGAGCGGCTGCGGGCCGAGCAGGCCGAGAAGCTGCGAAAGGCCGACGAGCTCGACCCGCAGGTCCGCACCGAGCGGGCGGATGCCCGACAGGGCGATGCGCGTCACGCGGACGCCGACGGCGACGGCATCCGGGACGACCGGGAGGGCGACGTCACGCAGGGCTACGTGCCCGCGCCGCGACGCAGTGCCGGGGACGTCCCCGCCGCGCGAGACGGTGTGTCGGGGGACCCGGACGCGGTGCGGGCAGCGCGGGAGCAGCGCCCGCCGGCCTGACCTGCGGTCACACCGGCCGGGCGGCGAACGCGTCGCGCAGCGCCGCCCGCACCGCCCGGATGCCGACCCTCGACGCCGAGGAGGCGCGGGCGGCGCTGAAGATCTCGCGAACCGGCTGACCGGGCAGGTCGACGAGTCGCACCGGCGGATCGATGTCGGTCCACACCAGATCCGGCAGGACTCCGACCGCCCGGCCCGCGGCGATCAGGCGCACGGCGGCGGTGAGGTCGGCGATCTCGAAGCGCACGTCGGGCTCGAATCCCGCGGCGCGGCATTGCTGCACCGCCCACTGACGGGCGGCCGTTCCTGCGGGCTCCATGACCCAGGCGCGGTCGCGGAGGTCGGCGAGGGAGCGGGCGGAGTCCGCCGGTGGCAGGGCGAGCCGGATCGGATCGCTGCCGAGCACGTCGCGCTCGAGCCCGGCTCGATGCGCGCGGGTGTGCCCGGGATACTGCTCCGCGATCACCAGGTCGAATCCGCGGGCGGACAGTTCGAACAGGCCTTCTTCCGGCGGCACCTCGGCGATCTCCACCCGCAGGCCCGGTTCACGCTCGGCCAGCAGGGACAGTGCAGCCGGCAGGAGGGCGTGCGCCGCGGTCTGCAGCACCGCCACGCGCACCGGCGCGATGCCCGGCTGCAGGCTCTCCAGCTCGGCGCGGATCCGCTCTTCGAGCTCGAGCGCCCGCGCCGCGTGCGCGGCCAGCAGGATGCCGGCATCCGTCAACCGCACCCGACGACCGTCGGCGATCAGGAGCGCGACGCCCGCGTCCTTCTCCAGCTGCGCGAGCTGCTGCGAGATCGTCGAGGGGCTGTAGGAGAGCGCCTCGGCGACCGCGGCGAGCGTGCCGCGGAGCGAGAGTTCGTGCAGGAGACGGAGTCGTCGAAGTTCGAACACGGCACCCCCTCGGACCTCGTCTCGGCATTCATCGATGAGATCGAACGGTACTGATCATAGATGGTTGCTTTTCTCGAACGTTCGGATGCCGCATGCTGGAGACATGTCCGCCTCTTCGACTGCGCTCCCCGACACGTTGACCGATGAGGCGATCGACCTCGCCCGTCGCTGGGTCGCCGAGAGCGCGGGGGTGCAGGGCGACGCATCCGCGCAGCGGCTCGCCGGCGTGCTGAAGGACCCGGACGGGCTGCCCTTCACGATCGGCTTCGTGGACGGGGTGATGCGTCCGGAGAGCCTGTCCGCGGCGGCATCCAACCTCACGCGGGTCGCCCCGCTCGTGCCGAAGTTCCTGCCGTGGTACCTGCGTGGCGCCGTACAGGTCGGCGGCGTCGTCGCCCCCGTGCTGCCCTCGCCGGTCGTGCCGATCGCGCGGCGCGTCCTGCGCGAGATGGTCGGGCATCTGGTGGTCGACGCCCGCCCGGACAAGCTCGGCCCCGCGATCGCGAAGATCCGCGAGAGCGGCGCGCGGCTCAACCTCAACCTGCTCGGCGAAGCGGTGCTCGGCGAGAAGGAGGCGCTGCGCCGGCTCGAGGGGATCCACGACCTCGTCCGCCGGCCCGACGTGGACTACGTCTCGGTCAAGGTCTCGGCGATCGCGAGCCACATCTCGATGTGGGCGTTCGACGACGTCGTCGAACGGGTTGTCACGCGACTGTTGCCGCTGTACCTCACGGCCGCGACCGACGGCACGTTCATCAACCTCGACATGGAGGAGTACCGCGACCTCGACCTCACGATCGCCGTCTTCACCCGACTGCTCGAGGACCCCCGCCTTCAGCAGCTCGAGGCGGGCATCGTGCTGCAGGCCTACCTGCCCGACGCCCTGCCCGCACTCGAGGAGCTCACCGCGTGGGCGCGCGTTCGCGTCGCCGCGGGCGGGGCGCGCATCAAGGTGCGCCTGGTGAAGGGCGCGAACCTCGCGATGGAGCGCGTGGACGCCGTGATGCACGACTGGGCGCTCGCGACGTACGACCGCAAGCTCGACTCGGACGCGAACTACGTGCGGTGCCTGCAGAGCGCGCTGGATCCCGCGCACACCGCCGCGGTGCGGATCGGCGTCGCCGGCCACAACCTCTTCGACATCGCGTACGCCTGGCTGCTCGCCGGTGAGCGCGGGGTGCGCGCCGACGTCGAGTTCGAGATGCTCCTGGGGATGGCGCAGGGGCAGGTCGAGGCCGTCGCGCGCGAGGTGGGACACGTGCTGCTGTACGTGCCGGTCGTCCGTCCGGATGAGTTCGACGTCGCGATCAGCTACCTCGTGCGGCGCCTCGAGGAGAACGCGTCGAGCGAGAATTTCCTCTCGGCGGCATTCGAGCTCGCCGACGACTCCTCTCTGTTCGACCGCGAGCGCGACCGCTTCACCGCCTCGATCGCCCGCGCAGCCGACCCGGCGCTGCCGACGGGGCCGAACCGTCGGCAGGACCGCATTGTCGATGGGGCGCCCCCGGCGCTGGT
Source organism: Microbacterium sp. (assembly GCA_030148105.1). Taxonomy (GTDB): domain Bacteria; phylum Actinomycetota; class Actinomycetes; order Actinomycetales; family Microbacteriaceae; genus Microbacterium; species Microbacterium lacus. The sequence goes on along the minus strand of JASBUD010000034.1, from coordinate 3,393 downwards.
GCGGCCCGCGGACGGTGAGACGCCGGGGACAAAGGCGCCCGTCGGGTCCTTCAGCGACGCGAATGGTGCGGATTCTCCCCAGGGTTTGACGCAGGCTGTTCTCGGCATCGCCCGCGGGTCGGCCGGCGAGGGCGACACCGTCCCGATCGAGCCGACGGCCGCCGAGCAGATGTTCGCCGGTGACGCCTACGTCGAGACCGCGGTGTTCGCCGTCCGGCAGGCCGATGACCGCGCCGAGGGTGCCCCCGGATTCCGTAACGCCGCCGACACCGACCCCTCGCTTCCGGCGAACCGGGAGTGGAGCCGCGGCATTCTGCAGCGCATCGACTCCTCGACCGCCGGCGACGCGACGATCGCCGCGGCGCTCGTGAGCGATCCGGACGAGCTCGAGGCGATCATCGCCCGGGTCCGTGCCGCCGCCGAGCCCTGGGGACAGCGTCCCGCGGCCGACCGGGCGGCCGTGCTGCAGGCTGCCGCGCGAGCCCTGGAGGCGCGGCGCGGCGAGCTGATCGAGGTCGCGGCGTCGGAGACGGGCAAGGTCTTCGCCGAGGCGGATGTCGAAGTGAGCGAGGCGGTCGACTTCGCGAACTACTACGCCGCCACAGCGCGCGAGCTCGATCGGGTGAGCGGCGCGGTGTTCGTCCCGGCCAGGCTCACGGTCGTGACGCCGCCGTGGAACTTCCCCGTCGCGATCCCGGCGGGCGGCGTTCTCGCCGCCCTCGCCGCCGGGTCGGGTGTCGTGTTCAAGCCGGCGCCACAGGCCCGGCGGTGCGCCGCCGTGCTCGCCGAGGCGCTCTGGGAGGCCGGTGTGCCGCGCGATGTGCTCGCGCTCGTCGACCTCGACGAAGGCGCGCTCGGACGGCACCTCGTTTCGCACCCCGACGTCGACCGGGTGATCCTCACCGGCTCGTGGGAGACCGCCGCACTCTTCCGCTCTTGGCGTCCCGATCTGCCGCTGCTGGCCGAGACGAGCGGCAAGAACGCGATGATCGTGATGCCCTCCGCCGACCTCGATCTCGCCGCGGCCGACCTCGTCAAGAGCGCGTTCGGCCACGCCGGACAGAAGTGCTCCGCCGCGTCGCTCGCGATCCTCGTGGGGCCGGTCGCGCGCTCGCAGCGCTTCGCGCGACAGCTCGTGGATGCCGCGACCTCGCTGCGCGTCGGGCCGCCGACCGATCCGACCGCCGAGGTCGGGCCCGTGATCGAACCACCCCACGGCAAGCTCGCGTGGGCGCTCAGCACACTCGACGACGGCGAGAAATGGCTCGTCGAGCCGCGTCCGCTCGATTTCGGACGCGAGTACGAGGGCAGGTTCTTCAGCCCCGGCATCCGCACCGGCGTGCGCCCCGGATCCCGGTTCCACCGCGAGGAGTTCTTCGGCCCGGTGCTCGGCGTGATGCACGCGCACTCGCTGGCGCACGCGATCGAGCTGCAGAACGCCGTCGCATACGGGCTCACCGCGGGTCTGTACACCCAGAACCCCGACGATCTGGAGGTGTGGCTGGACGAGGTGCAGGCCGGCAATCTCTATGTCAATCGTGGGATCACCGGCGCGATCGTGCAGCGGCAGCCGTTCGGCGGGTGGAAGCGCTCCTCGGTCGGCGCCGGCACGAAGGCCGGTGGCCCGAACTACCTCGTCGGTCTCGGCGCGTGGCGACCGTCCGCGGGGGGTGCCGCCTCGACGACGCTGCACCTGCGCGGGCTCGACTCGCGCATCACGACGCTGATCGAGGCGGCGCAGCCGTCGCTGGACTACGAGGCGTTCGAGTGGCTGCGGCGTGGAGCACTGTCGGACGCGCTCGCGTGGGACCGCGAGTTCGGGCAGGTGCGGGACGTGTCGCGCCTCGGCGTCGAGCGGAACCTGTTCCGCTACCGCCCCGTCGAGGTCGCGGTGCGCGCCACGAAGGACGCGTCGTGGCAGGCCCTGCTGCGGGTCGTGGTGGCCGGCATCCGGGCGGGGTCGTCCTTCACGCTCAGCGCGCCGGTGGGTCTTCCCGCGTCCGTCCGCCGTGCGCTCGGTGACGAAGGGGTCGCGGTGTTCGTCGAGTCGGACGAGGAATGGCTCCAGCGCATGACCGCGACCGGTGAGGGGGCCGGCCCCCGTCCGCCGCGTGCCCGACTCGTCGGCGCGCCGGACTCCGTCGCCGAGCTGCACCGCGCGCTCGCCGACGCCGTGGCGGGCGACCCCGATCTCGCCGTGTACTCGAACGAGGTCACGACCGCCGGCCGCGTCGAGCTCCTGCCGTTCCTGCACGAGCAGTCGATCACGATCACCGCGCATCGCTTCGGCAACCCCGATCCCTGGAGCGCCTCCGTCATCTGAACTCGCCGACCGTGGGCTCGCGCCCGATGTAAAGAAAGTTTGACACGCACGACTCGCGTCGCGTACCGTGATGTCAAACATTCTAGACATCGGGGGACGCCGTGGGGTACGAGGAACGCAACACCTGGGTCGGCCTGGTCGGCAGCGTGATCGCGATGGCGGTCTACACGATCGCCGTCCTGCAGCAGGCCGACGGCGGGCCGCTGACGGAGGTCGTCTGGTGGCCGATCATGCTGTGGACGATCGGCATCGGCGTCGTCGTGATGATCGTGAGCAGCATCCTGTGGGGGATCGTCGCGGGCATGCGCGACCCCGAGGGCGCGACCCGCTCCGATCTGCGTGACCGGGACATCTCGCGGATGGGGAGCCGGGTCGGTCAGGCGTTCCTGGCGATCGCGGGTGTCGGGGTGATCGTGCTCTGCGCGATCGGGGCCGACCGGTTCTGGATCGCCAACACGATGTTCTTCGGGTTCGCCCTGTCGGCGTTCGTCGGCGGGCTCGCCAGCGTGATCGCCTACCGGCGGGGACTCGTCTGATGGTCAAGCCGACACGGGTCACGAACCGCATCCGGGCACTGCGGGAAGCCACGGGGATCACGCAGGCCGAGCTCGCCCGCCGCATCGGCGTGACGCGCCAGACCGTCATCGCGATCGAGCAGGAGCGCTATTCGCCCACGCTCGAGCTCGCGTTCCAGATCGCCCGCGTCTTCGGGGCCGGCCTCGACGACGTTTTCCAGTACCCCACCGAAGGAGAATCCGCATGAGCACGTATACCGCCACGACGAAGACCATGACCGCCTGGCGCCAACATCGGTACGGCGGCGCGGACGCCGTCGCCGCCGAGACCGTGCCGGTGCCGGTTCCCCGCGCCGATGAGGTCCTCGTCCGGGTCGACGCCGTCTCGATCAACTCCGGCGACATCCACCTCATGCAGGGCGAACCCCGCCTCGTCCGGCTCTTCCTCGGCCTGCGCCGCCCCCGCGTCGCCGGTCGGGGGATGGACCTGGCAGGCGCCGTCGTCGCGCTCGGCGCGGATGTGACCGGGTTGCGGGTCGGCGACCGCGTGGTCGG
>JASBUD010000023.1 GCA_030148105.1 Microbacterium sp. | reverse complement strand
GACAGTCCGGGCAACTCCGTACCGCGCAAAGCGGTGTGCGGCGGTGCGCGTCAGTGCGAACTGGCGGGTATTGCGCCGCGCGCGAGTGCAGTTCTGCGCTGAGACAACCCAGAAGGACACATCATGCCCAAGAGCAAGAAGCCCGCCGCCGGCCGCGCCGCGAAGAACTTCGAGCCGCGGTACGGCGAGAAGAAGACCTCGTTCCACGACCGCACCCGCACGGGTGCCAAGCCCGGCAGCAAGAGCCCGAACCATCGCGGCTACCGCGCACCCGAAGAGACCGCCGCAGGATCCAGTGCCCCGAAGACCCGGTGGACGGCGACCCAGCGCGCCGGCCGCGACGAGGCGCGCGGCATCCGTTCGCACGCCCAGGCCGAGCGTCCGGCGCGGTCATACGACGACCGTCCTGCGCGTTCGTACGACGACCGTCCGGCGCGTCGCTCGAACGACGAGCGTCCCGCTCGCCGGGAGTACGGCAACGATCGCCCGGCGCGTTCCTATGACGACCGTCCCGCGCGTCGCTCGAATGAGGATCGTCCCGCGCGTCGAGAGTACGGCAACGATCGCCCGGCGCGTTCCTATGACGACCGTCCCGCGCGTCGCTCGAACGACGAGCGTCCCGCTCGCCGGGAGTACGGCAACGATCGCCCGGCGCGTTCCTATGACGACCGTCCCGCGCGTCGCTCGAATGAGGATCGTCCCGCGCGTCGCGCGTACGGCAACGATCGCCCGCAGCGGTCCTCCGAAGAGCGTCCGCGTCGCGACAGCGCGCCCCGTCGCGCCGCCGGTGCGGCCGCCGGAGCCGGCTACGCCGCAGGTCGCAGCGACTGGTCGCGCGGACCGGAGCGCACGCAGGCCCACGAGCAGCACGTGGACGTGGTCCATGAGCGTCTGCAGGCCGAGGCGATCCAGGCGAACGACGTCGAGGGCGTGACCTTCGGCTCGCTCGGACTCGGCGACAACATCGTCCGCACGCTCGCCGACCTCGGCGCGGCATCCCCGTTCGCGATCCAGGCCGCGACGATCCCCGAGATCATCGCGGGGCGCGACGTGCTCGCCCGTGGTCGCACCGGTTCGGGCAAGACGATCGCGTTCGGCTCCCCCCTCGTCGAGAACGTGCTGCGTGCCGGCGCGGGCAAGCGCCGCGAGTTCGGCCGCAAGCCCAAGGCGCTCATCCTGGCGCCCACGCGCGAGCTCGCGCTGCAGATCGACCGCACGATCCAGCCGATCGCGCGCAGCGTCGGCCTGTTCACGACGCAGATCTACGGCGGCGTGCCCCAGGCCCGCCAGGTCGGGGCGCTCAAGAAGGGCGTCGACATCATCATCGGCACGCCCGGCCGGATCGAAGACCTCATCACGCAGCGCAAGCTCGACCTGAGCGAGGTCATGGTCGCGGTGATCGACGAGGCCGACCACATGTGCGAACTCGGGTTCCTCGAGCCCGTCCAGCGCATCCTCCGCGAGACCGCGGAAGGATCCCAGAAGCTCCTGTTCTCAGCGACGCTGGACCGCGAGGTCTCCGCGCTCGTGGACGAGTTCCTGGTGAATCCCTCGGTTCACGAGGTCGCCGGCGAAGACCAGGCCTCGAGCACGATCGACCACCGCGTCCTGGTGATCGAGCACCGCGACAAGGCGCAGATCCTCGACCAGCTCGTCGACCGCGAGGGCAAGACCCTCGTGTTCGCCCGCACGCGCGCGTTCGCCGAGATGCTGGCCGAGCAGTTCGACGACGCCGGCAGCCCCGCCGTCTCCCTCCATGGCGACCTCAACCAGCAGCGCCGCACGCGCAACCTGGAGCGGCTGACCTCGGGTCGGGTGAATGTGCTCGTCGCGACCGATGTCGCCGCGCGCGGCATCCACGTCGACGACATCGATCTGGTGATCCAGGCCGACCCGCCGGACGAGTACAAGACGTACCTCCACCGCGCCGGCCGCACCGGTCGCGCGGGCAAGGCCGGCCGGGTCGTGACGCTCATCACCCGCCAGCGCCGCCGCAAGATGACCGAGATGCTCGAGCGCGCCGAAATCGATGCGCCGTTCCAGGACGCGCGTCCCGGTGACGACACGATCGAGGAGCTGGCCGGCCGCATGCCGTCCGAGGCCGAGCTCACCTCGTGACCTGAACGGGCCGCGGGCCGTAAGCGCTCGCGGCCCGTTCTGCGCCTCGCGGCCCGCCGCGCAACGCGTGCCGCGAAACGCGAGCGGGGCCGCGAGTCAGAACAGCCGTGCCGCCTCGGCCTCGCGGCCCCGCGAGGTCGTCACGAACTGCGGACGCGCGGCGAGCCCCGGCATCGGGGATCGGCGCGGCGCGTCCTCCTCGGCGCGCCCGTCGAGCCCGTGCACGCGCAACAGAGGTCGGACACGCTTGGCGAGCCACGACCGGTACGGCTTCGGCGCGTTCGCCGCCGCGCCGGGGTACAGCCCGAGATAGGACGAGACGAGTTCGGGATGCCGCTCCCCGAGCCACTGCATGAACCACTGCTTGGTGCCGGGGCGCAGGTGCAGCGCCCCGAAGACGACGCGGACGGCGCCCGCCTGTGCGATCTGCGTCAGGGCGTGATCGAGGGCGGCGATCGAGTCGGTGAGGTGCGGCAGGATCGGCATCAGGAAGACCGTGACGCGGAACCCGGCTTCGGTCGCGGCGCGCACGGTCTCGAGTCGCGCGGCGGCCGAGGGCGTCCCCGGTTCGAGTAGCTTCTGCAGTTCGTCGTCGAACACGGCGATCGACATCGCCAGTGAGACGTCGACGGATGCCGCGGCCTCGCGCAGCAGCGGCAGGTCGCGCCTGAGCAGCGTACCTTTCGTGAGGATCGAGAACGGCGTCCCCGACTCGGTGAGCGCGCCCACGATGGCCGGCATGAGGCGATACCGCCCCTCGGCACGCTGATACGGGTCGGTGTTCGTCCCGAGCATCACCGGCTCGCGCGCCCAGCTGCCGCGGCGCAGTTCTTTCTCGAGGACCTCCGCGACGTTGATCTTGACGATGATCTGCGAGTCGAAATCGCGTCCCGCGTCGAGCTCGAGGTACTCGTGCGTTCCACGGGCGAAGCAGTAGGCACATGCATGACTGCAGCCCCGATAGGGGTTCACGGTCCAGTCGAACGGCATGGCGGAGGCACTCGGCACGTGGTTGAGCGCGCTCTTGCACATCACCTCGTGGAACGTCACGTCGGCGAATTCGGGTGTGATCACCGAGCGCACCAGACCGTTCAGCTGCTCCAGACCGGGCAGGGCGGCGGCATCCGTCACGCCCAGTTCCTGTCCTTGCCACCGCATGCTTCCATGGGAACAGAACAACGAATGTGTGTCAATACTTACTCGTACAAAGAATCGAAAGAGCGAAAGAGCTGTCGACCGCCGCGCCCGTTCAGGCAAGAATGGGGCGTGTGACGGCTCCCGAACCGCACATCCCCCCACAGACCCGTCGGCAAGCGCGAGCTGAGCGTGAACGGGTCCTCGAGCGCGCCCCGGAGCCCCCGACCACCACGCGTCCGCTCCCCGTGCTCGACGATCCGGGTCCTCAGCGACGCTCGCGCCGGCCGTCGACGGGGCGGACACCGACCCGGGTCGGCGCGCGCGCCGTCCCCCTCGCGCCGACCCGCCGCGAGGCGCGCGCGGTCGCGGTTCTGCAGGGCCACCGGGCGATCACGGCGCCGCAGCACGCGGGCCATCGCAGTGCCCGCGTCGGGATCGCCGCGCTCGCCGTCGCGACCTCGCTGATGCTCGTCTCGGCCGCTTCGGTCACGGCGGCCTTCGGCGGCCCCGAGCTGTTCACCCCGCAGCAGGCCGGCGAGGCTGACGCGCCCGAGGTCACGGCGCGCCTGAGCGCACCCGTGCCCGCGACCGCTGAGACGATCCCGGCGCCGACGGTGTTGGCCGCACCGGCGGCCCTCGACGTCTGCAGTCGGCCGGGGGTGGCCGACGCCCTCGCCGCGGGCGACGACGCCGCTGCGATCGCCGCGGCCGGCGGACCGGAGGCCTTCCGCGCCGCCGTCGCCGGCGGAACGGCCGGCTGCGTGCGCCTCGACGATTCGGCGCGCGTCTGGGTCGTGCTGAACAAGACCCGGCCGCACAACCCCGTCGATTACCGCCCGGCGAGCCTCGAGCTTCCCGGCGGCGTGCGCAGCATCGAGGGCGGGGCGCTGCGGGCGGATGCCGCCGCCGCGCTGTCGGCGATGGCCTCGGGCGCGGCTGCGGCAGGAGTCGGCGAGATCGCCCTCCTCAGCGGATTCCGTTCGTTTCAGACCCAGCAGGAGACCTACGGCAATCAGGTGGGCGCGCAGGGTGCGGCGCAGGCCGACCTCACGAGCGCACGCCCGGGCTACAGCGAGCACCAGTCCGGTCTGGCCGCCGACGTCGTCGCGTGCGCGGACGGCTGCGGCACCCTGGACGACCTCGCGGCGACCGCGCAGGGACAGTGGATCGCCGCGAACGCCTGGCAGTACGGGTGGATCGTCCGCTACGAAGCGGGCTACCAGCCGATCACCGGCTACGACCCCGAGCCGTGGCACCTGCGCTTCATCGGCACCGATCTGGCGAAGGTGTACCACGACGGCGGCTGGCACACCCTCGAGGAGTTCTTCGGTCTTCCGGCGGCGCCCACCTACCCCTGATCGGATGCCGGGCCCCGGCATCCGATCGGTGAAACTGAGTACCATAGTCGCTGAGATGCAATTCCAGGCCGATCGGCTGCCGGCATCCGCAGACTCGAGGACGAGAGGACGGCGCACCATGGAGCGCGACATCTACGACGAAGACCACGAAGCTTTCCGCGACGTCGTCAAGGAGTTCATCAAGCGCTACGCGACCGACGAGAAGCGCAAGCAGTGGGACGCCGACGGCGAGGTCGATCGCGCGACGCTGCGCGCCGCGGGCGAGTCGGGCATCATCGGTCTCGCCGTGCCGGAGGAGTACGGCGGCGCCGGCATGCTGCAGGACTACCGCTTCCGCGCGATCGTGAACGAAGAGGTCATCGGCGCGGGTCTCGGCTCGCTCGCGGGCGCGCTCGGCATCCAGGACGACCTGGCCGTGCCGTATGTCGTGCACATGGGAACCGACGAGCAGAAGCAGAAGTGGCTTCCCGGGATGGCGACCGGTGAGATCCTCGGCGCGCTCGCCATGACCGAGCCGGGTGCGGGCAGCGACCTCCGCGGCATCAAGACCACCGCGAAGAAGGTCGACGGCGGCTATGTCGTCAACGGCGCCAAGACGTTCATCTCCTCGGGCAAGACCGCCGACATGGTCGTGACGTTCGTGAAGACGGGTGAGGGCAATCGTCCCGACGCCTTCAGCCTGCTGATCCTCGAGAACGGAATGGCGGGCTTCGACCACGGCAAGAAGCTCGAGAAGATGGGCTTCCACGGCTGGGACACCGCCGAACTCTCGTTCACCGACGTCTTCGTGCCGGAAGAGAACCTGATCGGCGGCAAGGAGGGACTGGGCTTCATCCAGCTCATGATGAACCTGCCGCTCGAGCGTCTGTCGATCGGCGTCGCCGCCGCGGCCGCCGGAGAAGCCGCGTTCGTCTGGACCCGCGACTACACCCTCAGCCGCGAGGCGTTCGGGCAGTCGATCGCGGATTTCCAGAACACGCGCTTCAAGCTCGCCGACATGGCGACGACGGTCGACGTCATGTGGGCCTACATCGACCGGGCGATGCTGCTGTACAAGGACAAGAAGCTCACGGCCGAAGAGGCGGCGAAGGTCAAGTTCTGGGCGACCGACCGCGAGTGGGAACTCCTGGACATCGGCGTGCAGCTGCACGGCGGCTACGGCTACATCACCGAGTACCCGATCGCCCGCGCCTTCCTCGATGCCCGCGTGCACCGCATCTACGGGGGCACGAACGAGATCATGCGCGACATCGTGTCGCGCCAGATCGTCGGCAAGCGCTGAGCTCTTCCTCCAGTCCGGATGCCGCTCGCGCGGCATCCGGTCTGCTCGTGTGCGCGCACGACTTCTCGTGCGCGTGCACCAGGGGTGTACCACGGCGGCTTGACCCCGTAGCGTCGAGGGCGGTGCCACAACCCGGCACATCCCCCCGATGAAGGAGATCACGATGAAGAGATCTGTACGACCTTCCCGCAGAGCGCTCGCCGTCACCACGGCGACCGCTGCCGCTCTCGCGCTGGCGCTCGCGCCGGCCACTGGTGCGCTGGCCGCACCACCGGCCGCCGCGTGCGACAACCGCAACAACAACACGATCGCGAAGCTCACGCAGTGCGTGAGCGCCGACGGCGTGAAGCAGCACATGGATGCGCTGCAGTCGATCGCCGACGCGAACGGCGGCAACCGCGCCGCCAACACGCCCGGCTACGAAGCAAGCGTCGACTACGTCGTCGACACCCTGACCGCGGCGGGATGGAAGGTGTCGATCGACGAGTTCGACTACTTCGTCCGCGCCGCTTCCGACCTGCAGCAGCTCACACCGGTGGCCGCGACGTGGGAGAACGAGGCGCCCGCCGGGACCGGTTCCGGTGACGTCACCGGCACGATCATCCCCGTCGACCTCGTGCTGGGACAGCCGAACGGCACCGCGGTGACGAGCGGTTGCGAGGCGACCGACTTCGCCGGGCTCGACTTCTCCGGAGAGGCTGACATCGCCCTCGTGCAGCGCGGCACGTGCGAATTCGGCATCAAGGCCGCGAACGCGCAGGCTGCCGGGGCCGAGGCGGTCGTGATCATGAACCAGGGCAACACCCCCGAGCGTTCCGGAGTGCTGACGAACATCACGCTCATCGGCGCGAACCCGGACGAGCTGCTGATCCCGGTCGTCGGCACGTCGTACGAGGCCGGGGCATCGCTTGCGTCCGCCGGATCGACGGCGCGCGTGAACGTCCCCGAGCCGGTGAACTACCCGCAGAAGAACGTGATCGCGGAGCTGCCCGGCAAGAACACGGCCAACGTCGTGATGGCGGGCGCGCACCTGGACTCCGTTCCCGCGGGCCCGGGGATCAACGACAACGGCAGCGGGTCTGCCGCGCTGATCGAGATCGCGCAGAACATGACGAAGCTCAAGCCGCAGAACACCGTGCGTCTCGCGTGGTGGGGCGCGGAGGAGGAGGGTCTGCTCGGCTCGACCGCCTACGTCGAGGAACTCCCGCAGGCCGAGAAGGACCGGATCGCGCTGTACCTCAACTTCGACATGATCGCCTCGCCGAACTACATCTTCATGGTGTACGACGGTGACCAGTCGGGCTTCGAGGCACCGGTACCCGTGCCGGACGGCTCGGTCGAGATCGAGGACCTGTTCGAGCGGTACTTCACGAGCGTGGGCGAGCCCTACGACGACGCGGAGTTCAGCGGTCGCAGCGACTACCAGGCCTTCATCGCGGCGGACATCCCCGCGGGTGGTCTGTTCACGGGCGCCGAAGAGGTCAAGTCCGACGAGCAGGCGGCGATCTGGGGCGGGACCGCTGGCGAGGCCTTCGACCCGTGCTACCACCAGGCGTGCGACACGATCGGAAACATCGACATGCACGCGCTCGAGGTCAACTCGGACGCGATTGCGACGGCGGTGCTGGCGTACTCGTACTCCACGGAGCTCGTGAACGGTGTCCGCGGCGCTTCGGTTCCCGGTGGGCTCAACCTGCCCGACCCGGCCGGACCCCAGGACACCTGGAGCGCCGGTGGTGGTGGCCTGAGCCATGACCACGATCACGCGCTGATCGCCGGCTGAGTCCGCTCCGTCGTCTGTGCGAGAGGCCTGTCGCACCACGCGGCGGGTCTCTCGTACATGTCAGCGCGACGACGCGACGACGAGGAAGATCGTGGCGGATGCCGCCACGAAAAGGCAGATGAACACGGTGTCCCGCGCGCGGAACGGCACGATGTGGCGCTCCGTGCGGTCGGGGTGGGCGCCGAACGCGCGCGCGTCCATCGCGAGCGCGACCCGCTCCGCGTGCCGGATCGCGCCCGCCAGCAGCGGGACCACGTAGCCGCCCCACCGGGCGAGCAGGGCGAACGGTCCGCGGCCGGAATGCGCGCCGCGCACGCGGTGCGCGTGGCGGATCACCTCGAGCTCATGGCCGAAGCGCGGCACGAAGCGGAAGGCCGCCAGGGCGGTGTAGCCGATGCGGTACGGCACCCGGAGCTGCTGCACGGTGGAGCGGACGAGGTCGGGGCCGGTGGTGGACAGGCCCACGATCAGGCTCAGGGCGACGATCGCCGCGATCCGTACGCCGGTGGCGAGGCCCGTCGCCACCGCGCCGCCGTACAGCGTCCAGGAGCCGACCTGCCAGACGGTCACGCTCCGATCGACGTTCGCGGGATCGATCCACAGCGAGAAGCCGAATCCGATCAGCAGCGCACCGAGCGGCAGCGCGACCGCCAGCAGCAGGACGAGGCGGCGGGTGAAGCTCACGCCGACCAGCAGGATCCCGTACGTCAGCGCGAGGAAGGCCAGCGGGGTCGCGAGGTCGCGCACGAAGACGAGCAGCACCATCGCGGGGACCGGTGCGAGGAGCTTCGCCAGCGGATTGAGGCGATACAGGAACCGGACGGGCGCCGCGGTCACCGCATCCGCGTACGGGTCCTCCCGCATGCGCGACACCTGCGCGGCAACGATCGGCCCGGTCGCGGTCACGAGGTCGCCTCCGGCAGATCCTTCAGACGCGAGATGCCGGCGAGCTCCGGATGCCGCGCCACGCCGCTCAGCGCCCGGGCGAGCGGCGGCAGCCGGAGTCCCGCCCGCGCGACGACGTCCCGGTCGCCGAACACGTCGGCGGTGCTTCCGTGCGCGATGAGGCGTCCGTCGGCGAGGACGACCAGACGGTCGGCGTACTCCGCGACGAGCTGCATGTCGTGGGTCACGAAGACGATCGTCGTGCCGGCGTCGTTGAGTTCGGAGAGGAGGCCCAGGAGTTCGTCGGCGCGGGCACGGTCCTGGCCGAACGTGGGCTCGTCGAGGACCAGGACGGGTGCGCCCGTCACGAGGGCGGTGGCGACCGAGAGCCGGCGCTTCTGGCCGCCGGAGAGGAGGAACGGATGCGACTCGGCCTTCTCGCTCAGACCGAAGCGGTCCAGGACCTCCGCCGTGCGCGCCCGCACCGCGTCGTCGTCCAGACCGCGGCGCCGCAGGCCGTGGGCAAGCTCGGCCGCGACCGTGGCCGCGATGAACTGATGCTCGGGGTTCTGGAAGACGAACCCGACGCGCTCGGTCAGCTCGCGCGCGCCGAGCCGTGCGACATCGCGCCCGTCGATGTGGACCGCCCGGCGCGGCGGGACGATGACGCCCGCGATCGCCTGCACGAGCGTGGTCTTCCCGGCCCCGTTCCCACCGACGACGGCGATGAACTCACCGCGCGCGACGTCGAGGTCGATGTCCCGGAGCACCGTGTCGCGGCCCCGGCGCAGCGTGAGCGCGCGCACCGCGATGACGGGTCGTTCGTCCGGCATCCTCGCCGCCCTGCGCGCGATCACGCGGCCCACGGGAACGGATGCCGGTGCCGGAGCGTCCTCGAGCGCGGCGCGCAGCTCGTCCGGCGTCAGCGGCAGCGGGTCGAGCGCGTAGCCCGCCCGGCGCAGCCGCAGGCCCGCGAGAGTGGAGGTGGGCAGCCACACGCCCAGCGCGTGGAGCTCTTCCGCCCGGTCGCGGAGCACGGCATCCACCGGTCCATCGGCGACGAGCCTGCCCGCCTGATCGAGCACGACGACACGGTCGACGAATCCGACCGCGGCGTCGAGATCGTGCTCGACCAGCACGATCGCGTGGGCGCCGTCGGAGACCAGTTCCTTCAGGGCGGCGTACACCTCGTCGATCCCCTGCGGATCGAGGTTCGCCGTCGGCTCGTCCAGAACGAGCAGGGGTGATCCCATGGCGAGGGCGCAGGCGATCGCGAGCCGCTGCCGGCCGCCACCCGACAGACGGTCCGGGTTCTCGCCCCGGCGCTCCCACAGTCCGACCCGGCGCAGTGCCCGCTCGGCGCGTGCGAGGACATCCTCCACCGGCATCCGCAGGTTCTCCGGACCGAACGCGACCTCATCCAGGAGGGTCCCGGTCACGAGCTGCGCGTCGGGGTCCTGGAAGACCATGCCGACGTGGGTGCTCAGTTCGGCCACGCTCGCCGAGGCCGTGTCGCGCCCGGCGACCTCGATGCGGCCGGTTACGGTGGCCGGGACCGCGTGCGGGATCAGCCCGTCGAGCGCCAGCGTGAGCGTGGACTTGCCCGAGCCGCTCGGTCCGAGCAGCAGCACGACCTCCCCGACGGCGACGTCGAACGACACGTCCGCCGGAGTGGGGGTCGTCTCGCCGGCGTGGGTGATCGCGACCTCGTGGACGCGGAGGATCGGGCTCGGACGCTCCGGTGCCGGAGCGGACGGATCACGCTCGGATGCGGTCACGGGACTTTCCAGAAGAGGCGACGGGTGATCTCCAACTTAGCCCGCTGGCCGCCCTCAGAGGCGGCTCGAGCGGGCGACGCCGGCCCGGCGCAGCGCGGCGCCGACCGCGATTCCGACCACCGTCCAGAGGACCGGCCCGAGGATGAACAGGCCGATATAGACGATCTGGCCCCACACGGCGAACCGCGACACGTCCGCGGCGAACCAGATCGGCACCGCGATCAGCACGCCGACGATCACCGCGCCGAGGAAGAACCGCCACGCGTCCCACCGGCGGTAACGGCCGAGGGCGGCGATGCCCTCCTGCAGCGCGCCGATCAGCAGAGCGGTGCCGACGTAGCGTCCGATCCACAGCGGCACGACCGCGCTCGCGACGAGCGCTGCGATCAGGTGGGTGATCAGTGCCACCCACGGTCGGCGCAGCAGATCCTGGGCGATCACGCCCGGGAGGACGTGGACGCCCAGCACGAGTCCGTAGACGAGCGGGACCGCCGCCGACACCGGCCCGCTGATGGCCCCCGCCCCGGCGGAGAGCGCTCCGGTCGCGACGCCGATCGCCGCGCACGTGAGCAGGACGCTCGTCGAGAGGCGGGATGCCGAAGCCACGAGCCCAGCGTAATGCGCTGCCGCGCACCCGATCTCGGCCAGACCCTTTCGTCTTGCGCGGTGCCGGGTTAGGTTGACGGCAGGCCGCGCGGCACGCCGCCGGGCGACCCTCACCCCGGGAGTCGGCGATGAAGCCAGCCAGGTCGCGCGCGGTCGTCGCCGCGGCGCTCGCGGTGCTCCTGGCCGCGGGGTCTCCCGCGCCGGCATCCGGTGACGCCGGCGGGCCGCACGTCGTGGACGGCACGATCGCTCCCGTCCCGCCGGCGTCCGTCACCGGCACGTATGTCGTCCTGCTCGCGGAGGAGCCCGCGGCCCTGTACACCGGGGGGATCGCCGGGTATCGGGCGACCGCCGGTGACGACTTCGATCCGGGGTCGCCGGGCGTGAAACGCTACGTCTCCTTCCTGGCACAGCGTCAGGTCGAGGTCGCCGAGGCGGTGGGCGTCGACGTGCTCGAGGCGTATCGGATCGTCGCGAACGGCTTCAGTGCCGTGCTGTCGGCCGAAGACCTCCCGCGCGTGGCGGCGCTCCCCGGCGTGCGCGCGATCGTGCCCGACGAGATCCTCCGGCCGGATGCCGCGCCGGGGGCGTCCGAGCCGTTCGCGGCAGCGGTGCAGGCGGTCCCGCGCGAAGAGAAGACCGGTTCGGTGGTCATCGGCGTCGTGGACACCGGCGTGGTGACCGCAAACCCGGCGCTGCCGGCATCCACGGTCGTCGACGCGCGGGTCTTCGGCGCCGCGGCCGTGGCCGGGGCCGTCGATCTCGGACGCGATTCGCTCTCGCCGGTCGACCGCAGCGGTCACGGTTCGGCGATGGCGGGCATCGCCGCGGGCGCGCCGGTGGAGCTGGCGCTGCGCGGGGGCGAGACGGTCGCCGGCGTCGACGCGGACGCCGCGATCGCCTCCTACAAGGCGTGCTTCGCTGGCGCCGACCCGGCCACGACGGCGGACGACGTCTGCGTCGCGTCCGACGTGCTGGCGGCCCTCGATGCGGCCGTGTCCGACGGCGTCGATGTCGTGACCGTTGCGCTCAGCAGCGCCACGGGCTCCTGGGCGCTCGGGGATGAGGCCTTGCGCGCCGCGGGGGCCGCGGGCCTGGTCGCGGTCGCGAGCGCGGGCAACGCCGGCCCCGCGCCGGGGAGCGCGCGCAGCGGTTCCGACGGATACCTCACGGTGGCGGCATCCACGACGGCGTCCTTCGACGCGACCGTCGGACTGGCGGGGGGCTTCTCGCTGCCCGGCGTCTCCGCCTCCGTCGGCGAGCCCGTCACCGCGCCGCTCGTCCTCGCAGCCGACGCGGCGCAGGGCGCCGAGGCGGACGCGCGGCTCTGCTACCCGGACGCCCTGGACCCGGCGGTCGTCGCAGGGGCGATCGTGGTGTGCGAGCGCGGCACGAATCCGCGCAGCGAGAAGATCCGTGCCGTCGCCGCGGCCGGCGGGGTGGGCGTCGTGCTGGTGAACACCGAGGCCGCGTCGCTGGACCCGGCGCTCGATGTCCTGCCCACGGTCCAGCTGGACGCCGACCGCCGCGCGCTCCTGCTCGCCGCGGTCGAAGCCGGTGATGCCGACGAGGTCACGCTCGCCGGCGGCGCCCCGTCCACCGGCGGCGTCCCCGCGCCGCAGGTCGCGGGATTCTCCGGCCGCGGCCCGTCCGCCGACGGGATGCATCTCGGGCCGGACGTCACGGCACCCGGAGTCGGCATCCTCGCCCCCACGCGCGCCGGTGGCGGCGGCAGCCCCGCCTGGGACCTGGTATCGGGTACGTCGATGGCGGCCGCCCACGTCGCGGGCCTCGCCGCCCGTTACCTCGCCGCGCACCCGTCCGCCTCGCCCGCCGACGTGCGCTCCGCGCTCATGACCACCGCGGCGGACACCGTGGGCGCGGACGGCGCACCGACGGTCGACCCGTTCGCGCAGGGTGCGGGACAGGTCGACGCAGAGCGGATGCCGGACCCCGGGCTGCTGGCCGCAGAGCCGTCCCTCGTCGTGCCCCGCCTGGCCGGCGCGCACGAGGAGACCCGCACACTCATCGCCACCCGCCCCGGGGTCTACCGGGCGGTCGCGAGCGTCCCGGGAGTCGAAGTGACCGTGACCCCGGCCGAACTGCGCTTCGACGCCGAGGGTCAGGAACGCCAGTACACGGTGACCTTCGACGCCGGCGCGGCGGTGCGCGAACAGTGGGCGACCGGCTCCCTGACATGGATCGGTGAGGACGGCACCGCGGTGCGCTCGCCGCTCGCGGTGCGTCCGAGCGGGGCGGGCGATGCGGAGTCACTCGCGGGCGAGGGCGTCGAGGGCACCGTGGCGCTTCCCGGCGAGGGGGATCCGAGAGCGCTCGGGATCGGAGCGCTCGACCTGCTCCTGGACCCGGACGCCCCCGCGCCCGGCCACTCGGGCGACGCCGACTCGGGCGACGCCGCAGGCCGGATCGCGTGGATCGTCCCGGTCGCGCGCGGCGCGGCATCCGCCGAGTTCGCCCTGAGTTCCGCCGAGCCCGCCGGCCACCGCCTCACGCTCTACCGCCTCGCCGACGGGCGCACGGATGCCGCGCAGCCGTACCTGGACGCGTGGACGGCGGGCGAGCGCGGTGTCGTCCGCCTCGACGCCCCCGCGCCCGGCGACTACCTCGCGGTCGTCGACGTCGACCGGACGGCGACAGGACCGTGGGACCTGACCGCGGCCGTCGTCCTTCCGGATGACCGCGCCCTCGGCGTCGCGTCCGCCGGTTCGCCGGTGGCGTCATGGACGGGGCTGCTGCCCGACCGCCGATACCTCGCGGAGGTCGGCTATTCGAGCACCGTGGACCGCACGATCGTGCGCATCGACACGGGTCCCGCCGGCCCCGCGGCCACGACGGCGCCCACGATCACCGGCGACGCGCGGGTCGGGGAGCGCATCGTGCTGGACCCGGGCGAGTGGGCGCCCGCGAACGCGTCGCTGACGTATCAGTGGCTGCGCGACGGCGTGCCGATCGCAGGCGCGGTGAGCAGGTCCTACCGCGTGCAGGAGACGGATGCCGGAACCACGCTCAGCGCACGCGTGCAGGCCCGGCGTCCCGGCGCCGTCAACGCCGGCACCGCGGTGACCGCCGAGGTTCCCGTCACGGTCGGATCCGCCGTGCAGGCCGTCATGAACCGCGCGGCGGGCGGTCCCGCGGACGACTTCACGCTGACCGTGACCGTCCGGACCGAGGCGGGTCAGCCGGCGGGCGGTGCCGTGACGGTCACGCACGAGGGGATCGACTACGTGGGCACCCTCGTCGGCGGTCGGGTCGCTTTCGCGCTGCCGGCGGCGCGGCCCGGCATCCACGAGGTTCTCGTCCGCTATGCGGGGACCGTCGGGGTCAGCGGTTCGGAGGCCGCGACGCAGTTCGTCGTCGAGGAGTGAGCCTCAGACGCGTCGCGTGCGCCGGGTCAGACGGACCGTCGGCAGGGCGGGCGCGGGGACGCGCTCGTCGCCGTGGTCGACGACGTGGCCGAAGCGGTCCGAGCCCGCTTCCCACTCCGCGCGCGCCTGCACGATCTCCTCGTGCGTGCGGCCGACGAAGTTCCACCACATCACGATCTCGTCCTCGAACGGCTCCCCGCCGAGGAGTAAGAGCAGGGCGTCCGCGTCGGAGCCGACCTCGATCTCGGACCTGCCCTCGCCGAGGTAGAGGAGGTGGCGACGGTCCACGGTGAGCCGGGTGTCGGCATCCGTCCCGACCTCGACGTCGCCCTCGACGCCGACGATCGCGTACTCCCACTCCGGGTTCAGCGGCACGCGCACGCGGGCGCCGGCCGGAATCCGGATCTCGGCGCCGACGATCGGCGTGTGCACGGTCGCCGGTGAGCGCACGCCGGCGAGCTCGCCCAGCACGACCGTGGCGACGGCCCCGTCCGCGAGCGGGAACGACGGCAGCTTCTCGTGCCGCTCGAACGCCGCGGCGCCGTGGCGGCGGGACTCGGGCAGGGCGACCCACAGCTGCAGGGCGTCCAGGGGGACGGCACCCTCCCCCACGGAGTACTCGGAGTGCGAGATCCCCGCGCCACTGGTCATCAGGTTCAGTGCGCCGCGGCTCAGCACGACGTCGCTGCCGATCGAATCGCGGTGGCGGATGTCGCCCTCGAGCGGCCAGGTGACCGTCTGCAGGCCGATGTGCGGATGCGGCTCCACACGCATCCGGGTGTCCTGCGGCCCGAATCGGTCCAGGAAGCACCATGCGCCGACGAGCGGCAGGTCGCGCTGCGGAAGGGCGCGGTGCACCGACATGGCCCGGACCCCGCCGAGGGGGACTTCGCGAGACTCCAGCAGCAGCGCGCGCGGACCGTCGCACGTCGTGCCGGCCTCGTGCAGCTCCGTCGCGTCGGCGTCCAGGCGGGTCATCGCTCGAAGCCGGGTTCGTCGGGCCACGCGATCTGCAGGCCCGCCACCTCGTGACGACCCAGCCACCGCACCACGTACGGGCAGCGCGGCACGATCGTCTCGCCCTTCGCGGCGACATCCGTCAGCGCCGTCCGCACGAGGATCCCGGCCAGGCCCCGACCCTCGAAGGCGGGATCGACCTCGGTGTGGGTGAAGACGAGGCGTCCCCGGGCATCGACCTTGTACTCGGCGAACCCGGCGAGCTCGTCGCCCAGGAACAGGTCGTAGCGGTTCTCTGCGTCGTTGCGCGCGACGCGGGGTTCGGCATCCGGTGCGGTCGTCATGAGTCTCCTGTCGTCGTCGAGTTCACCGTACGGGCGGGTGGGGCATTCCGCCAGCGCCGACGGCTGCCGGTGGCAGACTCGAGGGATGCCGGCATCCCTGCTCGACCGTATCCCGAGCGGCGCCGACCCCGACGCGGTGTATGAGGCGTTCGTCGGGTGGGCGGAGGATCAGGGGCTCCGGCTCTACCCGGCACAGGATGAAGCCGCGATCGAGATCGTCTCCGGGGCGAACGTGATCCTGTCCACCCCCACCGGGACCGGCAAGTCGCTCGTCGCTGTCGCCGCGCACGCGGCATCGCTGGCCCGCGGCGGCCGTTCCTACTACACGGCGCCGATCAAGGCCCTCGTGAGCGAGAAGTTCTTCGCCCTCGTCGAGATCTTCGGCGCGGAGCGCGTGGGGATGGTCACCGGCGACTCGTCGGTCAACGCGGAAGCCCCGATCATCTGCTGCACCGCCGAGATCCTCGCGAACCTCGCGCTGCGGCAGGGGGCGGATGCCGAGGTCGACCAGGTCGTGATGGACGAGTTCCACTACTACGGCGACCCCGACCGCGGCTGGGCCTGGCAGGTGCCGCTGCTGCTCCTGCCGCGCGCGCAGTTCGTGCTCATGTCGGCGACTCTCGGCGATGTGACGGAGATCGCGGCGGACCTCTCCCGCCGCACCGGCCGCGAGACCGCGCGGATCACCGGCGTCGAGCGCCCCGTGCCGCTGCACTTCTCGTATGCGCGCACCCCCGTGCACGAGACGGTGGAGGAGCTGCTCGAGACCGGCCAGGCGCCGGTGTACATCGTGCACTTCTCGCAGGCGGCGGCGATGGAGCGCGCGCAGGCGCTGTCGTCGGTGCGCATCGTCTCGCGGGCGCAGCGCGACGAGATCGCGGAGGCGATCGGCGGCTTCCGCTTCACGACCGCGTTCGGGCGCACGCTTTCGCGCTACGTCCGGGCCGGGATCGGCGTGCACCACGCCGGCATGCTGCCGCGCTATCGACGGCTGGTCGAGACGCTCGCGCAACGCGGCCTGCTGCGGGTGATCTGCGGCACCGACACCCTGGGCGTCGGGATCAACGTGCCGATCCGCACGGTGCTCATCACCGCGCTCACGAAGTACGACGGGCAGCGGATGCGGCAGCTGAGCGCCCGCGAGTTCCATCAGATCGCCGGGCGCGCGGGTCGCGCCGGCTACGACACCGCCGGAACCGTGGTCGTGATGGCCCCCGAGCACGAGATCGAGAACACGACCGCCGTGGCGAAGGCGGGCGATGACCCGAAGAAGCTGCGGAAGGTCGTGCGCAAGAAGGCGCCCCAGGGTTTCGTGAACTGGGGCGAGGCGTCGTTCGAGCGCCTGGTCGCCGCCGAGCCCGAACCCCTCGAGCCGCACCTCCAGCTCACGGCCGCGATGCTGATCAACGTGATCGCCCGCGGGGGAGACGTCTTCGGCAATGTGCGCTCACTCGTGTTCGACAACCACGAGTCGCGCGCACGCCAGTACGAGCTCGCGCGCCGCGCGCTCGGGATCTTCCGCACTCTGGTCGCCGCGCAGGTGGTCGTCGCCGACGCGGGGGGCGGCATCCGCCTCACGGTCGAGCTGCAGCCCAACTTCGCGCTCAACCAGCCGCTCTCCCCGTTCGCGCTCGCCGCGATCGGGCTGCTGGATCCGGAGGACGAGGTGGGGGCCGTGCACGACTCCGCAGATTCGGGCGCTACCGGGGCGGATCCGGGCGAATCGGGCCATGTCGCGCCGGAAGTGAGGAGTTCTGCACACCGGTCCGCCGGGACCGGCCACTACGCCCTCGATGTCGTCAGCGTGATCGAGGCGACGCTGGACGACCCGCGCCCGGTGCTGTCGCAGCAGCAGTTCCTCGCCCGCGGCGAGGCCGTCGCGGCGATGAAGCGCGAGGGCATCGAGTACGACCAGCGCATGGAGCTCCTGGAGGAGGTCACCTACCCCAAGCCGCTCGCGGAGCTGCTGGCCCAGTCCTTCGAGGTGTTCGCCTCGAGCCAGCCGTGGGTGCGGGACTTCGAGCTGTCGCCGAAGTCGGTCGTGCGCGACATGTTCGAGCGCGCGCTGTCGTTCGCGGAGCTGATCCAGGTGTACCAGCTGGCCCGGTCGGAGGGTCTCGTGCTGCGCTATCTGAGCGATGCCTACCGAGCGATCCGCCAGACGGTGCCGACGGAGGCGCAGACCGCGGAGCTGCTGGATCTCATCGCGTGGCTCGGCGAGCTCGTGCGGCAGGTCGACTCGAGCCTCGTCGACGAGTGGGAGTCGCTCGTCAATCCGGTCGCCGACCCCGACGCACCGGTCGTGCCGCCCGCGCCGCCGTCGGTGCTGACGAACCGCCGTGCGTTCGGAGTGCTCGTGCGCAACGAGTTGTTCCGCCGGGTGCGCCTCGCGGCGCTGCAGCGGGACGACGAGCTTGCGGAGCTGGATCCCGACGTCGACTGGTCCGCGGCGCTGGACGCGTACTTCGACGAGCACGACGAGATCCTGACCGGTGGGGCGGCGCGTTCGGCGCAGCTCGTGTCGATCGATGAGACGGATGCTGCGGCATCCGGTGTCTGGACAGTCGAGCAGACGATCGACGACCCCGCCGGCGACCACGATTGGCGGATCCGCGCGGAGGTCGACCTCGCGGCGTCCGAGGAGGCCGGTGCCGCAGTGGTGCGGGTGACCGAGGTGCTCCGGCTCTGAGCCCCCGGCTGTCCCCTCCCGAGATGGCCCCTCTTGCGCCGAGGTGGTCCCCCTCCCGCCGAGATGGTCCCCCTCCCGCCGAGGTGGTGTTCTTTCCGCCGAGGTGGTGTGCACCATCTCGGCGGAAAACCCACCATCTCGGCGGAGAACCCACCACCTCGGCGGAGAAGGGAAGGGGTGGGGCGTGGGATGCTGGTGCCGTGAGCGACGGCGCGAACGAGCATTCCTCTCCAACGGCGCGGACGACGGCCGCGAGCGACGCTGTCATCCCGCTCCCGTCGAACCGTCCCGCCGCCCGCTTCTACCGCGGGGGGCGCCGGATCACGGACTTTCGCGGCGAACCCGCGGCCGACGAGTTCGAACCCGAGGACTGGGTCGGCTCGGTCACGCCCGTCCGCGGCGAGAGCCCTTCGGGCATGACCGTGCTCGCGGACGGAACCCTCCTCGCGGGCGCGATCGCCGCCGATCCGGTGCATTGGCTCGGACCCGCCCATGTCGCCGCGTTCGGAACCGACCCCATGCTGCTGGTCAAGCTCCTCGATGCGGGCCAGCGCCTCCCGGTGCATGCGCATCCTGACCGCGCCTGGGCCGCGGCGCACCTCGGGGCGGCCCACGGCAAGACCGAAGCCTGGTACGTGCTCTCGGCCGGCGAGGTGCACCTCGGCCTTGCGCGCGACCTCGGCGCGATCGAGCTCGCCGGAATCGTCGACCGGCAGGATGCCGCCGCCCTGCTCGCGGCGATGCATCGCCTCACCGTCGCGCCCGGCGACATCGTCCACGTTCCTGCCGGCGTCCTGCACGCGATCGGCGAAGGCATCCTCCTCGTCGAGCTGCAGGAGCCGGAGGACCTCTCGATCCTGGCGGAATGGGACGGCTTCGCGATCGACGGAGCAGCCGGCGGACACCTGGGCGTCGGGTTCGCCGAAGCGCTCACTGCGGTCGAGAACACGGCACGCACCCGCGCGGACGTCGAGGCGCTCGTGCACCGCGCGGGAACGGACACACCCCTGCTGCCCGCGGACGCCGACGCGTTCTTCCGCATCGAGCGCCACCTGGTCCGCGGGCCGGTGGAACTCGCGCCGGGGTTCGCGATCCTGGTGGTCCTCGGCGGAGAGGTCGGCATCCGTTCGGGCGAGAGCGGCACGCAGCTGCTCCCGCGGGGCAGCACCGCGCTGCTGCCGCACGCCACCGGATCCGTGACGCTCGACGGCGCCAGTGAACTCCTGGCCTGCCGGCCGCCCGCGCCGCGCTGATCAGCGCTCCACCTCGTGCACAGCGGGAGCGGGTGTCGGGTCCGCGGGCTACCCTTGAGCCGGTGAGCATCCCGAACGCCGACCCGTACGCGGATGTCGTGTGGGATGAGCCCGACATGCCGCCCGACGCCTCGCCCGACGACTGGGCACCACCCGCCGACGACGGGTGGGCGCCCCCTCCGGACGACCAGCGGATGCCGGCCGCGACGCGCCCGACCCCCGCCCGGTTCGCGACGGCCGCCGACGCGCTGCACACCGTCTTCGGCTACGAGAGCTTCCGCGGCAATCAGGGCGCCGCGATCGAGCAGCTCATCGCCGGCGGCGACGCGATCGTCCTGATGCCGACCGGCGGCGGCAAGAGCCTGATCTACCAGATCCCCGCGCTCGTGCGGCCGGGCACCGGCCTCGTGGTGAGCCCGCTGATCGCGCTCATGCACGATCAGGTCGACGCGCTCGTGGCGAACGGCGTCCGCGCGGCGTACCTGAACTCCACACAGGCGCCTGCCGAGCGTGCAGCGGTCGAGCGCGCGTACCTCTCCGGCGAGCTCGATCTGATCTACGTCGCCCCCGAGCGTCTCTCGAACGCCACGACGCGGTCGCTTCTGCAGCGCGGCACGCTGAGCGTGATCGCGATCGACGAGGCCCACTGCGTCTCGCAGTGGGGGCACGACTTCCGTCCCGACTACCTGACCCTCGGCGAACTCGGCGAGCAGTTCCCCGGCGTCCCGCGGGTGGCGCTCACCGCGACCGCGACGGCGGCGACGCACCGTGAGATCACCGAGCGGCTCAGGCTCCCCGACGCCGCGCACTTCGTGGCGAGCTTCGACCGCCCGAACATCCAGTACCGTATCGACCCGAAAGTCGAGCCTCGCAAGCAGCTCTTGAGCTTCATCAGGTCGATGCCCGAGGGCTCTGCCGGCATCGTCTACGCGCTCAGCCGCAAGAGCGTCGAGCAGACCGCGGAGTTCCTCCGCACGCAGGGCGTCGACGCGCTCGCGTACCACGCCGGACTCGACTCCGCGGTGCGTGCGAGGCACCAGGCCCGGTTCCTCCGCGAGGACGGTGTCGTGATGGTGGCCACGATCGCCTTCGGCATGGGCATCGACAAGCCCGATGTGCGCTTCGTCGCGCACATCGATCTGCCGAAGTCCGTCGAGGGCTACTACCAGGAGACCGGACGCGCCGGCCGCGACGGCGAACCATCGGTCGCCTGGATGGCCTACGGCCTCGGCGATGTCGTCCAGCAGCGTCGCATGATCGACCAGAGCCCCGGCGACCGCTCGTACAAGACGCGCCTCGGTCAGCACCTCGACGCGATGCTCGCGCTGTGCGAGACGGTGGGATGCCGCCGTCAGAATCTCCTCGGCTATTTCGGGGAGTCTTCCGACCCGTGCGGCAACTGCGACACGTGCCTCGCCGCCCCGGACACCTGGGATGGACTCGTCCCCGCCCAGAAGCTCCTCTCGACGATCGTGCGCCTGCAGCGGGAGCGCGGCCAGGCGTTCGGCGCCGGGCACCTGATCGACATCCTGCGCGGCGCGTCGACCGACCGCATCCGGCAGCAGGGGCACGATTCCCTGTCCACGTACGGTCTGGGTGCCGATCTCAGCGACCAGGACTGGCGCAGCGTCATCCGCCAGCTCCTCGCCCGCGGCATCCTCGTCTCGCAAGGGGAGTACGGCACCCTCGCTCTCGGTGAGCCGGCGGGCGGCGTGCTGCGGGGAGAGTCCGCGGTGCCCCTGCGCAGAGACGTGCTCGGTCGTGGCGGCGCCGGGTCGTCGCGTGTACGCAGGGCGGCGGCATCCGATCAGCTCGACCAGGGCGACCGGCCGGTGTTCGAGGCGTTGCGGGAGTGGCGCGCGCGTATGGCGAAAGAGCAGGGGGTGCCGGCCTACATCGTCTTCGGCGACGCCACGCTGCGTGCACTGGCCGAACACCGCCCCGCAACCCTCGCGGATCTCGACGGGATCACCGGAATCGGTGCGAAGAAGCGCGAGGCCTACGGCGACGCCGTGCTCGAGGTGATCGCCGCCCCGCGCTGACCTCAGACCGGGGCGAACGTGCGCACGTGCGCGATGTCGAAGCGGTGCGGCAGGGCAGCGGCATCCCGCACGCCTGTGGCGCTCGGGAACTCGTACACGTTCAGCATGAACTGCACGGGATAGTCGATGCTCTGCCGCGAGGTCTTGACCCAGCGGCCGTCGACGAAGAAGTGGACCGCGTCGCGCTGCCAGTCCACGGCATAGTCATGGAACTCGGTGAGATCCCCGTCGACGCGAACCTTTTCGAAGTCGAGTTCGAGTCGCGGATCGTTCTGCGGCTTCACGCCGACGCCGACCCACCCGCCTGAGCCGTCGAGATCCGAGCCGAAGATCTCGGCAACGCAGATCTCGCCGCAGTCCTCCGGGCGCTCTTCGTAGCCGATCGGCCAGAACGCGACCATCGCATCGGGATGCCGGATGGCCCGCATCCGCACCTCGATCACGCCGAAGTGCGGCACCCAGAGCCGCCGCTCGGGCTGTTCTTCGCGCACCACGAGACCGTCGCGGTAGCGGTGCTGCCCGCGCGTACTGCCGAACGGGCCCGACAGCTGCCCGGTCTGCAGGGTCGAGGTGCGCGTCATTCCGTCATACTCGGGCGACCACGGCGCGGTGTCCTCGTCGATGCGCAGGGTGATGCCCTCCGGACCGAGCTCGTAGCGGGCTGCGGATGCCGCACGGGATGCCCAGTGCGGTGTGTAGTACGGCCACCACCGCGACTCGTCCAGTCGCCCGGCGCGGAAGTGCTCCGCGTGATCGGGCGTCCGCGCGGCGAGGTCGAGGGAGGGCTGCTCCATCGCTCCAGTGTGGCCCGGACCGCCGACACCGGCCGTGCGAGCGGGCTGCTGTCGGGAGGCCACAAGCATCCCGGTCTGACGAGCCGGAACTCCTTGTCGGGATCGTCAACCGACTTGGGGACCTGTTGTGGGAGTCCTACCGTTGAAGGCACTCCTCCTCCCACCGAAAGGTGCCGCAATGACCGACGCCGCCGTCCGTTCCCGCAAGCCGTCCACAAGCAAGCGCACCCCCGCCGGCGGTGCCCCGACCGCCCCGCACTCCGCCGCCGAAGCCGCCGAGCCGCGCATCGACGTCGACCGCGTCACCGATCTGCTCCTGGGCACGTGGGCCGACACCCGCCGTGAGGCGCGCGAGATGATCAAGGACCCCGCGTTCTGGCGGGTCGACGGGCTCGGGATGGACGAGCACCGCGAGCGCGTCCTCGGTCAGCTGCACCTGCTCGTCGAGCAGGGCGGCGTGCACCGGGCGTTTCCGAAGCGCTTCGGCGGGGAGGAGAACAACGGAGCAAACATCGCCGGCTTCGAAGAGCTCGTCGCGGCCGACCCGAGCCTGCAGATCAAGTCCGGTGTCCAGTGGGGCCTCTTCGGCTCCGCTGTCCTCCAGCTGGGAACGACGGAGCACCACGACAAGTGGCTTCCCGGCATCATGAGCCTGGAGATCCCCGGCGCGTTCGCGATGACCGAGACCGGCCACGGTTCCGACGTCGCGGCGATCGGCACCACGGCGACGTACGACCCCGAGACCGAGGAGTTCGTGATCCACACGCCCTTCCGCGCAGCGTGGAAGGACTACCTCGGCAACGCGGCGCTGCACGGCATCGCCGCGACGGTGTTCGCGCAGCTCATCACGAACGGCGTGAACCACGGCGTCCACTGCTTCTACGTGCCGCTGCGCGACGAGAACGGTGCCTTCCTGCCCGGCGTCGGCGGTGAGGACGACGGTCTCAAGGGCGGCCTGAACGGCATCGACAACGGTCGGCTGCACTTCGACCACGTCCGGGTCCCGCGCACGAACCTCCTGAACAAGTACGGCGACGTCGCCCCCGACGGCACGTACTCGAGTGAGATCTCCAGCCCGGGGCGCCGCTTCTTCACGATGCTCGGCACGCTCGTGCAGGGTCGCGTCTCCCTCGACGGCTCGGCCGCCTGGGCCTCGGCGCTCGGCCTGGACATCGCGGTCACGTACGCGAACCAGCGTCGCCAGTTCGACTCGGGCAGCGGCACCGACGAGGTCGTGCTGCTGGACTACGGCAAGCACCAGCGCCGACTGCTGTCGCGGCTCGCGACGACGTACGCGACGATCTTCGCCCACGACGAGTTCCTGCAGAAGTTCGATGCGGTCTTCAGCGGCAAGGCCGACTCGGATGCCGACCGCGAAGACCTCGAGACGCTCGCCGCCGCCCTCAAGCCGCTGTCGACCTGGCACGCGCTGGACACGCTGCAGGAGGCACGCGAAGCGTGCGGCGGCAACGGCTTCCTCTTCGAGAACCGCCTGGTGGGCCTGCGCGCCGACCTGGACATCTACGTCACGTTCGAGGGCGACAACAACATCCTGCTCCAGCTCGTCGGCAAGCGTCTGCTCGGCGACTTCGGCCGGCAGTTCAAGGGCAAGGACGCCAAGGCGCTCGCCGCGTACGCCGTCGGGCAGACCGCCGGCAAGCTCTTCCACGGCGCGGGACTCCGTCAGCTCGGGCAGACGGTCACGGACTTCGGCTCGACGGCGCGGGCGGTCGAGCGGGGGCTTCGCGGCGACCAGCAGCACGAGCTGCTGGCCGGACGCGTGCAACAGATGGTCGCCGACATCGCGGGCCGTCTGCGGCCGGCATCCGGTCTCTCGCCCGCGGATGCGGCCGCCCTGTTCAACGCGAACCAGGCGGAGCTGATCGAGGCCGCTCGTGCGCACGCCGAGCTGCTGCAGTGGGAGGCCTTCACGGATGCCGTCACCGGCATCCAGGACGAGGGCACGTCGCGGGTCCTGACGTGGCTGCGCGACCTCTTCGGACTCGGCCTCATCGAGAAGCACCTGGCCTGGTATCTGATCAACGGCCGGCTCTCCACCCAGCGCGCCGCGGCGGTGTCGTCCTACATCGACCGGCTCTGCCTGCGCCTGCGTCCGCACGCGCAGGACCTGGTCGACGCGTTCGGGTACGCCCCCGAGCACGTGCGCGCGCCCATCGCGTCGGGTGCGGAGCAGGAGCGTCAGGACGAGGCGCGCGCCTACTACCGCGCGCTCGCCGAGTCGGGCCGGGCTCCGATCTCGGAGAAGGCGGCCAAGCGCGTCGTGTCCTGACCCGCTCTGCGTCCCCCGACGCTGAGACGACAACTGCGCGTCGAGACGGTGGGTGAACCCCACGCTCTCGACGCGCAGTCGTCGTTTCACTGACGCGGCGAGCGGATGCCGAGCATGCGTGTCCGTGGAGCGTCCTACGCTGAGCGGGTGAGTGCAGATGTGCGCGTGGGCGCCGATGGACGACCGCGATGCGGGTGGGTCGGTGAAGATGCGGAGTACATCCGCTACCACGACGAGGAGTGGGGCGTCCCCCTGCACGGCGACCGCGCGCTGTTCGAGAAGATGAGCCTCGAGGGGTTCCAGGCGGGCCTCAGCTGGATCACGATCCTGCGCAAGCGGCCGCGCTTCCGCGAGGTCTTCGAGGGCTTCGAGCCGGAGGCGGTCGCGGCGTTCGGTGAGGACGATGTCGAACGGCTGATGACGGATGCCGGCATCATCCGCAACCGCGCCAAGATCCACGCCACGATCTCCAACGCTCGGTTGCTGCTCGGAATGGCGCCCGGTGACCTCGACGCGTTGCTGTGGTCGTTCGCGCCGGACCCGGGGAGGCAGCGACCGGACTCGTTCGCCGAGGTCCCGGCGGTCACCGCCGAGTCGCAGGCGATGAGCACGGCGTTGCGGAAGCGCGGCTTCCGGTTCGTCGGGCCGACGACGATGTACGCGCTCATGCAATCGACCGGAATGGTCGACGACCACGTGTCCGGGTGTTGGCGGACCGCGATGTTGACTCCGTGATGCGTGATGCGTGATGCTTGATGCGTGCGCACGACCCTCTCCATCGACGACGACGTCCTCGCCGCGGCCAAGCAGTTCGCCGACTCGCGGGGCATCACGCTGGGCGAGGCGATCTCGCAGCTCGCGCGGGCGACGCTGACCGAACGCCGCCGCTTCGACACGCGGAACGGCATCGTCCTGCTGCCGGCGGGGTCGGGCACCGCGGCGACGCTCGATGATGTGAACGCGCTCCGCGACGACGCGTCATGACCCGCCACCTCCTCGACGTCAACGTCGTCATCGCCCTGATCGACCCCCTGCACGTGCATCACGATCGCGCGCACCGATGGTTCACGGCGCGCGAGAGCGCCCCATGGCACACCAGTCCGACCGTCCAGAACGGCGTCGTGCGCGTCGTGAGCAACCCGAAATACCCGAACAGTCAGCCCGCGCCGGTGGTCCTTGCGAGTCTGGCCAGTCTCGCGGCGCGGGACGATCACGCCTTCCTTCCCGACTCGGTGAGTCTTCTCGACGGCTCCGTGCACACCGAGCGACTGCTGGCCAGCTCGCAGGTCACCGACACGTACCTGCTGCACCTCGCGTCATCGAACGACGCGATGCTCGCGACCTTCGACACGCGCATCGTGACCTCGGCCGTGCCGAGCGGTGCACAGGTGGTCGCGCTGATCCCCTGATCAGGGGAGGATCGCCACGAGCGATGTGTCGGCGGCCTCCGCCACAATGGAGCGTCGCCGCGGAGAGGACACGCAGACCCATGACGCAGAGCACCCACATCGCCGATTCGCACGAGAAGATCCGGGTGGTCGGCGCGCGCGAGAACAACCTCAAGAACGTCGACGTCGAGATACCGAAGCGCCGCCTCACGGTCTTCACCGGGGTGAGCGGCTCGGGCAAGTCCTCGCTCGTGTTCGGGACGATCGCGAACGAGTCGCAGCGTCTGATCAACGAGACCTATCCGACGTTCGTCCAGCAGTTCATGGGTCAGCTCAGCCGCCCCGAGGTCGACGCGCTGGAGAACGTGAGTCCGGCGATCATCGTCGATCAGGAGCGCATGGGGTCCAACGCCCGCTCCACGGTCGGCACGGCAACCGACGCGCACGCGATGCTGCGGATCCTGTTCAGCCGGCTCGGGCAGCCGCACGTCGGGTCCCCTCAGGCGTTCTCCTTCAACATCCCCTCCGTCTCCGGTGCGGGCGCCGTGACGTTCGAGAAGGGCGGGAAGCAGGTCAAGGAGCGTCGCTCGTTCGAGATCACCGGCGGCATGTGCCCGCGGTGCGAAGGGCTCGGCGAGGCGAGCGACGTCGACCTGGACGAGCTGTTCGACCGTAGCAAGTCGCTCGCCGAGGGGGCGATCACGATCCCCGGCTACAGCGTGGACGGCTGGATGGTGCGCGGGTTCACCGAGTCGGGCTTCGTCGATCCGAACAAGCCGATCAAGGACTACTCCGCGCAGGAGCTCGCGGACTTCCTCTACAAGGAGCCGACGAAGGTCAAGATCCAGAACATCAACATGACGTACGAGGGGCTCATCCCCAAGATCACCAAGTCGATGCTCCAGAAGGACCGGGATGCGCTGCAACCGCACATCCGCGCGTTCGTCGAGCGCGCGGTGAAGTTCACCGCCTGCCCCGAGTGCGAGGGCACGCGGCTGAACGAGGGCGCGCGCTCGTCGAAGATCCGCGGGAAGAGCATCGCGGATGCCGCGGCGATGCAGATCACCGACCTGGCGGCGTGGCTGGCCACGATCGACGAAGCCGAGGTCGCCCCGCTCATGCAGGGGCTGCGCGCGACGATCGACTCGTTCGTCGACATCGGACTCGGCTACCTCTCGCTCGACCGCTCCTCCGGCACGCTCTCCGGCGGGGAGTCCCAGCGGACGAAGATGATCCGCCACCTGGGTTCGGCCCTCACCGACATCAGCTACGTGTTCGACGAGCCGACCGCGGGACTCCACCCGCATGACATCCAGCGCATGAACGCGCTGCTCAAGCTCCTCCGCGACAAGGGCAACACGGTGCTCGTCGTCGAGCACAAGCCCGAGGTCATCGACATCGCCGACCACGTCGTCGACCTCGGCCCCGGCGCCGGGCGAGCAGGAGGCGAGATCCGCTACCAGGGAGATGTCGCCGGCCTCCGGGCGTCGGACACCCTCACCGGGCGCCACCTCGATCACCGGGCGAGGCTGAAGGAGTCGACCCGCACCGCGACCGGAGCGCTGGAGATCCGCGGGGCGACCCAGCACAACCTGAAGAACGTCGATGTGGACATCCCCCTCGGCATCCTCACGGTCGTCACCGGCGTCGCCGGTTCCGGCAAGTCCTCGCTCATCCACGGGAACGTGCCACGCTTCGACGATGTCGTGGTCGTCGATCAGGCGCCGATCAAGGGGTCCCGCCGCAGCAGTCCGGCGACCTACACCGGGATCCTCGACGCGATCCGTGCAGCGTTCGCGAAGGCGAACGGCGTGAAGCCGGCCCTGTTCAGCGCGAACTCCGAGGGCGCGTGCCCCGCGTGCCGTGGGCTCGGGGTGATCATCACGACGCTCGGCTTCACGCAGACCGTGGAGACCCTGTGCGAACTGTGCGGCGGATCCGGGTTCAGCGACGAAGTGCTCGAATACACGCTCGACGGGCGCAACATCGCCGAGGTGCTCGCGATGTCCGCGGCAGAGGCAGAGGAGTTCTTCGGCGGGTCCAAGGCGGTCGCGGCGGCGGCCCGCACGACGCTCGCGCGCATGAGCGACGTCGGACTCGGCTACATCACGCTCGGTCAGGCCCTCAACACGCTGTCCGGCGGCGAGCGACAGCGGCTCAAGCTCGCGATCTCGATGGCGAAGAAAGGCGCGATCTACGTTCTCGACGAGCCGACGACCGGTCTGCACCTCGCCGACGTCGACAACATGCTCGCGATGCTCGATCGACTCGTGGATGCCGGCAACTCGGTCATCGTGATCGAGCACCATCAGGCGGTGATGGCGCACGCCGACTGGATCATCGACATCGGACCCGGTGCGGGCCACGACGGCGGCACGATCGTGTTCGAGGGCACACCGGCCGACCTGGTCGGGTCCGCCGACACCCTGACGGCCCGCCACCTGAAGGCCTACGTCGGCGCCTGAGCGTCCGCGGAGCGGGGTCGTTCGTCCGCGAGGCTGGCATCGGGTCTGGCGGGGGCGCCGGCCGGAGGCCGCCGCCGGGGCATGCCTCGCGGACGAACGACCCCGCGGAGCCCCGAAGCGCCGCTCAGCGCCCGGCGTCGAAGAGGTGCCGGCCGCCGTGGCTCAGCACCTTCACCATGACACCGCGCCGCCGCAGCTCGGCGACGGTCCGGGTCTCTTCGTCGATGTCGCGGCCGAGGGCGTGCACGGTCGCGACGACGAGCACATCGCCGGTCTTGAGGGTGCCGAACAGGCGGACGAGTCGTTGCTCCCACGACTCGAGCGTCTCCGGGGCCGGATGCCGGAACCCCTCGATCGGCACTCCGAAACGCGTGAGCTCTTCGCGCTGCTCGGTCACGCTCGGCATGTCCTCGCGGGAGATCACCAGACCCACGAGGCGTGATCCCGCCGGTCGGGCGAGCCACCAGTCACGATCGCGCTGCAGCTCGGTGAAGCACTGCGGGCACTCGGCCGCCTCGTGCGGCAGGTGCAGCGGGCTGGTCCGGCTGTGCGGGTCGGCGTCGAGCGCGGCGGAGCGCTGCCGGGCGGCATCCGCTCTCTCGCTCATGGTCTCCATTCTCACCCGGATGCCGCCCGCCGCGTGACCGCTCAGAAATCGTCGTCGAGCCTCAGCTCGAGACTGAGCTGATCGGCGTCCAGCTCCGCGAGGGCGTGACGCAGCGCCGCGGTGCTGAATGTCCCGTCACGGGAAAGGTCGTTCAATCGCACCCGCATCGCGCCGATCATCGCGAGACGCAGCTCGAGCATGTCGTGGGCGAGCGAGGTCACATCGTCGTCGGGGGGCTGAGTGAGACGCGAGCCGACGCGCTCCACGAGTGCCGGGTCGAAGGCCCGACCGTCGCGCTTGGTGAGGTCACCCGTCGTGAGGTGCGCGGCGGCCGCCACGCGCATCTCCTCGTCGATGCGCCGTTGCTCTTCCGCCGTCGGTCCGGCCGAGGCCGAGTCCTCGATGCGAAGGGCGCGGACGAGCCACGGGAGGGTGAACCCCTGCAGCATGAGGCTGCCGACCGCCACCAGGAACGCGACGAAGACCAAGAGCGCCTGCACGGGGCCGGCAGGCAGGGTCTGAGCGGCGGCGAGGGTGACCACGCCGCGCATCCCGGCCCAGACGATGACCGTGCCGTGCTTCCAGCCGAGCGGGGAGGCCTGGTAGTAGTCCAGATCGGTGAGTGTCCGCGAAATACGGCGGCGCATGCGGCTGAGCCAGCGATCGCGGCGTTCATCCGGCCCACCACTGGACGTGTCGCGCGACCGCTGGACGGCCCCGTCGATCCGCCGGGCGAAGGCCTCGACCCGTGCGCGGGTCATCCGCTTGGCCCGGCGCGCCTGGGTCCACAGCAGCACGCTGACGTACGCCGCGCGGACCGCGATGAGCACCAGAAGTGCACATCCGGCGAGCCACGCGCCGTGCCACAGACCCTGGTGGTCCTCGATGTTGAGCCGCACGATCTCCTTGAGCTGCAGCCCCATGATCAGGAAGACCGCGCCCTCGAGCACGAGCTCCACCGTGCGCCAGTTCAGCTCGTCCGACAGGCGCTGCTCCGGCGTGAACCATCTCGCCGCGCCCTGGCCGGTGACGATGCCGGCGACCACCGCGGCGACCAGGCCGGAACCGCCGAGCTGCTCGGTCGGAAGGTAGGCGACGAAGGGGACGACGAAGCTCAGCGCGGTATTGGCGGCCGAGTGGGCGAGCCATGCGCGCACGCGGAGCGCCAGCAGACCGACAAGGCCGCCCACGACGATCGCGACGACCACTCCCCACCCGAAATCGATCACGGCTCCGCCGATCGGGACGCTGCCGATCGCGATCGCCGCGACGGCGGTGCGCAGCAGCACGAGCGAGGTCGCGTCGTTGAGCAGGCTCTCGCCTTCGAGCATCGTCACGACCCGTGGGGAGATGCCCACTCGTTTCGCGATCGATGTCGCGACGGCGTCCGTCGGACTCAGCAGCGCCCCCATGGCGATCGCCAGGTACGGGTCGATCCCGGGGATCACCAGACCGAACAGGACGGCGAGAGCGGCCGTGCTGACCAGGACGAGGAGGATGGAGAGCCCGGCGATCGGGCGGAAGTCACGCCGGAACTCGATCGCGGGCAGCTGCACGGCCGATGAGTACAGCAGTGGAGGCAGGACACCGACGAGGATGATCTCGGGGTCGATCTCCCACGCGGGGACGAACGGCAGAAGGCTCACGCCGATGCCGATCGCCACCAGCGCGAGGGGCCCGGCGATCCCCACACGCGGGGCGAGCGCCGTGGCGAGGGAGACCACCACGACGCCGACGACTGCGACGAGGAGCAGTTCCATCGCCGCTAGAACACCCCGAGCGCGCGGACGGCGTCGCGTTCGGCGACGAGTTCGGCCACGGAGGCCTCGATGCGGGCGCGGGCGCGGGCGTCGACCTCGAGTCCTTCGATCACGCGATAGCCGTTCCCGTCGGAGCGCACCGGGAACGAGCAGACGAGGCCTTCCGGCACGCCGTATTCGCCGCGCGAGACGACGGCCGCCGACGTCCAGGGCGTCCCGGCCTGCTCGTCGCGCACGTGCTCGATCGCGGCGTTCGCGGCGGAGGCGACCGATGACGAGCCGCGCACCTCGATGACCTCCGCCCCGCGCTTCGCGACCCGCGGGATGAACGTGTCATCCAGCCACGCCTGCGCGGCATCCCCTCCGCCGAGCCGTTCGGCGAGTGCGTCGACCACGCGTTCGCCTCGGGCCCGCGCGTGGGAGACGTCGGGGAACTGCGTCGCGGAGTGATTGCCCCAGATCGCGACGTTCTCGATCTCGTCGGCGCGGACGCCGAGGGTCTGGGTGAGCTGGCCGACGGCGCGGTTGTGATCGAGCCGGGTCAGGGCGGTGAAGCGGTCGGCCGGGATCCCGGAAGCGGATGCCGCGGCGATGAGCGCGTTCGTGTTCGCGGGGTTGCCGACCACGACGACGCGCACGCCGTCGGAAGCGGCCTCGCCGATCGCCGCGCCCTGCGGACCGAAGATGCCGGCGTTCGCGGCGAGGAGGTCGGCCCGTTCCATCCCGGGTCCTCGCGGTCGTGCGCCGACGAGCAGGGCGATGTCGCATCCGTCGAACGCGACGGCCGGAGCGTCGCTGATCTCCACGTCACGCAGCAGCGGAAACGCGCAGTCCTGCAGCTCGAGGGCAGCCCGCTCGGCGCTGCGGATCCCCTGCGGGATCTCGAGGAGCCGGAGGCGGACCGGCCGGTCCGGGCCGAGCATGTCGCCCGCGGCGATCCGGTACAGCAGGGCGTAGCCGATCTGCCCGCCCGCGCCGGTGATCGTGACCGTGGTCTCGCGCTGTCTCGAGGTCGCCATGAACGAGAGCCTATTGCGGCGCCTGTCCGCGCGCAGACGCATACCGGATCGGACCGCGCCGAGCAATACCGCCCGTCGCAGGCGGATTTCCCGGACCGCGCGCGGCGGCACCGGTACCGTGATCCCATGACCTTCAACGACAACGCGAGCGTCGGAGGCAACTCCGCCCGCCGCCGGGGTGCCGGCGTCGCGGTGGCCGGCGGCGGCATCGCGGGCATCGGCGCGATCGCGGTGCTGCTGTTCCAGCTCTTCACGGGCACCGACATCTCCGGCCTCCTCGGCGGCGGGGGTGTGCCGAACCCGGCAGACACCGGCACGGCGATCGCGAACTGCGAGACCGGGGCCGACGCGAACGCGAGCGATGACTGCCGTCTGGCGGCGGCATCCCTGTCCATCAACCAGTTCTGGGCCGAGAACGTCGAGGGCTACCGCGAGCCGACGCTCATCATCGTCGACCAGTCCACCTCCAGCCAGTGCGGCACAGCCTCCAACGCGACCGGTCCGTTCTACTGCCCGCCCGAAGAGACGATCTACGTCGATCCGACCTTCTTCGCGCTCCTGCGCGACCAGTTCGGTGCCACGGCGGGGTCGCTGTCGCAGCTGTACGTGCTCGCCCACGAGTACGGCCACCACATCCAGCAGATCACCGGCATCATGCAGCAGTACCCGAACAACGGCACGGGCGAGGACTCGAACGGCGTCCGCACCGAACTGCAGGCCGACTGCTTCGCCGGTGCGTGGGTCGCCGGGGCCTCCCAGACGGTGGACGAGAACGGCGTGCCCTATCTGAAGCCGCCTACCCAGCAGGAGATCAACGACGCGCTCAACGCCGCGCAGACCGTCGGCGACGACCACATCCAACAGCAGTCCGGAGGTGCCGTGAACCCCGAGACCTGGACGCACGGCTCCAGCGAGCAGCGCGCGCGCTGGTTCTCGACCGGACTCGACGGCGGCATCGCGGCGTGCGACACGTTCGCCGTCGCAGGAAGCGATCTATGACCCAGCCCGACGAGCTCGACTGCCTCTACCCGGAGATCGAACCGTACGAGACCGGGATGCTCCTGGTCGGCGACGGCCACCGCCTGTATTGGGAGCAGAGCGGCAATCCCGACGGCAAGCCGGTCGTGTTCCTGCACGGCGGCCCCGGAGCGGGGACATCCGCGTGGCACCGGCGCCTGTTCGACCCCGAGAAGTACCGCATCGTGCTGTTCGACCAGCGCGGCTGCGGGCGCAGCACGCCGCACGCGAGCGAACCGGGCGCGGATCTCCGCTACAACACCACGTGGCACCTCGTCGCCGACATCGAGCTGCTGCGCCGCAACCTCGGCATCGACCGGTGGCAGGTCTTCGGCGGCTCGTGGGGGAGCGCGCTCGCCCTCGCGTATGCGGAGACGCATCCGGATGCCGTGACCGAGCTAGTCCTGCGCGGGGTCTTCACCCTGCGCCGCCACGAGCTGGAGTGGTTCTACGAGGGCGGCGCGTCGGCGGTGTTCCCGGACCTGTGGGAGGACTTCATCGCGCCGATCCCGGTGCTCGAGCGCTCGCGCATGATCGAGGCCTACCACCGGCGGCTGAACGATCCCGACCCGGCGGTCCACGTTCCGGCCGCGGTGGCATGGTCGCGCTGGGAGGCCGCCACGCTCACCCTGCGCCCGGATGAGGCCCTCGTCGCCGCGATGACCGAGCCCGCGGCGGCCACCGCCTTCGCCCGCATCGAGAACCATTTCTTCGTGCACGGGGGATGGTTCCGCGACGAGCAGCTCATCGCCGACGCTGGCGCGCTGCGCGGCATCCCCGCCGTCATCGTCCAGGGGCGCTA
Source organism: Microbacterium sp. (assembly GCA_030148105.1). Classification (GTDB taxonomy): domain Bacteria; phylum Actinomycetota; class Actinomycetes; order Actinomycetales; family Microbacteriaceae; genus Microbacterium; species Microbacterium lacus. The sequence continues at coordinate 5,565 of JASBUD010000023.1, read as the reverse complement.
CGACATGTGCACGCCCATCATGACCGCCTGGGACCTGCACCGGGCGTGGCCCGAGGCCGAGCTCGTGGTCGTCGACGACGCCGGGCACTCGGCGAGCGAGCCGGGCATCGCCGCGGCGCTCGTCGCCGCGACCGACCGCTTCGCCGGCTGACCCGGATGGATGCCGCGGTTCAGCGCCCCCGGATGAGGTCGGCCGCGACCTCACCGACCACGATCGCGGGGGCGTTCGTGTGCCCGCGGATGAGCGACGGGATCACGGACGCATCGGCGACGCGGAGTCCCGCGACCCCGCGCACGCGAAGCTCGGGATCCACGACCGCGTCGGCATCCGTTCCCATCCGCGCCGTGCCGACCGGGTGGTAGAGGGTGTGGGAGTAGCGCCGCAGCGACAGTTCGGCGCGCTCGTGCGGCGTCATGTCCTCCCCGCCCTCCGGCTGAACCCAACCGCCGGTGGTCACAGCACGCATCGCGGGGGTGGACAGCAGTCGCTCGCACTCCGCGAGCCCCGCGAGCATCGTCGCCCGGTCGACCCCCTCGCTGTCGGACAGGTAGCGCGGGTCGATGAGCGGCTTGTCGGCGGGGTCTGCCGAGCGCAGGCGGATAGTCCCGCGACTGCGCGGCCGCAGCAGGATCGCACCGACCGTGAGGCCCTCCGCGGGCGGTGGCACGAGCCCCTCGCCCACGTACGGCGCCGACGCGAAGATGATCTCGATATCGGGAAGCTCGGCCGCCATCCCGGTGCGGTCCGCGACATCGGTGCGCACGAACCCGTACGCTTCCGCGACGTTCGAGGTCAGCATCCCGCGCCGCGTCGTGAGGTACCGGGCGAGTTCGGCCGCGCGGGTGGCTCCGTACAGGGTGCCGCTGTGGGCGGAGGGGGCGAGCCCCGCGACGAGGTGATCCTGCAGGTTCGCCCCGACGCCGGGTCGGTCGGCGATGATCGGGATGCCGAGATCGGCCAGGTGATCGGCGGGTCCGAGCCCGGAGAGCATCAGCAGCTGCGGGGTGTTCACCGCGCCGCCCGCGAGGATCACTTCCCGCCGGGCCGCGGCGTGGCGGGTGATGCCGCCGATCTCGACGTACACGCCGGTCGCGCGCGGCACCTCGGCGTCGGAGTCGAACGTCACCCGCCGCACGAATGCGTTCGTGAGGACCCGGAGGTTCGCGCGCCTGCGCGCGGGACGGAGGTACGCATCCGCGGTCGAGGCCCGCGCGCCGCGGTGCTGCGACACCATGGTCTGTGAAAAGCCCTGATGATCGGGGAGTTTCGGTGGCGTCACCGCGTGCCCCGCCTCGATGGCAGCCTCGAGGAACGCCGCTGTCTGCGCGCGGGGGTCGCGCTGGTGCTCGACGCGCTGGGCCCCGTTCGTGCCCTGCGTCGGGTGCGTCGCGTCCTCGGTGCGCTCGGCGCGGCGGAAGTAGGGGACGAGCGCGTTCCACGACCAGCGGTCACCCGCGATTTCCGCCCAGTCATCGTAATCCGCCGCGAAACCGCGGATCCACATCATGGCGTTCAGCGACGACGAGCCGCCGAGCGTCTTGCCGCGCGGCCAGAACACGGTGCGGTCCTCGAGCTCGGGCTGGGGGACGGTGTCGTAGTTCCAGTCGTAGCGTCCGCGGAAGAGCTTCGAGAACGCGGCCGGGACGTGCAGTTCGAGCGCGGTGTCGGGGCCGCCGGCCTCCAGCAGCAGGACGGAGACCCCCGGGTCTTCGCTCAGCCGCGCGGCCACTGCAGCGCCGGACGAGCCCGCACCGACGATCACGTAGTCGGCGGACAGGTCGTGCGCGCTCATGCGCGGAACGCCTGGACGAGCGTGCCGGCGAGCCGGGCGAGGTTGCCGTCCATCCGGTAGCGCGTGAAGCCCTCACTCACGGCGGCGCCGGTCCGCGCGTCTACGAACCACGGGGGCTTGGGGAGGACCGAGAAACGGCTCCCCCGCAGCGACCGGGGGAACGGTCGGAACGGACCGCGCGTGATCGAGCGCTCCACGCCGTCCAGCAGAAGGGCGTTGTGCACGACGCCGATGCCGCTCTGAACGTCCTGCAGGGTGGCGCCCGGGAACCCTCCCCACGTGAGCGTCGGGGTGAGGAATCCGAACGCCGTCCACGAGTTGATCGCGATCGCGCCGTAGCGGAGCTCGGCGATCGCCCGCTCGAATCCGTCTCCGAGCGCGGACTGGGTCGCCGGATCGATCAGCACGTTCGCACCGAGGGTGCCCACGAGCGCGTCGTTCGCGTGCGCGACGGCGGCGTCGAGGAACTCCTGTCCGTTGCCCGGCAGGTCGACGACACCGAGGACGGGCGCGAAGTACTCCGTCGTCTCCAGGGCGGCGGCATCCGCACCGGCTCGCACTTCGACCAGGAGGCGTGAGCCGTCGCCGCACCGGCGGGCATCCGGGTAGCTCGCCGCGGCGGTGTCGAGCTTCTCGTCGCTGCGGGGGTACCAGACCGGCCGTGCCGGCGCCGCATCGAACGCGCGGCGGAGCTCGCGCAGGAACGCGGCCCGCTGCGGCCAGTCGGCGCTGAGGATCACGACCTGCCCGGCGATGCAATTGTGTCCGCTGTTCTGCAGGCGCATCGTGACCACGTGCTCGGCCTGGAAGCGGAGGTCGGCCGCGCTCCAGGTGCCCGGCACGACGATGATCGGTGAGACGCCCCCGAGCTCGGACGTGATGGGCTTCTTCAGCTGCGGCCGGTCCTCGCGCCGCCGACGGGTGCCTGCCGCCCCCGTTCCCCACACGATCGCATCGAACGTGGGGGCAGCACCCGTGATGTGCACGTGGTCGACCTGCGGGTGGCCCGTCAGGTAGGCGCCGACGTCGCCCGCACCGGTGACGATGCGCAGCAGCCCCGGCTCGATGAGGGGGGCGAGCGCGCGCTCGAACACCGGTACGAGGGAGTCCTGCGTCGGGTTGACCTTGAGGATCACGACGCGGTTGTGCGCGAGCAGTTCGTACAGGACGTCGAGCACGGGGATCGAGGTGACGTTCCCGGCGCCCAGCACGAGTCCGATGCCGCCGCTGCGCGTCGGGTGGCGCTGGCCGAGGCCCGCCGTCATGAGCGCCTGGTGCCGGGTGACTCCCGCCTCGAACCACACTTCGCCGGTGTAGCCGGAGAGCAGCACGGAGTCCATCGCCGCGAGCGGGAACACGTGCGCGCGGAGGCGCCCGCCGGGAGCGGCATCCGTCTTCACGCCGTCCAGGGGACTGCGTCCGCTCGCCAGCGCCTCGAGGCTGCGGCGATAGGCCTCGAGGGCGACGAGCGTCGCGTACGGACCGCTCAGCCATTCCTCGCCACGCAGCGGATGCCGCGGGTCGAGTCCTTTCGAGGTCGCGGCCGTCTCGGCCCATTCCTGCGCGACCGCCGACACGGTGGCGTGCAGCCGCTCCAGCAGGCGCGCGCGTTGCGCGAGGGTCAGATGCGACCACGTCCGCGTGCCGGCGCTCAGGTCGTCGATCGCGGCGTCGAGCCGGTCGGCACCGTCCGGGAGCGCCTCGGTGGACGGGGCGGGGGCTTTCACGCTGGACGACACGGCGCTCTCCTTCGGGCGGGCCTTCAGCTTACGGCGCGGAACTGAGTTCCATCATCGGTGCGCCTCGATCTCACGACGTGATGGTCGAGACCGCGTCGCGCACCGCGCGCATGCCCGCGAGGGTCTCGGCGAAGCTCGTCGACAGCGGCGACAGTCCGATCCGCAGGCCTCCGGGATCGCGGTAGTCCGGGATGACGTCCTGCGTCCACAGCCGCGCGGTCACGTCGCGCATGGATGGATGCTGCAGCGTCACGTGACCGCCGCGCTCGGCGGAATCGCGCGGCGAGGCGACGGTGACGCCGAGCGGGGCGAGCAGATCGTCGGCCAAGGCGATCGCGAACTCGGTGAGGGCGACGGACTTCTCGCGGATCGCCGGGACGCCGACCTCGGCGATCAGGTCGACCATGTCGCGCACCGGCAGCATGCCGATGATCGGCGGGGTGCCCGAGAGGACGCGCCGGATACCGGGCGCCGGGGTGTAGCCGGGACCCATCGCGAAGACGTCCGCGGTGCCCATCCAGCCCTGGATGGGCTGGGCGAGACGCGACTGCAGGTGCTCGGCGACGTAGGCGAACGCCGGCGCACCCGGTCCGCCGTTGAGGTACTTGTACGTGCAGCCGACGGCGAGGTCGAAGCCCAACGCATCCGCCTGCACCGCGACCGAGCCCGCCGAGTGGCACAGATCCCAGAGGATGAGCGCCCCCGCGTCGTGCGCGATGCGGGTGAGTGCTTCGGCGTCGGCCAGGTACCCCGAGCGGTACGCGATCTGGCTGATCACGACGACGGCCGTCGCAGGTCCGGTGGCATCCCGCAGCTGGGCGGCGCTCACACCCGCCGATCGGTCGACGTCGATCCACCGCACGCGTCCTCCGCGCTCGGCGGCGATGCCCTCGACGAGGTAGCGGTCGGTCGGGAAGTTGTCGGTGTCGATCACGATCTCGACTCGGGCGGGGTCGGCGGCGCGCTGCGCGTCGAACGCCGCGCGGATGAGCTTGTACAGCAGCACGGTCGTGGAGTCGCCGATCACCGTCTGCCCGGGCGCCGCGCCGATGACCGAGCGCCCGATCGCGTCGCCGATCCGGAACGGCAGCTCCATCCAGGACTCGTCCCAGCCGCGGATGAGCCGCCCGCCCCACTCCTCGTGCACGAACCGTCCGAGGGTCTCGGCGCTGCGGCGCAGCGGCCGCCCGAGGGAGTTCCCGTCGAAGTACACCAGCGGGCTCTCCGCACCGATGAACGCGTCGCGGTACGGGGCGAGCGGGTCGGCCGCATCCAGCTCGGCCGCCCGGGCGGTCAGTTCGTCAGCGATGGTCGTCATGGATCAGCTCCTCAGTGGGGACGACGGTGGCACCGGCCAGCCAGGCGGGGACCTCATCCACGGATCCGGGTGCTTCTCCCGCCACGAACGACGCGACACCGTGTGGCGCCTCGCGCAGCGGCCACGGGTCGGCCAGTGCCGCGACCAGGGCGGGTCCGCGCACGCCCGCGGAATCCAGCGCGGCCAGTTCGTCCGGCTGGATGCCGCTCGCACGGTCGCCGTTGCCGAGATCGGTGCCGTAGAGGACGCGCCCGCCCGCCGCGGCGAACGTGGTCAGATTGATCGTCGCCCGCTCACGGTCGGGCCCGTCGTGGATCGACAGCGTGGAGATCCACCGCTGCCCCATGGCCCGGGCGCGCGCGATCGACGCTGGATCGGCCCATTCGCTGAACGGCGTGTGCGCGAGGGCGTCGACGCCGGCGTCGAGCGCGCGGCGCAGCATCCCCTCGCCTTCGACGTGGGCGACCACGGGCAGCCCGCGGGCGTGCGCGGAGGCGACGATCGCCTGCAGCGTCTCGAGGTCGAACACCGGACCCGAGGAGAAGTTGAGGGCGACCTTGATCACCGACGCTCCGCACGTGTGCTGTTCGTCGATCGCGGTCGCGACGCCGCCGGGCACCCCGGCGTCGAGCGACATGTTCGTGATCTCGTGCGTGGTCTCCGGGGGCGCCCACGATCGACCGACCGGATAGCCTCCCGGTGCGGTCAGGAATGC
>JASBUD010000022.1 GCA_030148105.1 Microbacterium sp. | reverse complement strand
GTCCTGGACGGTGACGATGGTCGAGGATCAGCAGAACGCCGCGGTGGACCTGTCGAGCCTCAGCGAGATCCAGGTGGAGATCCGTTACCAGTTCACGCGCTGAGCGCTCCGGCACCCCCGGATAATGGACCGGTGGAGTCGTGGGAGCTGCGGGAGTGGTACGCGGACTTCCTCGAGGCCTGCAACCGGCACGATCTGGAGGCGGTCCGCACGTTCGTCGATCCTGGCGTGCGCCGCGCGCACCTGCCCGGGGGCGCGGAGGCGTTCGTGGACGACCTGGCGGAGCTGTTCCACGGGTTCCCGGATTGGCAGTGGCGCCGCATCCAACTCGTCGTCGAGGACGACCGGGTCGCGGTGCACCTCCGCGCGAGCGGCACCCACACCGGCGTCTTCCGGGGCATCGCGGCGACCCGCCGGCATGTGAACGTGGCCGAGTTCGTGTTCTACCGGGTGCAGCACGGTCGGATCACCGAGGTGTCGGGGACGACCGACCGCGTCGAGCTCCTCGCGCAGCTCGGCGCCTGAGCTCAGCCGGCGACGTCGACCAGCACCTCGTTGCGCCGCAGGAACCACGGCGTGAACGGCGGGTCGAAGCGGGCGAACCGGGGCTCGCCGATCACGGTGACGCCTGCGGACGACAGCGCCGCCAGAAGCTCGTCGCGGTGCTTGCGCCAGGATTCCTCGGTCCAGCGCCCCGAGAACCGGGTCGCGGCAACGAGCTGCTCGGGAACCGTCCGCACCCGGACGGCAGCGTTCGTCGGCACCGGCGCGTCCTGCTCGGTCATGGCAGCGGGCAGCACGAATGCGACCACGAATCCCTCGCCGGTCGAGGACTGCACGACCGGAGCCGTCATCGCGATCTTCTGCGAGGACTGCACGACCGGCGCCGTCATCGCGACCTTCTGCCGGCGCGTGTTCTGCCCGTTGATGTAGCCGACGAGAAGGCCGAACGCGCGGTTTCCGGCGTCTTCGAACGCGACCCCGTGCACCGCGGTCTCGGCGACGACGTGCGCCGGATAGCGCCGCAGCTCCCACCCGCTCTCTTCGCGGATCACCTCGTACGGCTGCTGCTCGGTCACGTCTCGAGGCTACGCCTCATCGGAAGTCCCGGGACCGGTGCCCGACCTCCACCTGCAGGTCTTCGAACCGGTCAGCCACGAGGTTGGTCACTCCCTCGACCGATCGCTCCAGCATCCCCCGCACGATCAGCCCCGGCGCGTCCCGCACGACCCGCCGGTACAGGTTCCACACCCCCACCGAGCAGACGACGTTGACCAGGCCGTGTTCGTCTTCGAGGTTGATGAACGTGATTCCGGATGCCGTCGCCGGCCGTTGCCGGTGCGTCACCAGCCCCGCCACCTCGACCCTCCGCCCGGGTTCGTGGGTGCGCAGCTCGCGGGAGGTGAGCACCCCCCGCGCGTCCAGTGCCGCCCGGAAGTGCGTGAGCGGATGGTCGTCGGTGGAGATCCCGGTCGCCCACAGATCGCTCGCGAGCCGCTCGTAGCTCGTGGGATCCGTGAACAGCGGCGGCTGCACGAACGCGAGCGAATCGGGGAGGAACTCGGCCCGGTCCTGCGCGGCGGACCCCGCGAGCCAGATCGCCTCACGTCGGCTGATGCCGAGGCACTCGAACGCCCCGGCGGTCGCGAGGGACTCCAGCTGCGCCTCGGTGACGCCGGTGCGCCGCACCAGATCCCGGAGATCGCGGTACGGCCCCGCGCTCTCGCGCTCGGCGACGATGCGCTCGGCGACCGCGGACCCGATGCCCTTGACCGCCGCGAGCCCGAGTCGCACCGCGAACCGCCCATCCCGCCGGTGCGCTGCGGATTCGTCGGGCTCGGTGGCGTCGAACACCCCGACCGGCGGCTGGATCCGGTGCGTGCACTCCTCCCGCCCGGTGGGCGGGAGGATCCGGTGCGTGCCCTCTTTCCGCCCGGTCGGCGGCAGGTGGTCCGTGTCCACCGGCTCCAGCACCGGCTCCGCCCCCGAGCGCAGCAGATCGGGGCGCCGTACCTGCACCCCGTGCCGCCGGGCATCGGCGGTCAGGGTCGCCGGGGAGTAGAAGCCCATCGGCTGCGCGCGCAGGAGTCCCGCGAGGAACGCGGCCGGGTAGTGCAGCTTGATCCACGACGAGGCGTAGACGAGCAGCCCGAACGACAGCGAGTGCGACTCGGCGAAACCGAAGTTCGCGAATGCCTGGATGCGCGCGTAGATGTCGTCCGCAGCCTGGCCCACCAGGCCGTTGCGCGCCATCCCGGCGTACAGCTTCTCGCGCAGCGACTCGATCTTCTCCACGCCGCGCTTGGATCCCATCGCGCGCCGCAGGAGATCGGCATCCTCCCCCGTGCATTCGCCGACGGCCATCGCCATCTGCATGAGCTGCTCTTGGAAGATCGGGATGCCGAGCGTGCGCTCCAGCACGGGCTCGAGCTTCGGGTGGGCGTAGGTGATCGGCTCGTGGCCGAGCTTGCGGCGGACGAACGGGTGCACCGCACCGCCCTGGATCGGGCCGGGACGGATGAGGGCGATCTCGATCACGAGGTCGTAGAACCGCCTCGGCTGCAGGCGCGGCAGCAGCCCCATCTGCGCGCGGGACTCGACCTGGAACACCCCGATCGAATCGGCGCGGCACAGCATGTCGAAGACGGCCTTCTCTTCTTTCGGGATCGTGGAGAGCTCCCACTCCTCACCGGTGGCGGCGCGGATCATGTCGAAGCAGTACTGCAGCGCCGCGAGCATGCCGAGCCCGAGGAGGTCGAACTTCACCAGTCCCATCCAGGCCGCGTCGTCCTTGTCCCACTGGATGACCGTGCGGTCCTCCATGCGCGCGTGCTCGATCGGAACCACCTCGCCGACGGGCCGGTCGGTGAGCACCATGCCGCCGGAATGGATGCCGAGATGGCGGGGGGCTTTCAGCAGCTCGGCGGCGTATTCGATCACCTGGTCGGGGATGTCGTGATCGGGTCCGCTCTCCAGCGTCGCCCCCCATCGCTCCACCTGCTTCGACCAGGCGTCCTGCTGCCCGGGCGAGTGCCCGAGCGCCTTGGCCATGTCGCGGACGGCGTTCTTCGGCCGGTACTGGATCACGTTCGCGACCTGCGCCGCCCGCTCGCGCCCGTACTGCCCGTACACCCACTGGATGATCTCCTCGCGCCGGTCGGAGTCGAAGTCCACGTCGATGTCGGGCTCTTCATCGCGCAGCGACGAGAGGAACCGCTCGAACGGCAGCTGGTAGGCGATCGAGTCGACCGCGGTGATGTCCAGCAGGTAGCAGACGGCGCTGTTGGCCGCCGACCCCCTCCCCTGGCACAGGATGCCGCGCCGCCGCGCCTCCTGGACGATCCCGTACACGATGAGGAAGTACCCCGGAAAATCCTTCACCTCGATGACCGCGAGCTCCTTCTCGATCCGCTCGCGGTTCTCCGCCGACAGATCGGGGTACTTCCGCGGCACCGCCTCCCACACGATGTGCCGCAACCACGACATCGGCGTATGCCCGTCGGGGACCTTCTGCTTCGGCAGCGCGGGTTTCGCGCGCCGGAGCGGGAACGCGAGCTCTTCGGCGAGCATCACGGTGCGGGAGACCGCGCCCGGATACCGCGCGAAGCGCGCCGCCATCTCCGCCCCCGAGCGCAAGTGCGCCCCCGCGTGCGCCGGAAGCCACCCGTCGAGTTCGTCGAGCCCCCGGTTCGCCCGCACCGCGGCCACCGCCGCGGCGAGCTGCGCGCGCTCGGGGACGGCGTAGTGCACGTTGTTGCTCGCGAGGACCGGCAGTCCGCGCTCGGCGGCCAGACCCGCCAGCACGTCGTTGTGTCGCGTGTCGAGCGGATTGCCGTGGTCGATCAGCTCGACGTGCACGGCATCCGGCCCGAACAGGTCGACGAGACGATCCAGAGCGGATGCCGCGGCCCCGGCCCCGCCGTCGACGAGCGCCCGGCGCACGGCCCCCTTGCGGCAGCCGGTCAGGATCGCCCAGTCTCCGCCCGCCTGATCGGCGAGTTCCTCCAGGTCGTAGAGCGGTTTGCCCTTCTCGGCCCCCTGAAGCTGCGCGTGGGTGAGCGCCGCCGCGAGCCGGTGATAGCCCTCCTCGCCGCGGGCGAGGACGAGCAGGTGCGCACCGGCCGGGTCCGGCTCGCCCTTCTGCGGTTTGGGCAGCTCGAGGGACAGCTCGGCACCGAAGACGGTCTTCAGCTGCAGCGCCTCGGCGGCTTCGGCGAAGCGCACGATGCCGTAGAACCCGTCGTGATCGGTGATCGCGAGTGCGTGCAGCCCCAGCCGCTCAGCCTCTTCGGCGAGCTCCTCCGGCGAGGACGCGCCGTCCAGGAACGAGAACGACGAGTGCACGTGCAGTTCGGCGTAGGGTACGGCCTGCGCCGGACGCTCGATGGGCGGCGCTTCGTATTTGCATCGCTTGCGCGACCAG
>JASBUD010000342.1 GCA_030148105.1 Microbacterium sp. | reverse complement strand
GCCGCCAGCATCACGTCGTCCTCCTCGGCGCCCTCGCCGGAGACGACGATCACGCCTTTGCGGTGGAAGTTGTACGCAACCGACCCGGGATCGGCGAGCGTGCCGCCGTTCCGGCTGAGTGCGGTGCGAACCTCGGCTGCCGCACGGTTCTTGTTGTCGGTGAGGCACTCGATCATGAGGGCCACGCCGTTGGGTCCGTAGCCTTCGTAGAGGATCGTCGTGTACTCGACGGCCTCGCCGCCGATGCCCGCACCGCGCTTGACGGCGCGGTCGATGTTGTCATTCGGGACCGAGGTCTTCTTCGCCTTCTGGATGGCGTCGTAGAGCGTCGGGTTGCCCGAGACGTCTGCGCCGCCCATCTTGGCGGCGACTTCGATGTTCTTGATGAGCTTGGCGAACGACTTGGCACGGCGCGAATCGATGATCGCCTTCTTGTGCTTCGTGGTCGCCCACTTGGAGTGGCCGGACATTCCTCCAGTTTACGCGGCGACGGCGCTCCTCACGGCGCGAGGATCCTTCCCAGCGTCCGAAGGTTCCGGTTCGTCGTCGAGGTGCGGTACGCCGCACGCGCGAGCAGCTTCGCGAACGGTGTGTCCGTCGTCGTGCCCTTCACCGGATTCCAATAGAGGACGCCACGCCCCCGAGCGACCGGATCCACGTCCGCGTCGAGGGATGCCGCCGCGGTCGCGAGTTCGTCCAGCACGGCGTCGTCGCTGCCGAACACCACCCACGGCTGCCGGGTCCCATCCGAAGCGTCGAACGGGAATCCGGTCCGGGCCTCCTCGACCTCGTCGCGGGTCTTCAGAACGATCCAGGCGTCGTAGCCGAACCGCTCGCGCAGGCCGGCTTCGATCCGACGCTTCAGATCGCCGCGCGCCCCGGGGGCGGCATCCGCGGTGAAGGCGGCATTGCCGCTCGCGAGGAACGTGCGGACATCCTCCAGGCCGAGGTCGAGCTGCATGAGCGAAACGAGGTCCGCATTGCGGATCGTCACTCCCCCGACGTTGACTCCGCGCAGCAGCGCCACCCAGGCGGTCATCCGCGCCTACAGCGCGAACTCGTCGGGGCGGTCGTGCCACCACTCGTTCACGGTCATGCCAGAAACCTAGCCGGTGTGCGCCCGCCGGTCAGGCGGCACGCACGGTCTGCAGGAACAGCTCGTGGAACCGGTGCTCGCCGGTGACCTCCGGGTGAAAGCTCGTGCCCAGCAGCGCGTCGCGACGCACAGCGACGATCCGTCCGTCGTCCAGCCGCGCGAGCGTCTGCACCGACGGTCCCGCCGACTCCACCACCGGCGCCCTGATGAACACGGCGTGCACGGGCGGGTTTCCGAGTTCCGGCACCGCGAGATCCGTCTCGAAGGAGTCCAGCTGGCTTCCGAAGGCGTTGCGGCGGACCGCGATGTCCAGGCCGCCGAAGCTCTCCTGACCCCCGATGCCGTCGATGATCCGGTCGGCGAGCAGGATGAGTCCGGCGCACGTGCCGTACACCGGCATCCCCGCGGCGATCGCGGTGCGGATCGGGTCCTGCATTCCGAACGCGCGCGAGAGCTTGTCGATCACGCTGGACTCGCCGCCCGGGATGACCAGCCCGCGCACCGACGCCAGCTCCTCCGGTCGTCTGACCAGACCGACGTCGGCGCCGAGGCCTTCCAGCACGCGGACGTGCTCGCGCACGTCTCCCTGGAGGGCGAGGACGCCGACGCGCGGCCTGTTACCAGCCACGCTCGGCGAGCCGGTGCGGCGCCGGAAGGTCCGAAACGTTGATGCCGACCATCGCCTCGCCGAGTCCGCGCGACACGTCGGCGATGACCTTGGCGTCGTCGAAGAACGTCGTCGCCTTCACGATCGCCGCAGCGCGCTGCGCGGGGTTGCCCGACTTGAAGATGCCGGAGCCGACGAAGACCCCGTCCGCACCGAGCTGCATCATCATCGCGGCGTCGGCGGGGGTCGCGACGCCGCCGGCCACGAAGAGCACCACGGGAAGCGATCCGGTCTCGGCGACCTCGGCCACGAGTTCATACGGCGCCTGCAGCTCCTTGGCGGCGACGTAGAGCTCGTCCTTCGTCATCGAGCGGAGGACGTTGATCTCGCTGGAGATCTTGCGGATGTGCTTCGTGGCCTCCGACACGTCGCCCGTGCCCGCCTCACCCTTCGACCGGATCATCGCGGCGCCCTCGTTGATGCGGCGCAGCGCCTCACCCAGATTCGTCGCTCCGCACACGAACGGCACCGTGAAGCCCCACTTGTCGATGTGGTTGACGTAGTCGGCGGGCGAGAGGACCTCGGATTCGTCGATGTAGTCCACGCCGAGCTCCTGGAGCACCTGCGCCTCGACGAAGTGGCCGATACGGGCCTTGGCCATCACCGGGATCGACACGGACGAGATGATGCTCTCGATCATGTCGGGATCGCTCATGCGGGACACCCCGCCCTCGGCGCGGATGTCGGCGGGGACCCGCTCGAGGGCCATGACGGCGACGGCTCCGGCGTCCTCGGCGATCTTGGCCTGCTCGGCGGTCACGACGTCCATGATCACGCCGCCCTTCAGCATCTCGGCGAGACCGCGCTTGACGCGGCTGGTTCCGGACTGGGGTGTGCTCACGAGGGATCCTTTCGGCGGACGCGCAGAGGCGCGGGCGGCGCGGTCGAGTTTTGGCCTAGGCCAAAAGATATCATGTACCGCGACGTAGAATCGGGCCGATGGATGCCGAGCTGATGAACCTGATCCGCGGGCGTTCCGCCGCCGACATCGCCGATGCGGTGCGGGCGCTGGTCGAGCGCGGCGCGCTGCGTGCCGGAGACGCTCTGCCGCCGGTGCGCACCCTCGCGGAGGGGCTCGGCGTCAACCGCAACACCGTCGCATCGGCCTACCGCCAGCTCGCGCAGGCCGGCCTCGTCGTGACCAAGGGACGAGGCGGAACGACGGTCGCAGATCCTCGGCCCGTCCCGCAGGAGGGTTTCGCCGGCGACAGCGTTCTGCGGGATGTCGCGACGGGCAATCCCGATCCGGAGTTCGTGCCCGACCCGGCGCGCGCGCTCGTGGCGATGGCGGGGCGTCCCGTGCTGTACGGCGAGCCGGTGATCGATCCCGACCTGGAGCGCTGGGCGGCGAAGTGGATGAGCGACGCCACTCCCCCGGGCGCCCCCGCGCGCCTGACGATCACGAGCGGCGCCGCGGACGCGATCGAGCGCCTGCTCGCACAGGCGCTCACGCGCGATGACGCGGTCGGTCTGGAGGATCCCTGCTTCCTCGCCGCGATCCACACCGTGCGGGTCGGCGGCTACCGGCCGGTCGGCATCCCCGTGGACGACGAGGGCATGACCGTCGAAGGGTTGCGCGCGGCGCTCGAACGCGGGGTCCGGGCGATCATCTGCACGCCGCGCGCGCAGAACCCGACCGGGGCGAGCCTCACGGCCGCGCGGGCCGCGGCCCTCCGCGACGAGCTGCGCGCCCATCCCTACGTCCTCGTGATCGAGGACGATCACTTCTCGATGCTCTCTCAGCGACCCCTGCACTCTCTGATCGGTCCGCATCAGCGGCGGTGGGCCGTGATCCGCTCGGTCTCGAAGTTCCTGGGGCCCGACATGTGCCTGGCCGTGACGGCGTCCGACCCCGACACCGCGGCCGGGTTGGCGACCCGTCTGACCCCCGGGACGACGTGGGTGAGCCACTTGCTGCAGCGGCTCGTGCTCGCCCTCATGACGGACGCCGACGTGCGCGGGAAGATCGCTTCGGCCGCTGCGCACTACGCCGCCCGCAACGTCGCGTTCGCCGCCCGGCTCACCGCGCACGGCGTTCCCACGATCGCGCGCGACGGTCTGAATCTGTGGGTGGAGCTGCCGGTCGCGGCCGATGACGTCGTCCAGCGGCTCATGCGCCGCGGGTGGCTCGCCCGCAGCGGTGAGGAGTTCCGGCTGTCGCCGGGAGCGGCATCCGATCGGCTTCGTCTCACCGTCCACGACCTCGACGACGCGGATGCCGAGCACTTGGCGACCGACATCGCCGCCGCGGTCCGCGCGTCGGCTCAGCGACCCGGCACACGCGAAGTGGCATGATCGAGCGGTGAAGATCCTCTCCATCCAGTCCGCGGTCGCGTACGGCCATGTCGGCAACTCCGCCGCAGTGTTCCCGCTTCAGCGCATCGGCGTCGAGGTCCTGCCGGTGTACACGGTGAACTTCTCCAATCACACGGGGTACGGCGCGTGGCGCGGACCGCTCATCGCGCCCGAGGACGTGCGCGAGGTCATCGCCGGAATCGAGGACCGCGGCGTCTTCCCGCAGATCGACGTGATCCTCTCGGGCTACCAGGGCGGCGAGGGAATCGCCGACGTGATCCTGGATGCCGTGACCCGCGTGAAGGCTGCGAACCCGTCTGCGGTCTACGCGTGCGACCCCGTCATGGGGAATGCGAAGTCCGGCTGCTTCGTCGCACCCGCCATCCCGATCCTGCTGCGCGACCGGGTCGTGCCGGCCGCGGACATCCTGACGCCGAACCAGTTCGAACTCGGCTTCCTCACCGGGACGGAGCCGCGCACCCTCGCGGAGACCCTCGCGTCGGTCGACCTGATCCGCGCCACGGGCCCGCGTACGGTGCTCGTCACGAGCGTCGAGCAGCCGGACCGCCCCGACGGCACGATCGAGATGCTCGCGGTGACCGACGACGGCGCGTGGATCGTGCAGACGCCGCTCATCCCCATGAAGGCCAACGGATCGGGCGACGTCACGGCGGCCCTGTTCACCGCGCACCTGCGTGCCGGCGGGGACGCCGCGGATGCGCTGGCGCGGACCACCTCGAGCGTGTTCGACCTGCTGCAGCTCACGTACGAGTCGGGCGAGCGCGAACTCCAGCTCGTCGAGGCGCAGGAGTCCTACGCCCGCCCGCGCCTGCAGTTCGCGGTCCGCCAGGTCCGCTGAGCAGGTTCAGGCTGTCGGCCAGGCCTCGGCGACCGCCCGGCGGACTTCGCCCAGCAACTGCGGCAGTGCCTTGGTCCTGGCGATGTTCGGGCAGAAGTTCGCATCCGCGCTCCAGCGCGGCACGATGTGCTGATGCAGGTGCTCGTCCACGCCCGCGCCGGCGACGGCGCCCTGGTTCATGCCGATGTTGAACCCGTCGCAGCGGGAGACCTCGCGCAGCACCCGCATCCCGGTCTGCGTCAGCGCGCCGATCTCCGCGACCTCTTCGGCAGAGGCCTCGTCGTACTGGCCGATGTGCCGGTACGGGCAGACGAGAAGGTGGCCTGAGTTGTACGGGAACAGGTTCAGCAGCACGTAGGCGGAGTGCCCACGGTGCACGATCAGCCCGTCCTCGTCCGATTTCTCGGGCGCCGCGCAGAAGGGACATGCGTCGCGCAGAGGCTGCGGACCCGCCTGGATGTAAGCCATCCGGTGCGGGGTCCACAGTCGCTGGAACTGGTCGGGGACTCCGGCGAGCCGGGCCGCCTCAACGAGTCCCTCGTCGCTCATGCCAGATCCTCGGCCGTGTCCACCAGCGTGCGGTCCTCGATCGCCCGCAGGATGCGCTGCACGGCATCCGCCACGGGGATGCCGTTCTGCTGCGTTCCGTCGCGGAACCGGAAGGACACGGTACCGCCGGCACGATCCTGCTCACCCGCGATCAGCTGCAGCGGGACCTTCTGGGTGGTGTGCGTGCGGATCTTCTTCTGCATGCGGTCATCGCTGTGGTCGACCTCGGCGCGCACGCCCTCGGCGACCAGACGCGCGACGATCTCGTCGAGGTAGTCGCCGTACTGCTCGGCGACGGGGATGCCGACCACCTGCACCGGCGAGAGCCACACCGGGAACGCGCCGGCGTAGTGCTCGAGGAGGATCGCGAAGAAGCGCTCGATCGAACCCATCAGCGCCCGGTGGATCATGACCGGCCGCTTCTTCAGCCCGTCACGGTCGGTGAACTCCAGATCGAACCGCTCGGGAAGGTTGAAGTCCAGCTGGACGGTCGACAGCTGCCAGGTGCGCCCGATGGCATCCTTGACCTTCAGGTCGATCTTCGGTCCGTAGAAGGCCGCTTCGCCGGGGACTTCGGTGAGCTTCAGTCCGCTGGCCAGCGCGACGCGTCGCAGCGCATCCGTCGCCTCCGCCCAGTGCGCCTCGTCACCGATCCATTTGGCCTTCTCGTCGTCGCGCATCGACAGCTCGAGCTCGAAGTCGCTCAACCCGAAGTCGCGCAGAAGCGACAGCACGAACTCGAGGACCTTCGACACCTCCCCTTCGAGCTGCTCCGGAGTCACGAACAGGTGCGCGTCGTCCTGGGTGAACCCACGGACGCGAGTGAGGCCGTGCAGTGCGCCGGAGAGCTCGTTGCGGTACACCGTGCCGTTCTCGGCGAGGCGCATCGGCAGATCCCGGTAGCTGCGCGCCCGCTCGCGGTAGATGAGGATGTGCATCGGGCAGTTCATGGGCTTGAGGTAGTAGTCCACGCCCTGCTTCGTGATCTCGCCGTTCTCGTCGCGCTCCTCGTCCATGCGGATCGGCGGGAACATTCCCTCCGCGTACGTGACGAGGTGATTGGACTCGATGAAGAGGTCCCGCTTGGTGATGTGCGGCGTGTACACGTACGTGTAGCCCGCCGCACGGTGGCGGCGGAGCGCATGCTGCTCCATCTCCTGACGGACGATGCCGCCGCGCGGGTGCCAGACGGAGAGGCCCGAGCCGATCTCCTCCGGGAACGAGAACAGGTCCAGCTCCTTGCCGAGGCGCCGG
>JASBUD010000341.1 GCA_030148105.1 Microbacterium sp. | reverse complement strand
TGGTGGTCCCTTTTCTCCCGTGGTGGTCCCTTTCCTCCGAGGTGGTCCCTTGTCTCCCGAGGTGGTCCCTTTCCTCCGAGGTGGTCCCATTTCGCCCGAGGTGGTCCCTTTCCCGCCGAGGTGGTCCCTTTCCCGCCGAGGTGGTCCCTTTCCCGCCGAGGTGGTGTGCACCATCTCGGGGGGAAACCCACCATCTCGGCGGAGGAGGCACCATCTCGGCGGAGAACCCACCATCTCGGGGCGGAACGCGGGACAGAGGAGAAGGGAGCGGAGGGGGCGGAGGACCTTCGGCCTAGCGAACAGAGCCGGATCGGAGTGGACTGGGGGGTGAGTGAGAGGAGTCCGCCATGACGGACGACGACAAGGGCATCGAGCACCTCACCACGACCGAATGCTGGCGGCTGCTGGAGAGCACGTCCCTCGGACGACTCGCGGTGGAGGGAGACAAAGGCGCACCCGACCTCTTCCCGGTGAACTTCACGGTGCACAGCGGGTCCGTCTTCCTCCGGTCCGCGCCCGGGTCCAAGCTCATGGACATCGCGGCGCACCCCGGCGTCGCGTTCGAGATCGACGGCGAGGATCCGCTCTCGCACTGGAGCGTCGTCCTCCGCGGATCGGCCGCACGCCTCGACTCGGATGCCGAGATCCATGAATCCGGCGTCGAGAAGCTGCGGTCCGCGAGCCCGACCGAGAAGCACGACTTCGTGCGCATCACTCCGGCTTCGGTCACCGGCCGGCGGTTCCGCAAGGGGGCGGCATCCGCCCCCGCCTCAGCCGACCCGGTCACCACGACCGGGTCGCACGAGCCGATCCGTCCGCCCGAACGCGGAGACCAGCGGCCCGGTCGCGCCGAGACGGGGCCGATCCCGATCCCGCACTTCCCGCCGCGTCCGACGCACTGACATCGCGGTCGGGTGTCAGCTCGTCGGGCCGCCGTCGACGACGGCGTAGCGGTCCGGCTCGGGTGCGCGGCGGAACCGGCGGCCGGAGAGACGGGTCGGGGTGATGCGCACCCAGCGGTACTTGAGCGTCGGAATCCACGGCTCCAGACCCAGCGTGTCGGCGCGGTCGATGTCGTCCTGCGCATCGAGGCGCTCCGCGACGCCTTTCGCCACGACACTGGCCGCGACCTCGTCGTCGTACCGATCGGCTTCCAGCGCCACGCGCGGATTCGCGGTCAACTCCGCGAGCTTCGAGCCCGGGGAGGTCCGGAAGTAGAGGGCGCCGTCGTGCGCGACGAAGTTGATCGGGAAGATGTCCACGTCATCGCGCACACTGAGCGCGAGTCTGCCGAGCTGCGCGTGCGCGAGCAGGTGCCAGCACTCCTCGGGCGTCATCTCGGTGACGACGTCGTCTTCGACATCCACGGTGGCCTCCTCGATCGACCTCGAAGCGCGTGCTCCGATGCGGTGATACCGAGTCAACCCGAGTGCTCCGATGACGCCCAGGGCCGAAGGTCCCGCCGGTCAGGAGCGCTCGCGACGGTGCTCCGCGCCGTAGACGGCGGCTTGTGTGCGCCGCTCCATGCCCAGCTTGGCCAGCAACCCGCTCACGTAGTTCTTGACCGTCTTCTCGGCGAGCCCGAGGCGCTCGCCGATCTCGCGGTTGGTCAGCCCTTCCGCGATCAGCGAGAGCACCTGACCCTCTCGCAGCGACAGTGCGGGTGCGACCGCTTCTTCGCGCGCCGCCGGCGCGAGCGCGCTCGCCGCCTGCTGCAGCACGGCTGGCGGCTGGATCGTGCGCCCGGACGCGACCCGCCGGATGGCGTCGATCAGTGCCCGGCTGCGGATGTCCTTCAGGACGTAGCCGCTCGCCCCCGCCAGGACGGCCGAGCGCAGGGCGTCGTCGTCGTCGTACGCCGTGAGGATCAGGCAGGAGATCTCGGGATGCGCCGAACGCACGTCCCGGCAGAGGTCGATGCCGTTGCCGTCGGGGAGGCGGACGTCGAGGACCGCCACATCCGGCAGCGTGGCTTCGATCCGGCGCCCCGCTTCGTGTACCGAGCCGGCTTCGCCGACGACGGTCAGATCGGGTTCGGTGTCGACGAGCTGCGCGATCCCGCGCCGCACGATCTCGTGATCGTCCACCAGGAATACGCGGATCATCCCGCCCGTCCTTCCGTCGTCGCCGGCACCGTCCACCGCACCCGGGTGCCTCCCTCGGGTCCCGGGGAGATCGTGCACGTTCCGCCGAGCAGCGCGGCGCGCTCGATCATGTTGGCGAGCCCGCTCATGTGCACATCCGACGGGATGCCGCGCCCGTCGTCCACGACCGTGAGGGTGACGATTCCCGACTCGATGCTCAGAGCGACTTCGACGCTCTGTGCCTGTGCGTGCTTGGCCACATTCGTCAGACACTCGCGCAGCACCGCGGTCAGCTCGTCCGCGAGTCCCGTCGAGACGAGCGAGTCCAGCGCCCCGGCGAACGTCACGCGCGGCGTCATGAGCATGCCGGTGGACAGCTCGGAGACGACGTCGAGCATCCTGTCGCGCAGGCGACGCTGCGTGCGGTCGCCCGAGCCGAGAGCGAAGATCACCGTGCGGATGTCCTTGATCGCGGCATCGAGGGCGTCGACCTGCCGTTCGATCGCGGCTCCGGCCTCGGCATCCACCGTCGTGGACACCGCCTGCAGGGACAGACCGGCTCCGAAGAGCCGCTGGATCACATGGTCATGCAGATCGCGCGCGATCCGGGCTCGATCCCGGCTCTGATCGAGCCGACGCCGGTCCTCGCGCGCCCGCACCACCTCGATCGCGACCCCCGCCTGGCCCGCGAATGCGAACGCCATGTCGAGGTCGACGGCGGTGAAGGCCGGGGCGTTGGGGCGCCGTGAGACGGTGAGCACGCCGAGGGGCTCGTCTGCGGCGAACAGCGGGATCGCGACGGTGGGGCCGCGGTCGCTCCGGCCGTCCGGCAGGCTCTGCGCGTCCACGCTCGCCGCCCGGCGGGTCGACAGCGCCCGCGCAGCGAGCGTGCCCGCGGCGGGAAGGATCTCGCCGCGGGCCGGTGCGCCGGGAGCCGTGCCGGCCGCACCGCGCACCGTCGTCACCCGGAACTCCTCGTCGCCGTGCGGGACCATGACCGCGACGAGGTCCACGTCCATCAGTGCGCCGACGTGGTCGGCGATCACCTCGAGGACGTCTTCGGTGTCGGCATCCAGCATCGCCGCCATCACGTCGGCGGTCGTCGCGCTCCACGCCTCGCGTGAGCGGGTGATGTCGAACAGTCGGGCGTTCTCGATCGCGATGCCGGCGCTCGCGGCGAGCGCGACCACGAGCTCCTCGTCGTCCCCGGTGAAGGGGCCGTGGTCGCTCTCGGCCAGGTAGAGGTTGCCGTAGACCTGCTCGCCGACGCGGATCGGCACCCCGAGGAACGCATCCATCGCCGGGTGGTGGGCGGGGAAGCCCACCGAGCGGGGATCGGCGGTCAGGTTCTCGAGGCGGATGGGGGCACGATCGGCGATCACGGCACCGAGCAGTCCGCGTCCGGCCGGCAGGTGACCGATGTGGGCGACGGTCGCCGCATCGACGCCGACGTGGATGAACCGCTCCAGACCGTCGCCGTCGGCCGCGATGACGCCCAGAGCGCCGTACCGCGCGCCGACGAGGTTCATCGCCGACTCCACGATTCGGCGGAGCACGATCTCGAGGTCGAGGCGCTCCACGACGGATGTCGTCGCCCGCAGCAGATCTCGCAGTCGCCGATCCGCGCGGTCGTCGTCGACCTGCGCATGCTGATCGGTCCGCGACACGGCGACCTCCCGTCCAGGCGAGTCTAGCCAGAGCCCTCTCACACCGAGTCGGTCCTCGCGCTCGGGACGACGCACACCGGGACGTGCGCCTGGGACAGCACGTCCTGTCCGGTCGATCCGAGGACGGCGCCGGTGAAGAGTGTGCGATGGTGCGTGCCGAGCACGAGCAGATTCGCCGCCCGGGAGGCCCGTAGCAGCGCCGTGGCCGGGCTCGTCTGCTCGATGATCTGCTCGGTGAGCAGATCGGGATGCGCCGCGCGGGCGCGGGTGATCGCGTCGCGGATCACCCGACGATGCGTGGCACGCGTCTCGATCGGCGAGGCGAGCAGCGCGACGGATCCCTCCATCTGCGGGACCGGCATCGCCCACGTATGCACGAGGGTGAGACGGACACCCGCCGCGGCGGCCTCGGCTGCCGCGAAGTCGACCGCGGCGAGCGACGAGTCGTCATCGTCCACGCCGACGACCACGCCGCCGGCGTTCGTCGTCCAGCGCTCGGGCCAGTCGTCGGGGATCACCGCGAGGGCGGTGCGAGTCCGGGAGGCGACACGCAGCGGCATCCAGGCGGCCACCGCCGACCACAGGGGCCGACCTCGGTGGGACCCGATCACCAGCAGATCGGCGCCCCGCGCGCGCTCGAGCAGGGCGTCCGGCATCCGCCCCGTGAAGCGATGCGCATCGACCTCGGCGTCGGGCGCGCGGTCGCGCAGGCGCCGTTCGGCCTCGATCAGCCCGGCGTCGCGGCCGAAGTCGTCTTGAAGGAGGGTGCCGCCGATCATGACGACCTCGACCCGGCGGGGTCCCGCGGCGGCGCGCTCCGCCACCCAGTCCAGTGCCACCATCGAGGACGGGCTGCCGTCGAATCCCAGCACGATCGTCTCCACGACGGGCCTCCTCCCGGACCGCGGTGCTCCATGCGCCGCCGTTTCGCACGGTACGGGAGCGCGCACGCCGTCCGAAGGGCCGAAGGTCCCTCGTCGTGACCCCTGCGCCCCCGATCCGTGCGAGGGTCGAAGTGATGAGCACCGGAGAGCAGACCAAGACGATCGTCATCACGGGGGCGAGCGACGGCATCGGCGCCGCTGCGGCCCGCAGGCTCGCCGAGCGCGGTCACCGGCTGGTCCTGGTGGGGCGCTCACCCGAGAAGACCCGCCGGATCGGGGCGGAGCTGGACAGTCCCGCCTTCGCAGCGGACTTCGCCGATCTGAGCGAGGTGCGGGCGCTCGCCGCGCGCATCGACGAGGAGGTCGATGCCGTCGACGTCCTGGTCAACAACGCCGGCGGGGTCTTCGGTGACCGCACCCCGACGGTCGACGGCTTCGAGAAGACCCTGCAGGTGGACCACCTGGCGCCGTTCCTCCTCACGAATCTGCTCATGCCCTCGCTACTGGCGGCGCGGGCGTGCGTCATCACGACCTCGAGTGCCGCCGCGCGCCTGTTCGGCGACATCCAGCTGGACGATCTCCAGAACGAGCGCCGGTTCTCCGCGAACAAGGCGTACGGCGACGCGAAGCTCGCGAACATCCTGTTCACGAAGGAGCTGCATCGGCGGTTCCATGCGCAGGGGTTGTCGGCGGCGGCTTTCCATCCCGGCCCGGTCGCGACGAACTTCGCGTCGGAGTCGACGAGCGCCATGCGCTGGGTGTACCAGACGCCCCTCCGCCACGCCTTCGGGCTCATCTCCGCCGACCGCGGCGCGCAGACGCTCCTCTGGCTGGCCGAGACCACGCCGGGGACGGACTGGGCCTCGGGTGAGTACTACGAGAAGCTGAAGGTCGCGCGGACCAATCCGCAGGCGGCGGATGCCGATCTCGCCCGGCGTCTGTGGGACCGCAGCGCGGAGCTCGTCGGGCTGTAGCCGACGCACTACGCTGAGCGGCGTGATCGAACGGTCCGGGCGATGATGCCCCACGCCTCAGCCCGAGCCGGCTTCTGGATCGTCGCCGCGGTCTTCGCTGCGACGATGGCCTATTCGACCGTGCCGACCCCGCTGTACCCGTTGTACGAGCAGAGCGACGGCTTCCCGGTGAGCCTTGTGACCGTCATCTACTCCGCCTACGCGGTCGGGGTGATCGTGAGCCTGTACTTGTTCGGCCACATCAGCGACTGGTTCGGGCGCCGCCCGATGATCCTGATCGCCGTCGCGATCTCGCTCGTGTCGGGCGTGATGTTCCTGGCCTGGCCGGAGACCGCGGGGCTCGTGGCCGCGCGCCTGGTCAACGGAGTGAGCATCGGCATCATGTCGGCGACCGCGACGGCGTACCTCGGCGAAGTGCGCGCGGTCGCTGCCCCCACCGAGAAGCCGGCGTTCGCCACGTCGGTCGCGGGTGCAGCGAACCTCGGCGGACTGGCGCTCGGCTCCCTCATCGGGGGAGCGATGGCCGAAGTGCTCCCCGACCCGCTCGTGCTCCCGCACGTCCTCTTCCTCGTGCTCCTCACCGTTGCGCTGGTCGCCGTCGCGGCGGTGCCGGAGACGGTGGCGCGACCCGCAAAGGCACCTCGCTACCGCCCGCAGAAGCTCTCCGTGCCGCGCGCGGACCGGTCCATCTTCCTCGTGGCCGCGTCCGGTGCGTTTGCGGGCTTCGCGGTGTTCGGGCGGTTCAGCTCGCTCATCCCCACTTTCCTCGGCGGCGAGTTCGAGGACCGCGACCACCTGCTGGCGGGGATCAGCGTCTTCGCGATCTTCGGGGCGTCGGCGGTGGGCCAGCTCGCGCTCGCCGGAGCGCGGCTGCGGACGCAGCTGACGGTGGCCGTCCTCGCGTGCACCGTGGGTCTCGTGGGTGTCGCTACGGGGGCGATCCTCGTGCAGATCGCCCTGTTCCTCGGCGGCGGGGTGATCGCGGGGCTCGGCGTCGGTCTGCTCTTCCGAGGGGCGATCGGCACCTCGCTCGCGATCGCCGAGCCGGGGCACTCCGGAGAGACGGTCGCGCTGTTGTTCCTGATCGCGTACCTCGGCCCGGTGATCCCCGTCCTCGCCGTCGGTGCCGGGCTGTCCTTCGCCCCGCCGCTGGCCGTCCTGCTGGTGTTCGTGGTGCTCGTGCTCGCCGCGACGGTCTCGGCGGGACTGATCATGCGCCGTCGCGCGGCATCCTGACACCGCGCCGATCAGGCGGCGGACCACCCGCCGTCGCTGGCCATGACGATGCCGTTGACGTTCACACCGTCATCGCTCAGCAGGAAAGTGATGGACGCCGCGAGCGCTTCCGGCTCCGCGGGGTCGGGCATGATCGCCATCGCCGTCTGCACGCGCTCGGCGCCGAGCGGCGAGCCGAAGCTCGCCTCGATGTTCGTGATCGTGGGGCCGGGGGCGACGGCGTTCACGCGGATGCCGCTCAGGCCGTACATGAAGGCGCTGCTCTTGGTCAGCCCGGCGACCGCGTGCTTGGACGCGGTGTAGGCCACGCCGGCGGCCGAACCGCGCAGAGCAGCCTCGGATGCGGTGTTCACGATCGACCCGCCGCCCTGGGCGAGCATCGTGGGGATCACCGCGCGCATGAGCTTCATCGTGCCGGTGACGTTCACCCGGAACACCCGCTCCCAGACGGCATCGGACACTTCGCCGATCGGGGTCATGTCGTCCATGATCCCGGCGATGTTCGCCAGGGCGTCGATCGTGGCGCCGGCTGCCGCGACGATGCGGGCGACGCCGTCGTCATCGGTGATGTCGGCGGTGAGGGCGACGATGTCGGCTTCCGGGTGGTCCGCGACGAAGGCATCCAGCCGCTCCTGGCTGACGTCCACCGCGATCACCCAGCCGCCCTCGCGTGCGACGCGGGAGGCGGTCGCCCGGCCGATCCCGGAGCCTGCTCCCGTCACGATCACGGTCCTGCCGCTGAAGCGGCCCTGATCGATGCGCTCGGTCCACTCGCGCAGGGCCGGTGCTGCCGGGACCGTCTCGGATGCCGCGGGACCGGCATCCGGTGCCGTCGTCGCCTCCGGCGCATCGCCGGCCGCAGCGCGGCGGACGAGGTCGTCGAGCATCTCCTGCGTGAACGCCCCCCGGCTCATCTTGACGAGGCGCTTGATCGCGAGCCGCTTGATGGGCTTGAAGACCTCCGGGGACTGTCCGCCCTGCGCGAGCAGCTCGGTGAGGATCGCGTTGCCGATCGGGTCTTCGAGCCAGGCGGCGATCGAGGAGTCGGCGGTGAGGGCTGAGCGGGTCATGGTCGGGTCCTTTCTAACCGGACAGCAATGTCCGGTTATAGGCTACACGGATGCCGACCTTCCAGCCAGAGGCGAGGAAACCCAACCGCGGCCCCGCTGCCGCGGCGGACAATCGTGCTGCGCTGATCGCGGCCGCGCGCGAGGTCTTCGCCGAGGACGGTCTGAATGCGCCGCTCAGCGCGGTCGCGAAGCGCGCCGGCGTCGGGCAGGGGAGTCTGTACCGGCACTTCCCCGACCGCGTCTCACTCGCGGTGGCCGTCTACGACGAGAACCTGACCGACCTGGAGGAGTACACCTCGCCGTCGGATCGCACGATGGAGGACCTCCTGGATCGCGTGGTGCAGCAGGCCATGGTCTCCACCGCCTTCATCGAGATGATCGCGGCGGACCCGCACGATCCGAGGGTCGCCCGCCTGGGCGCGCGGTTCGCCGATGTCGCAGAGCGTCTCCTGGAGCGGGAGCAGGCGCTCGGGCACATCGGCGCGCACGTCGAGGTCGAGGACGTCACGATGGCCACCGGGATGCTGGCCACGGAGATCGCCCGGACCGATCCGCCCGCCCGCGCCGAGGCCGCCCGCCGAGCGCGCGCCCTGTTCCGCGCGGCATTCGCCCCGCGATGAGGCGGGCTGTCCGCTCCACGAAGTAGGCTCGCACCATGGGCAGGTTCATCTACGACACGATGGCGAATTCGGTCGATATCGACGATCGCACGCTGGCACATCTGCGGATCGTCGTGATGAACAAGCTCCGGCGCACCGAGGCGTTCATGTTCGACGTCGAGGTCGGTGACGGCAGCGGTCGGCGCAGCTTCTGGATGCACCCGTCCGTGCCGATCCAGTTCCACTTCTTCGGCAGCCGCAACCCGCGCATCAACCGGGCGTGGATCGAAGACCTCATGCAGGCCGCGAGCGGCCCGAACGGTCTGACCATCACTCCCGAGCCGACCGAGGACACGCCGGCCGAAGAGTGATCCGTCCGGGTCAGCGCTCGGGCTGAGCCGGCATCTCGCTCGTGCGGAGTACTTCCGCCGCCTCGTCCGCAGGGTTCTGCGGCACGTCGTTGCCCGCCACGGTGAGTTTGTCGATCGTGAGCTCATCCACTTCGACCTTGCCGACCGAGATGTCGGCATCCTGCTCCCCGTCCTCGCCGATGACGGGGATCGGGCCGGTGTCGAAGTGCTCGGCGATGAGCGTGATGCCGCCGGAGGAGTTCGCCGAACTCGCGAGCTCCTCGATCCACTCCCGGCTCAGATTCGTCGGCTCGGGGTCGTCGAACACGAACCGGAGCGGGATCGACGGGTGCAGCCAGATCGTGGTGCGCCCACGCGGCTGATCGTCGGGGTGGCGCCACGTGACGGTGAAACTCTCGCTCCGCCGCAGCTTGGTCGCGATGACGACCTTCAGATGCGCCAGCGCGCGGTCCTCGATGTGGATCGGGGTCGCCGATCCTCCGTAGTAGATGGTGCCCACGTGGCCACCATATGCCCTGTCAGCGCGTGGCGCGTGCCAGGTTGGCCTCGAGCTCGTCACGGTCCTGCCGCACCACGTACGCGGGCTGATCGCGCTCGACCCGCCAGCTCTCCGAGAGCGGTCCGGCGTTCACCGTGTCGAATCCGAACTCGTCGTACAGCGCGGTCACGAATGCGACGGCGTCCGCGTGATCGCTCGAGGTCGCGAGAGCTCGGCGACCGGGCGTTCCCGCGGGCGAGCCGTCGGTGAGGATCTGTCCCGACATGATGTGGTTGAACGCCTTCACGACCTTCGACTCGGGCAGGTGCTCCTGGAGCATCCCGCTCGTGGTCGTGGTCTTCTCCTCGAGCGCGGCGATCCGGCCGTCGCGCTCCCAGTAGTAGTTGTTGGTGTCCAGCACGATCTTGCCGGCAAGCGGTGCGACGGGCACCTCTTGATAGGCCTTGAGGGGGACGGTCACGATCACGACCTCACCCTGGGTCGCGGCATCCGTCACGGTGCCCGCTTGGGCGTGCTCGCCGAGCTCGGCCACGAGCTCCTGCAGCGACGCGGGGCCGCGCGAGTTGCTGATGACCACATCGTGGCCGCGGTCCACGAGTCCCCGGGCGAGGGTCGAGCCGATATGTCCTGCGCCGATGATTCCGAAGCGTGTCATGCGGGGTGGAACGCGCCCGCCGGGCGGGTATTCCCGATCGGATGCCGCGCCTCAGAGCCGCGACCAGGCCTCGGTGAGGACGCTCCGCAGGATCTGCTCGATCTGATCGAACTCGGACGGGCCGATCGTGAGCGGCGGCGCCAGCTGGATCACGGGATCGCCGCGGTCATCGGCGCGGCAGTACAGGCCCGCGTCGAAGAGCGCCTTGGAGAGGAAGCCGCGCAGCAGCCGCTCGGACTCGTCGTCGTCGAAGGTCTCCTTCGTCGCCTTGTCCTTCACGAGCTCGATGCCGAAGAAGTATCCGTCGCCTCGGACGTCGCCGACGATCGGCAGGTCGCCGAGCCGCTCGAGCGTCGACCGGAAGACCGGAGAGTTCTCGCGGACGTGGGCCAGCAGCCCTTCCTCCTCGAAGATGTCGAGGTTCTCCAGCGCGACCGCGGACGAGACCGGGTGCCCGCCGAACGTGTAGCCGTGCGGGAACGAGGCCTGGCCGTGGGCGAACGGCTCGTAGATGCGGTCGCTCACGATCGTGCCGCCCAGGGGCGAGTAGCCGCTCGTGACCGCCTTCGCGAACGTGATCATGTCGGGCTGATAGCCGTAGACGTCGGCGCCGAAGTACTGTCCGAGCCGCCCGAACGCGCAGATGACCTCGTCCGAGACCAGGAGCACGTCGTACTTGTCGCAGATCTCGCGGACGCGCTGGAAGTAGCCGGCCGGCGGGGGGAAGCATCCGCCGGAGTTCTGAACCGGCTCGAGGAACACGGCGGCGACCGTGTCGGGACCCTCGAAGTTGATCATCTCCTCGATGCGGTCGGCCGCCCAGACGCCGAACTCCTCCGGAGTGCCTCCGGCGAAGCCCATCTCGCCCGCACGGTAGTAGTTGGTGTTCGGCACGCGGAACCCGCCGGGGACCACGGGTTCGAACATGGATTTCATTCCCGGCAGGCCCGTGATCGCGAGCGCGCCCTGCGGCGTGCCGTGGTACGCGATGAAGCGCGAGATCACCTTGTGCTTCGTGGGGCGCCCGACGAGCTTCCAGTAGTGCTTCGCGAGCTTGAACGCAGTCTCGACCGCCTCCCCGCCGCCGGCGGAGAAGAAGACGTGGTTGAGGTCACCCGGCGCGAGATCGGCGATCCGGTCGGCCAGCTCGATCGCGGCGGGGTGGGCGTAGGACCAGATCGGGAAGAACGCGAGCTGCTCGGCCTGACGGGCAGCAGCCTCCGCGAGCCGGCGCCGACCGTGTCCGGCGTTGACGACGAAGAGACCGGCGAGACCGTCGATGTACTCCTTGCCGGTCGAATCCCAGATGCGGTGCCCCTCGCCCTTCACGATGATCGGCACCCCGGGGCCTTCGGTCATGACCGACTGGCGGGAGAAGTGCATCCAGAGATGGTCGCGCGCCATCGCCTGGAGGTCGGCATCCGTCCGGGACGGGGATTCGGTCGAGATCGACATGTGGCGGCCTTCCTCCCGGCGCCGTGCGCGCCGGTGGCTCCGACGTTACTCCCGCCTGCGGCCGCGGTGCCTCATCCGATCGGCACCGCGGCGAGGACCGCGACGTCCGTCACCCGGCGGTCGGCCGATCCGACGACGTGCACGTCTCCGGTCAGCTCGATCACCGCGCTCGCCTCGCGCGCGGCGCACGACGGTCCGACCCACAGTTCCACAGTGCCGGGCTCGACGATGCGCGTTCCCGCCCGTGAGGTGAAGGCCAGGCGCGTGGACGGCACGTCGAACACCACGTCGCGCTCCGCCCCGGCCGGAAGGTCCACCCGGGCGTAGCCGAGCAGCTGCGCGACCGGACGCGTCACCGAGGCGGAGACGTCGCGGGCGTAGAGCTGCACGACGTCGGTGCCGTCGCGCTCGCCGTCGTTGCGCACGCGGACGGTGGCGCGGAACGAGTCGCCGGCCGGCGCGGCACCGTCGACGCGCAGGTCGGTGTGACTGAACGTCGTGTAGCTGAGCCCGAAGCCGAACGGACGCACCGGGGCGCTGCTCGCGCTGGTGACGTCGCTCGGACCGCCGAGGATCGGGTGCAGGTACGAGTACGGCTGCGATCCCGCCGACCGTGGCAGGGACACCGGCAGACGGCCGCTCGGCACGCTCGCCCCGGACAGGAGGGAAGCGAGCGCGGGTGCGCCCTCTTCACCGGGGAAGAAGGACTGGACGACGGCCGCCGGGGCGCCGGGCGCATCCAGCGCCCAGTCGATCGCGTACGGACGGCCGGTCAGCAGGACGAGCACGACCGGGGTGCCTGTCGCGGCGACCGCCTGGACGAGTTCCCGCTGCACTCCGGGCAGCTCCAGGCTCTCCACGTCGTTGCCCTCGCCGACCGTGCCGCGCCCGAAGAGCCCCGCGCGGTCGCCGACGACGACGACCGCGACATCGGCATCCCTCGCCGCGGCGACGGCGTCGGGGATGCGGCTGCGGTCCTCTCCCTCGACGTCGCACCCTTCGGCGTGGACGATCTCGGACTGGGGGAACTCGGACCGCAGGGCGTCGAGCACGGTCGGGATCTCGAAGCCGAACTCGACGCCGGGGTGGTGTGCGAGGACGTGGTTCGCGAACGAATAGCAGCCCATGAGCGCCTCGGCCGACGCCGCGTTCGGCCCGATGGCGGCGATGCGCTGCGGCGAGCGCAGCGGCAGGACGCCGTCGTTGGAGAGGAGCACGACCGACTCCTCGGCGAGCCGACGGGCCGCCGCGCGGTGCGCGGGGCCGTCGAGGTCCGCGCTTCGCGGCGCCGCGTCGAAGGTCTCGTCCAGAAGCCCCAGCCGCTCCTTCTGGGCGAGCACTCGCGCCACGGCACGGTCGACGATCGCCTCGTCGATGCCCCCGGTGCGCATCAGCGCGAGGAGCGGCTCCGCGTAGGCCTCGGCGTTCGGGAGTTCGACGTCGATCCCGGCCGTCAGCGCGAGACGGGCCGCCTCGGCGGGGCTCGCGGCGACCGCGTGCATCGTCTGCAGGAACAGCACCGAGAAGTAGTCGGCGACCACGACCCCGTCGAACCCCCACTGCCCGCGCAGCAGATCGGTGAGGTGTTCCGCGGAGGCGGCGACCGGCATCCCGTCGATCTCGGCGTACGAGTTCATGACGCTCCGCGCACCGCCGTCGCGGACGGCCATCTCGAACGGCGGGAGGAGGACGTCGGCGATCTCGCGTGGTCCCGCGGACACCGGCGCATGGTTGCGACCCGCGCGCGAGGCGGAGTATCCGACGAAGTGCTTGAGGGTGGCGTCGACGCCCGTCTCCTGCAGGCCGCGCACGTACGCGGTGCCGATCGTGCCGACGACGTAGGGGTCCTCGGCTATGCACTCGTCCACGCGGCCCCAGCGCGGGTCGCGGATCACATCGAGGACGGGAGCGAGGCCCTGGTGGATGCCGAGCTCGCGCATCGTGCCGCCGATCAGGCGCGCCATCTCGTGCACCGCCTCCGGGTCGAACGAGGCCCCCCACGCGAGCGGGGTGGGATAGGTGGCGGCCTTCCACGCGGCCAGTCCCGTCAGGCACTCCTCATGCACGATCGCCGGGATGCCGAGCCGGGTCTGCCCGCGCAGGCGCCGCTGCTCGCCCCAGAGCCATTCGGCGCGGGCGATCGGGTCGACGGGCCGCGTGCCGTACACCCGGGTGAGGTGCCCGATGCCGTGACGGCTGGCTTCCTCATAAGCGGTCGACGAGCCGAGCTCGTCCGCCATCGGCGCCACGACCTCGTCGCCCTGATCGATCCAGTACCCGCCGAGCTGAGCGACCTTCTCTTCCGGCGTCATCTGAGCGATGAGGTCTTCTACGCGCGCCGAAGCGCGCTGTTCGTTCTCGATCATGACTTCTTCCTCAGCCCTTGACCGCACCCGTGAGCCCGCCGACGATGCGTCGTTCGAAGAGGCTGAAGAACACCAGCGCGGGGATCATCGACAGCGATGTGAAGGCGAGCACCTTCGCCGTGTCGACGGAGTACTGCGATGCGAACGCCTGGGTGCCCAACGGGAGGGTGAAGGAGTTCTCGTTGTTCAGGATGAACAGCGGCAGCATGTAGCTGTTCCAGCTGCCGATGAACGCCAGGATGCCGACCGTGATAACACCGGGCACGGCGAGCGGGATCACCATTCGCCAGAAGAAGCCCAGGCGACTGCATCCGTCGATCGCCGCCGCCTCCTGGAGCTCGTTGGGGATGGCCGCCAGGAACGGCACCAGGATGATCACGGTGATCGGCAGGGCGAAAGCGACCTGGGGGATGATGACGCCGGCGAGAGAGTTCATCAGACCGAGGTTGCGCACCAGGATGTACAGCGGCGTGATCGCGACCGTCATCGGGAACATGAGCCCCGCGGCGAAAAGGGCGTAGACGGCTCCGCGCCCGCGGAATGAGTACCGGGCCAGCGCGAACGCGGCCATGAGCCCCAGGGAGACCACGACCGCCGTGGTGACGACAGCGGTGATCGTGGAGTTCCCCACCTGCTGCCAGAACACACCGCTGAGCAGGACGTCGGCATAGTTCTGCCAGTTCCACACGGTCGGGAGCCCGGACGGGTCGACCGTGATCTCGGAGTTCGACCGGAATCCGCCGAGGATGATGTAGGCGACAGGCGCGAGCATGAGCCCGATGAGCACGAGCGCCACGAAGTAGATCAGGAGGCCCGCCGACCGTCGAGGGGCCGGTGAGGTTCGCCGGGGCGCCGGAGGCGCGGCGAGTGTGACAGTGGCCATCAGGCCTTCCCTCCCGTGATGGCTCCGGCGGTGTCGCGACGAAGCAGGAAGCGCTGGTAGAGGAGTGCGACGGCCAGCGAGATGAGGAACATGACGACGGCGACGGCGCTGCCGTAGCCGAAGCTGCCGGCGTTGCGGCCGTTCGCGACCATGTAGGTCGCCATCGTGGACGTGCCGGCGGTGGAGGCCACGTACTGACCCCAGATGATCCACACCAGATCGAACAGCTGGAGCGAGCCGATGATCGAAAGGAACGCCCAGATGCGCACGGTCGGACCGAGCAGGGGGAGCACGATGTGGCGCTGGATCTGCCAGTAGGACGCGCCGTCGATCGCGGCTGCCTCAGCGAGTTCATCGGGGATCCCCTGGAGACCTGCGAGGAACAGGATCGTGGCGAACCCGACGTATTTCCAGGTGATGATCACCATGAGCGTCCAGATCGCGATCGACGGGTCGGACAGCCAGTCGGTGGCGAGGGCGCCCAGCCCCACTCGTTCGAGGAGGCCGTTCAACGCGCCGTTGGACTGCAGCATGAGCGACCAGCCGATTCCGACGACGACCTCGGAGATCACGTAGGGGACGAAGATCAGCACGCGGATCGCGGATTGGAAGCGCATTTTGCGGTTCAGCAGCAGCGCCAGTCCCAGCGCGACGGGACCCTGCAGCACGAGGGACATGATCGCGATGAAGACGTTGTGGCCGAGTGCCTCGTGGAAGGCCGGGTCGGTCAGGATCACGACGTAGTTGCGCAGGCCGACGAAGTCGACTGCGGGGCCGAATCCCGACCAGCTGAAGAAGCCGTAGTACGCGGCCATCACCACCGGGAAGATGACGAAGGCGACGAACACGATCAGCGCCGGGCCGATGAGGATCAGCAGCTCGAGACGAGATCCCCATCCGGCGCCGCGGGCGCGCCGGCCCGGGGCGCGCCCGCTGCGGGGAGGGCGCCCCGAGGGGGGCGTCGCCTGAGCGTCGCCCCCCTCGGCGTCCGGCGTTCCGGGCGCGTCCGCGGTGGTGTGCGAAATGTCGCGCACGGAAGCCATCAGTGCTCTCCGCTCAGGACTTCGCCGCGGCGGCGTTGACCGCATCGACGATGGCTTGAGCGTCGCCCTTGCCGGCGAACATGTCGACCACGGCGACGTTGAGGGCGTTGCCGATGTTCTGGCCGTACAGGGTGTCCAGCCAGACGACGACGTACGGGGCGTCGTTGTAGGCCTTGAGCACTTCCTGCAGCGACGGATCGGTCACGACGCCCTGTGCCTCCTGGGAAGCGGGCAATGTCACGAAGGCCTCGGCGTACGCCTCCTGATTGGCCTTCTCGACCATGAAGTTCAAGAAGTCGACGCACTCCTTGGGAGCGTTCACCCAGCACGAGTACCCGTCGACGCCGCCCATCATCGCGCCGGGCTCGCCGTCACCGCCGGGAACCTCCGGGAACGGGAACCAGAGCAGATCGGCGAGCGGCTGCTCGTCCGGGGTCAGCGAAGCGATCACTCCGGGGTTCCACGCGCCCATGAGCTCCATGGCGGCCTGGTGGTTCGCGACGAGTCCGGCGGACGACCCGGCGCCCTGCTGGGCGGGCGTCGTGAGGAAGCCCTCGTTGAAAGGCTCCGTCTCCAGGAACGACTGCAGGTCCTCGCCGGCCTTCAACCAGCACGGGTCATCGAAGCTCCGGCTGTCGGCGGCGGCGTCCATGACGTCCTTGGTGCAGGCGCGGAGGGCGAAGTTGTAGTACCAGTGGGCTGCAGGCCAGGCATCCTTCGCGCCGACCGCGATCGGTGCCACGCCGCTCTCCTTCAGCGCGGTGTCCGCCGTCTCGAGTTCGTCGATCGTGGCGGGGGGAGTGGTGATGCCGGCCGCCTCGAACAGGTCGCCCGCGTAGAAGATGCCCGACGGAAGGACCGAGGTCGGCATCCCGTAGTTCTTCCCGTCGATCTCGAAGGCGGACAGGACGCCGCCGAGGGCCTGCTTCGACGCGTCCGTGATGCCGTCGGTGAGATCCATGACCTGGCCGGCCTTGACGATGTCGGCGAGCTTGCCGCCGCCGCGCGCCATGAAGATGTCGGGGGCATCACCGGAGTTCAGCGCGGTCTGCAGCTTCCCGTCCATCTCCTCGTTCTGGATCGACTGGATCTCGACGGTGACACCGGGGTTCGCCTCTTCGAACGCCGCCGCGGTGTCCTCCCAGTACGCCTTGCCCGGGCCGGTGGTCGAGTTGTGCCAGAAGGTGAGCGTGACATCGCCGCCGCCGCCGCTGCTTTCGCCGCTGCCGCCGGCACAGCCGCTGAGGGCGAGCGCCCCCGCGATCAGGACGGCAGACCCCGCGAGGAGCTTCTTGCCATTCATGTGATTTCCGTTCTCTTCGTCGAGTCGCACCTCGCGCACGGAGGTGTCGTGAATGGTGCCCGATGGGTGGTGCTCGGGAACTGGCGTTCAGTGTCGCAAGCGATTTGTTGCCGTGTCAAACGTTTTCGAAAACCTTTTCCATTCGTTATCATCGCGACATGGAACGCCGCGCCACGATCAACGACGTCGCCGCGGCTGCCGGGGTGTCAGTGTCCACGGTCTCCAAGGCCGTGCACGGTCGCTACGGCGTCTCGCCTGACACGATCCGCCGCGTCATGGACGTGGTGGAGCGCTTGGGCTACCAGTCGAGCCTCGGCGCGAGCAGCATGCGTGCGCACCGCACGGGTGTGATCGGCGTCCTCGTGCCCGCCTTCGAGCCGTTCAGCGCCGAGATCCTCAAAGGCGTCGGCGCCGCGGTCCGCGGCACGGGTTTCGACCTCATGGCCTACGCGGGCTCGCAGGACGGCACCGGCGAGGGCTGGGAGCGTCGATCGGTGAGCCGGTTGAGCGGAACGCTCATCGACGGGGTCATCATGGTCACCCCCACCGTGGTCAACGTGGCAGGCGAGGTGCCGATCGTCGCGATAGACCCGCACACCGGTCCTGCCGACCTGCCGACGGTCGAGTCCGACAGCTTCCACGGTGCGCAGCTCGCGACCCGCTACCTGATCGAGCTCGGCCACACCCGCATCGGATTCATCGCGGGCCGCCCCGACCTGCGCTCGTCCGTCCTGCGCGACGCGGGGTACCGCAGCGCGCTCTTGGAGGCCGGCATCCGGTTCGAACCC
Source organism: Microbacterium sp. (assembly GCA_030148105.1). Lineage (GTDB taxonomy): Bacteria > Actinomycetota > Actinomycetes > Actinomycetales > Microbacteriaceae > Microbacterium > Microbacterium lacus. The sequence continues at coordinate 2,389 of JASBUD010000341.1, read as the reverse complement.
GGCCTCGTGGGCGTCGGCCGATACGAGGAGGACGCCTCCCGGCAGCTCGCGCACGAACTGCTGTCGCAGGTCGAGCGCCCCACGGCGATCTTCGCGGCGAACGACCTGTCCGCGATCGCGGTTCTCGGGGCCGCGCATGAACTGGGAATCAGCGTGCCCGACGAGCTCTCGGTGATCGGCTTCGACGACATCCCCGAAGCATCGCGACACGTCCCCGCCCTCAGCACTGTCCGTCAGCCCATGCAGCGCTTGGGTGAAGTCGCCACGAGACTCCTGATCGGGCTCATGAACGGCGAGACCCCCGAGCAGACGCACGTGCGCCTGCCCACGCGGCTCGTGCCGAGGGCGACGACCGCACCGCCGCTCTGACGGGGGATCAGCCGGCGCTCTGGCCCGGGATCAGCCGGCGATCGCCGAGGGGTCGCGCAGGATCTCGCCGAACGCGAGCTCGGCCGCGCCGATCAGCAGGCGGTCCTCCGCCAGGACGGCGGTGCGGATGCGGAGCCCTTCCGTGTTCGCGGGCATCGCCTGCGCCGCGACGGCGGCCTCCAGAGCCTCCAGGTCGCGGTCGGCGAGGGTCGCCAGGAACCCGCCGAGCACCACGACCGACGGATTGAGCACGTTGACCGCATTGCCGAGCGCCGTCGCCAGGATGCGTCGCTGGCGGGCGACCTCCTCGGCGGCCGTCACCGACCCGGACGTGCGAAGCGCTTCGGCGAGCGTGGGCTCGTCCGCGGAGTGCAGCTTCACCGCGGCGAGCAGACGTGCCCTGCTCACTTCGTCCTCGAGCACGCCGTCGCCCGCGCGCCGATCCGCGGGGGAGGCGATGCCCGGACGGTTCTGCCCGAATTCACCGGCGTAGCCGCCGGCGCCGGGGATCGGCATCCCGCCCACGATGAGTCCGCCACCGATGCCGCTCGCGCCGCCGTTGAGGTACACGACGTCGTCGACGCCGCGCGCGGCGCCGAACAGGTGCTCGGCCATCGCGCCGAGACTCGCGTCGTTGCCGACCGTGGTCGGCAGGCCGGTGGCTCCGGCGACGAGGTCGCGCACGGGCGCGTCGGTCCAATGCAGGTGCGGCGCGTTGCGCACGAGGCCGTCGGCTGCGCGGACGAGGCCGGGGACGGCCAGACCCACCCCCACGATCCGCGCGTCCGCGAGGCCGCCGGCGCGCCAGCTGTCGACCTGCGCCGAGATCATCGCGGCGGTGTCTTCGGGTGAGATCAGACCGTCCAGCTCGATGCGGGCGCGCATTGCGATGCTCTGGTCGAGTCGTACGGCGCCGATCGTGAGCGCGTCGACCTCGGGGTTCGCGGCGATCGCGACGACGCGCGGATCGGAGGCGACCACCGGAGACGGACGACCCACGCGCCGTGAGGCCTCCGGAGCGCGCTCCTGCACGAGCCCTTCGCGCACGAGTTCGGCCACGAGATCGGCGATCGTCGAGCGATTGAGCCCGGTCGCCTCGGTGAGCGCCGCCCGCGACTGCGGGCCGTCGACGTGCACGAGGCGGAGGACCCGGGCGAGGTTGCGCTGGCGGACGCCGTCGGGGCCTGTTCGCTCAGCGGCGTGGAGCTCGTTCATCTCCCTCACTGTAGGGCTCGAGGACGTTTGTTGTCGGAAACTGCAATCTGCCCGTATGGTCGTGCCCACGCCGCACCGCTCGAGGAGGACACGTGGGCCGCTATCGCAATCCGATCCTGCCGGGATGCCATCCCGATCCGTCGATCTGCCGGGTCGGAGACGAGTACTTCCTGGTGACCTCGACGTTCGAGTACCTGCCCGGGCTGCCGGTCCACCGCTCGACCAATCTGGTGGACTGGGAGCCGATCGGTCACGCGATCGAGCGCTCCGACCAGCTGGATCTGTCCGGCCTGCGATCCTCGTGCGGACTGTTCGCGCCCACCATCCGGCACCATGACGGCACGTTCTTCGTCGTGTGCACCGTCGTCGCCGGGGCGGCCGGTGACGCGGAGGAGTGGGGCGGGCGGACCGGTCACTTCGTCGTGACCGCGACCGATCCGCGGGGTCCGTGGTCGGATCCGATCTGGCTCGCCGGCGAGGGTGAGATCGATCCCTCGCTCGCGTTCGACGACGGCCGCGTCTGGCTGTGCGGCACGCGCCTCGCCCAGCCCGGACTATGGCACCAGCAGACCGAGGTGTGGCTGCGGGAGCTCGATCCCGAGACGTTCGCCGTCATCGGCGACGAGCACGTGCTCTGGCACGGTGCCGTCGAGGGTGCCGTCTGGGCCGAGGGGCCCCACCTGTACCATGGCGTGCCTATGCTGTTACGAAGGTATTTGATTAGTTTTTTGCGGTCAATGGCGTAGTTAATGGCTTGTCTAACTTTTTTAAATCGTAATGGCGAATTTTTAACGATATCTTTATC
>JASBUD010000339.1 GCA_030148105.1 Microbacterium sp. | reverse complement strand
TCGACAAGGGCACGCTCGATCTGTCGGAGCTGAAGTACCTGGTTCTGGACGAAGCCGACGAGATGCTGAAGATGGGCTTCGCGGAAGACGTCGAGACGATCCTCGCCGACACCCCCGCGACCAAACAGGTCGCCCTCTTCTCGGCCACGATGCCCGCGACGATCCGCCGGATGTCGCAGCAGTACCTGCACGACCCCGAAGAGATCACGGTCAAGACGAAGACGACGACGTCGGCCACGATCACGCAGCGCTATCTCGTGGTCTCCTACCCGCAGAAGATCGACGCGCTCACCCGCATCCTCGAGGTGGAGAACTTCGAGGGCATGATCGTGTTCGCGCGCACGAAGAGCGCGACCGAGGAGGTCGCCGAGAAGCTGCGGGCGCGCGGGTACTCCGCCGCCGCGATCAACGGCGACATCGCGCAGGTCCAGCGCGAGCGCACGGTGAACCAGCTCAAGTCGGGCAAGCTCGACATCCTCGTCGCCACCGACGTCGCAGCCCGCGGGCTCGATGTCGAGCGCATCTCCCACGTCGTGAACTTCGACATCCCCACCGACACCGAATCGTATGTCCACCGCATCGGCCGCACGGGCCGCGCGGGGCGCACCGGCGACGCGATCAGCTTCGTGACCCCGCGCGAGCGCGGCCTCGTCCGCGCGATCGAGCGCGCGACGCGGCAGGAGCTCACCGAGATGCAGCTGCCGAGCGTCGACGAGGTCAACGAGACGCGCTTGTCGCGGTTCGACGACCGCATCACCGCGGCGCTGTCCGAAAGCGAGCGGATCGACCGGTTCCGCGACATCGTGGCGCACTACGTGCGGCACCACGACGTCCCCGAGGTCGACGTCGCGGCGGCGCTCGCCGTCGTCGCGCAGGGCGAGTCCCCTCTGCTGCTCGAGCCCGATCCGGAGCCCCGCCGCAGCGTCGGCGAGCGCTCGGAACGCGGCGAGCGCCCCGGCCGCTTCGACCGCGATGACCGCCCCGAGCGGCGTCCCCGACCGGACGGGGGGCGCATGCGCACGTATCGCATCGCCGTGGGCAAGCGCCAGCGCGTCGAGCCGAGGCAGATCGTGGGCGCGCTCGCGAACGAGGGCGGCCTGAGTCGCGGCGATTTCGGGGCGATCCAGATCCGCCCCGATTTCTCGCTCGTGGAGCTCCCGGCCGACCTCCCCGCGTCGACCCTGGACCGGCTCGCGGACACCCGCATCTCGGGCAAGCTCATCGAACTGCGCCCCGACACCGGAGCCCCGGGCCGTCGCTACGCGGACGATCGCCCTACCCGGCCGTCGCGCGACGACCGTCCGCCGCGGAAGCCGCGGCACAAGGGGTCTCCGGAGGCCTGAGGACCGGCATCCGCCCACCGCGAAACCGAGCGGACGATCAGCCCCGCGAACCTAGGATCGATTCATGGCTGGTTTGTGGGGCAAGCGCAGACGTGAAGAGCAAGCGGCGCTGGATGCGCAGGATGCGGACCTCGCCCGCCGCGCCCGCAGCTCGCTCGTCGCGGTCGACGAGCGCATCCGCACGACCGCCGATGAGCTCGACTTCGCCGTCGCGGAGCTCGGCGAGGGTCCGACGAAGGACGTGCGCGACGCGCTGCAGGCCGTGCGCACGCACCTGGGCGAGGCCTTCCACCTGCACCAGCTGAACCACGACGAGATCCCGGACACACCGGAAGAGTTGCGCACGCGCAACGCGCGCATCGTGCAGCTGTGCGAGTGGGCGGACGAGCTGCTCGATGACCGGACCGAGGCGCTCGCGGCCGACATCGAACGGGTGCGTCGTGCGCCGGAGATCCTCGCGCAGGTCCGCGTCGACATCGAGACGCTCACCGAGCGTCTGCCGCATGCGCGTGTCACCCTCGATCGGCTCGCACAGCGCTACAGCGCGGCGGCGCTGCGGCAGGTGGCCGACGGACCCGATGAGGCCGAGCAGCTCCTCACCTTCGCCGCACACAGCGCGGAAGTCTCGTTCCGCCGCCGTGAGGCCGAGCGACGCGAAGAGGCGAACCTCGCGCTGGAGACCGCGACGGAGGCGGTGCGCCGCGCGGCCGCGATCATCGACGGCATCGAGGACTTCGAGATCGAGGCGCTGCGCGCCGAGTCCACGCTCGCCGATGTGATCGCGGACTCCCGCGGCGACCTCGTGGCGGCGCGCGACGCCCCCCAGGTTCCCGCGGTCACCGCTGCGGCGGCCGCGCTCGAGGCGGCGCTCGCGGCGCTGCCGCCGTCGCGCGAGAAGGCAGACCCGTTCACGCAGCTGTCGCAGCTGCGCGAAGCCAACAGCGGGCTGGATGCCGCGATCGCGGTGGCCCGCGAGCGAGCAGCGCGGCCGATCCCTTCGGTCGCGCACGTGCGCCACGCGCTGGATGACGCCGACCGTCAGATCGCGGTCGCCCGCAATGTGATCGCCGGCCATCGCGGCTGGATCGGCGCGGATGCCCGCACGAGGCTCGCGGAGGCGGAGCGGTCGCGCATCGACGCGGAACCGCTCACGACCGACGAGGACACGCGCGAGGAGGCGATGATCCTCGCACGGCGGGCGGGCGCCCTCGCGAACGAGGCGCTGCACCTCGCCCAGCGCGACATCGATTCGTCCCGTCCGCAGGATTCCGGATGGGGCGGCCAGGGCGGCGGCCGCCGTGGCGGGATGGGTGACGCGATGGGCGGCATCCTCGGGGGAATGGTGATCGGCAGCCTGCTCGGCGATTTCTTCGACGGCTGAGCCGCTCGCCCGGACATGCGAAACGGGGCGCCCCGCGGACGCCCCGTTTCGTTGCTCTGTCAGGAAACGGCCACCGGCGCGTTCTGCGTCGTGAGCGAAATCACTCCGTAGTCCCAGCCCTTGCGGCGGTACACGACGCTCGGGTGGTCGGTGCGGGCGTCGATGAACAGGAAGAAGTCGTGGCCGACGAGCTCCATCCGGTCCACGGCCTCCTCGACCGACATCCACTCCGGTTCGAACTCCTTCGTGCGGATCACGACCGGGGTGTAGTCGGGTTCGTCCTCGTTGCCGGTCACGATGGGGATCTCCCCTGTCGCGACGGCACGGATGACATCCAGCGAGGCCGGCTGCACGTCGATTCCGGAGAGCTCTCCGCTCCCCTTCTCGAACTTCGCGCCCCGCGGGTGGTTGCGCGCATCGACGCGCTTGTCCTTCGCGCGACGCAGCTGTTCGCACAGCTTGTCGACCGCCATGTCCAGCGCCGCGAACTTGTCGCCGTCGGTGGCCTCGGCCCGGACGACCGGACCCTTGCCCGCGAGCGTGAGCTCGACCGTGTCGTCCTCCATTCGGCCGTTGTGGTAGGCGCGATGGGTCACTTTGACGTCGACACGCTGCGCGCGCGGAGCGAGGTGCTCTATGCGGGCGGCCTTGTCTTCGACGACCGAGCGGAAGCGATCGGTGATACCCACTCCCACGCCGACGATGCTGGTTTCCATCCCTGACCTCCTTGTTCCGGTCCACCCGGTCAAGGGCGGACCCTGAGTCGCCTTGTGCCCCCCACGCTAGTCCGGCCGGGACCCGGTGTCACGCGATGCGCCCATGTCCGCACTCGGTATCCCGTCAGGATCCGCTGTGAGCGCCGGAGCGTCGCGCCGTGGCCGCGATCGTCGCCGCGCCGACCACCTCGGCTCCGGCCGCGCGCAGGGCGCGTACCGCCTCCGCGAGGGTCGCTCCGGTCGTGACGACGTCGTCGAGCACGATCACCCGGACGCCGGGCGCGGCCCGCGATCTCATGACGCCCGCGACGTTGCGACGGCGCTCCTCGGCGCCGAGCGCCCGTTGGTCGGCGGACGCACGGACGGTGCGCAGCAGTCGCTCGGTGCGCAGCCCCGCGCGACGGGCGACGAGGTCGACGACGCGGTACCCGCGGCGGCGGTAGGCGGCGCGCGACGTGGGCACCGGCACGAGCACGACATCCCCGCGCGCAGACGCGAGGACGGATGCCGACGCTTCGGCCACGGCCGCGGACAAGGCGCACGCCAGGTCGCGGGCGAGACCCGTCCGCCCGTCCTCCTTGAGGGCGCGGATCACCCGCGCGGCCACTCCCGCGAAGGCCAGGCCGCTCCATACCGGCACCTCGCCCGGACGCCGCACCACTTGCGGCGCGAGCGCCGCGGCACAGCGCTCGCACAGGGCGATGTCGGGGTCGTCGCAGCCGGCGCACGAGGTCGGCAGGAGGAGGGCGAGCGCATCGGCGAGTGCTTCGCGCATCGTCCTGATCGCCCAACCCGCATCACCCATCCCGGAACTGTCCCGCGCACGGACGCATCGCGGAGCGGCATCCGCTCTGCATGTGCACAACGTCCGCGCCTGCCCCGGCTGGGGAGGAGGCGCTACTGCGGAGAGCCCTGCTGCGTCGCGAGGATCGCGATCCCGCTTTCGGTGCGCTGCCAGTTCGCGCCGCGCTTGACGTAGAGCGCGCCGTCGTCCGTGCGCAGTCGCACCGTCGAGATCGACGTCGCCCCCGCGACGGATGCCGCGCCCTGCGGCGCCCCGATCGTCGTGGCTGGTCCGCCGACGAGCTGCTCGGTGAACAGCGGACCGCCGGATTCGCTGCTGAGGACGCCGACGCTCGTGTCGTCCAGCCAGGCGAGGGCGGTCCCGGAACCGGTGAGCGGACCGAGCGGAACAGCTTCGCCCAGACGCACGGGAACGGCTTCCGTCCCGCGGACGATTCCCGCGACCCACACCTCGGAGCGGCCTCCGGTGATCAGGACGGCGGCGATTCGGGTGCCGTCGCGCGAGATCGCCATCGCGACGACTTCGGATGCCGCCGGCCACGCGTCCGCGACGATGCTCTGCTGGCCGGACACCGAGAACGCCGTGAGCGCGGACGGCTGGTCGCGCGGCACGCTCCAGATGAAGCCGAACGGGTCGACACCGGGATTGATCAGGCCGGAACGCGAGTCGACCACCGCGACGGGCGACTCGGCGGGCACCCGGGCGACCTCTCCCCCGACCAGGCGCACGGCGGCGACGTCGCGGTCGGCGGAGACCTGGATCGCCAGGGGATCCACGAGCTCCATCGCGTCCGAGAGCCCGGGGATCGGCGTCAGCTCGTCGCCGGCGAGCAAGCCGAAACCCGCGTCGGTCTGCACGAGCGGTGGTCCGGTCACGCGCGTGGACTGGGTCGTCGTGGCCTCGGCGCTCAGGGGTGTCGACGCCACCGACATCTGCACGGCCGAGACCCCCGCCGAGGCGAGGCTCGCCTCGAGCTGGGCCTGCATGCGGTCGAGCGTCGTCGCTTCCACCGCGAGCGCCTCCGGGGTGAGACTCACCTGGGCCACGCCGGACTCCAGCGGCACGGAAGGACGCGCGAGCGTGACGCTCTCCGGGAATGCGTCCTCCACCGCATCGGCGAGCCATGAGCTCGGCGATCCGTTCACAAGCGCGCGCGTGATGCGCGTCGCGGCGTTCGTCGTCGGGAACCAGCGCACATCGGGGACCAGGAACCGGTAGGTCGGATCGAAGTAGCTGAGCGAGTAGCGGTGGAAGACGTTCGTGAAGACATCGCGGTCGATCACAACGCCGTCCGGAGCCTCGGTGATGCGCCATTCGCCGTCGTCCTGCTGGGCGAGTCGGAACGACAGCTGGGTGATGCCCGCGTCGGGCTGATACGCGCCTGTTCCGTCGACGCTCCCGACGGACGCGATCGCGACCTCGACCGCCCCCTCACTCGTCGGGATCGACTCGCGATCATCGGGGAGGTCGATCGTGACGCTCGCCTCGGGATTCCACGTCTCGCGGATCGACGGCGCGAGGAACATCCGGGCGACCTCCCAGTTCGCGGCCGGTCCCGGCCCCGAACCCGCGCGGATGAAGCCCTCCACGATCTGCTCCGGCGATGCGCCCGGTTGCGGCTCATCGGGGCGGAACAGGAACTCCGGCGATCCGGCGTCCTCGCCCGCTGAGAGCCCGGGGTTCACCGGGCCGCTCATCGGCAGCCCGGCACACGCGGAGAGCACGAGCGCGCCGATCACGAGCATCGCCGACAGGATGCCGCGCCGCCGGCTCACGGCGCACCCCCGCGGCCCGAGGCCTCGGCGGCGGCATCCATCGAGACGATCTCGATCGGCTGGGTGAGCCCGAGCGCATCGATCGCGGCGATCGCGTCGTCACCCGGGTCGACCGGCACCGGGGAGGCGGCCGTCAGGTGGCCGGACTGACGCGGCAGCGTGAGCACGAAGTTGGACCCGCGGCCGAGTTCGGACCAGACCGACAGCTCGCCGCCGTGCAGTCGTGCGTCGCCGAGGGCGATCGAGAGACCGAGGCCGGTCCCGCCGATCGTCCGCGTGCGAGATGGGTCGGCGCGCCAGAAGCGGTCGAAGACACGGTCGACGTCCTCGGGCTTCATACCGAGCCCGAAGTCGCGCACGCCGATCGCGACGGCCTGCTGGTCGCTGTCGACCGTGATCACGATCGGCCTGCCCTCGCCGTGCTCGATCGCGTTGCCGATCAGGTTGCGCACGACCCGCCGCACACGTCGCGGATCCATCTCCACCGGCGAGTACCCGCCGGGGGCGACGAGCCGGATGTCGCTGCCGTGCTGGTCGGCGAGCTGCTGCATGGAGCCGATGACGTCTTCTGCCAGGTGGGCGAGACTCGTGGGCTCGAGTTCGAGCTGCACCGACCCGGCGTCGTAACGGCTGATCTCGAGCAGATCGGTCAGGAGCGTCTCGAAGCGCTGCACCTGCGCGTTGAGCAGTTCGGCCGCGCGCGCCGTGGCCGGGTCGAACTCGTCGCGCTGATCGTTGATCATGTCGGCGGCGAGGCGGATCGTCGTGAGCGGCGTGCGCAGCTCGTGGGAGACGTCCGACACGAAGCGCTGCTGCACGAGCGAGAGGTCGGCGAGTTCCTTGATCTGCGACTCGATGCTGTCGGCCATCGCGTTGAACGATCGACCGAGGGTCGCCAGCTCGTCCTCGCCGCGCACCGGCAGTCGCACGCCGAGCTCTCCGGACGCGAGCTTCGCACTCGTGTCGGCCGCCTCGCCGATCGGGATCGTCACCGAGCGCAGGACGAACCACGAGATCGCCCCGATCAGGACGATGAGCGAGATGCCGACGATCCACAGGGTCGCCTGCACGAAACCGAGGGTCTGCGATGCGCTGCCGAGGTCGTATGCCAGATAAAGCTCGTAACCGCCCACGTCCGGTACGGACAGCTGCTGCCCCACGACGATCCCGGGCACGGGCCCGTCCGTCAGGGGAAGCGACACCGACTGCCACCACTGCTGGTTCGCGGAGGACTGCACTGCTTCGCGGAGTCCTTCGGAGATGACGTCCTCGGTGAGCCCCCGCACGGTGAAGTCCTGGGGCGCGAGCTGAGAGGGGGTCCGGTCGATGCGGAACGCGGCGATCAGGTCGGTGGAGGACCGCTCGGCGAGCGTGTCGCGGACGCTGGTCATGAGGTTCTGGATCTGGATGCTGTCGCCCTGCACCGCCGCGGCGTCCAGCGTCGCCTGCGCCGCTTCGGTCGCGCGCTGCGAGTCGGCGAGCACCTGGTCTTTCCTGGCCTGGAACAGATCGTTCTGGATCGCGAGCGCCATCCAGATGCACGCCACGAGGATCGCGAGCGCCGTCAGGGCGAGGGTCACCAGGATCGTGCGGAACCGCAGCGACCGGCGCCAGAGGCCGGCGAGGTCATCGGGCCAGGCACGCCAGTTGCGCCATGCGATCAACGGGCGACGAGTCTGCACGGCCGGCTGCGCGAACGTCCCGGTCGGCACGCCGGCGGTCGTCCCGGGGACGCCGACGGGAGGCACGACGACCTCAGACCACGGCGCCGGCGCGGTAGCCGACGCCGCGCACCGTCGTGACGATCTTCGGGTTGTCGGGGTCGAGCTCGACCTTGGCCCGCAGGCGCTGCACGTGCACGTTCACCAGGCGGGTGTCGGCCTTGTAGTGGTAGCCCCACACCTGCTCGAGCAGCATCTCGCGCGAGAACACCTGCTGCGGCTTGGAGGCGAGCGCGACGAGCAGTTCGAACTCCAGCGGCGTGAGCGCGATCGGCTCGTCGTGGCGCCGCACCTCGTGCGCGGCGACGTCGACCGTCAGATCGCCGATGCGCAGCGTCTCGTTCAGCGGCTGCGCGGCCGGCCGGAGGCGCGTGCGGATGCGGGCGACGAGCTCCTTCGGGTTGAACGGCTTGACGATGTAGTCGTCGGCGCCGGACTCGAGACCCTTCACGACGTCGGCCGTGTCGGTGCGGGCGGTCAGCATGATGATCGGGATGCCGGACTCGGCGCGCACGCGCGTGCAGATCTCGATGCCGTCCATGCCGGGCAGCATGAGGTCCAGCA
>JASBUD010000336.1 GCA_030148105.1 Microbacterium sp. | reverse complement strand
CTCCTTCACGACCCACTGCAGCGCTTCGGCCGCCTTCTTCGGGTTCGTGATGATGGGCGTGATGAGGTGCGGGACGCCGGCGTAGGAGGTCAGCTCGACGCGCTTGGGGTCGATGAGCACCATGCGCACGTCGGAGGGCTTCGCCTGCATGAGCAGGCTCGTGATCATGGAGTTCACGAAGCTCGACTTGCCCGAGCCGGTGGAGCCGGCAACGAGGAGGTGCGGCATCTTGGCCAGGTTCGCCACGACATAGCCGCCGCCGACATCCTTGCCGACGCCGATCGTCATCGGATGCGTGGCCTGCTGCGCGGCTGCGGAACGGAGGACATCGCCGAGCGTGACGATCTCGCGGTCGGTGTTGGGGATCTCGACGCCGATCGCGCTCTTGCCGGGGATCGGCGCGAGGATGCGCACTTCGTTCGAAGCCACCGCGTACGCGATATTGTTCTGCAGCGCCGTGATGCGCTCGACCTTCACGCCGTGGCCGACCTCGATCTCGTACTGCGTGACCGTCGGTCCTCGCGAGAATCCGGTCACCCGCGCGTCGACCTGGAACTGCTGCAAGACGCTCGTGATCGCCGCGACGACCGCGTCGTTGGCCGCGGAGCGCGCCTTCGGGGGCGTCCCGGCGGCGAGCGCGTTGACCGACGGCAGCCGATAGGGCGAGGACGGCGCCTGACGGGGGCCGGCCCCGCCGAGTCCGGAGAGCCCCGGCAGGGTGCCGTCGTCTTCCGTCGTGCCGTCACCGAGGATGCCGGTCTCGGACTTCTGCGCCGCCCTCGCACCGCCCTCGAGCACGACGGGGTCGATGACCTCGGTGAGCGCCTCCGCCGGCGGAGGCGGCGGGATTGTGATGGCGGCCTGATCGAATCCGCCCTGGACGGCACCGGGAGTGAGCAGCTCGGTCAGATCCTGCGACCCGAGTCCGCCGTCGACGTCCTTCTCGCGACCGGTCTTGTTGCGGCGCCACCACGGCAGAGAGGCTTCGGCGTCGGCATCCGCTTCGTCGTCCGACGGGTGATCGGACCGCTCCGCGCGTTCGGGACGCTCGGCGTCGAACATCCAGGCGTACAGGTCGCCGAGCCGCCGCCCGATGCGGTTGGGGGGCGTCTTGGTGAGGATCAGGATGCTGAGCGCGGTGATCACCGCGAGAACGATGCACGCGCCGACGTCGGTCAGCAGGAGCGCGAGCGGCTCCCCCAGCATCCACCCGAACACGCCGCCCGCCTCGCTGAGCGCCGGCAGGCCCTCGCGCGGCTGCGGCCGGCCGCCGCCGATATGGCAGAAACCCGCGATCGAGAGCACGAACAGCGTGAAGCCGATGCCGATGCGGCCGTTGTCGTGCACGGATGCCGGGTGCCGGAAGAGCCATCCCGCGAGGATGAGCAGGAGGACGGGAAGCACGAACGCGACGCGACCGACCAGGGCGCCGGCGGTGAACGCACTGATGTTCGCGGCGACGTCGTTGCCGATGAAGAACCACTCGTTGACCGCGCCGGCGATCGCGAGCAGGACGATGAGGAAGGGCAGGCCGTCGCGGCGCTGGTCCTTCTCGAGCGTCTCCGGGCCGAACGCGCGGAACAGTCCGCCCGTGGCATGCGCGAGGCCCATCCACGCCCGCACGATCACCGGGGGCTTCTCCGCCTCGCCGACGTAGCGCTTGGGGGCGGGCGCGGGCTTGCGGGCGCCCGAGGACCCGCGCGAAGACGCGCTCGCGGGCGCACGACCGTTCTTGGTCGGGCTTGTGCTCCTGGCCATCCCCCCACGGTACGGCGACGCACCGACAATTCAGGGCAGCGACGCGGCCCCCGGGGTCAGCGCAGGCGCTTGACCATCGTGTCGCGTCCGATCCCGCTCTGCGTGACGGCGAACCCCTCGCTGCGGTACAGCGAGACGGCGAAATTGCCGCGTTCCACGCTGAGACTCAACCGCGCGCAGCCGTCCGCGCGCGCCTGCTGGGCGAGCGCCTGCAGGAGGGTGCGGCCCACCCCGTGCGCCCGCCAGATGGGGCGGACACCGATGATGAGCTCGGGCACACCCGTGCCGACGTATCCGAAGCCCGGATCGCTGCGCGGCAGCAGCCGGTACCAGGCCGCCCCGATCGGCTCCCCGGAGGCGTCCACGGCGACGAAGCCGGCGTCGCTCGGACGCTTCCAGCCCGAGACGTACCGGCTGTGCTCCGGCGCGCTCAGCACCTCATGGCGCGGGCGTGCGGCGCCGGGCCGCCAGTTCGCCGCCTCGACGACCATGTCGGCGAGGAACGCACCGTCGGCCTGTACGGCCGGTCGCACGCGGAAGCTCGCCATCGCCCGATGCTACCGACCGTGTGTTACGCCTCGATGACGAGGGGCACGATCATCGGCC
>JASBUD010000335.1 GCA_030148105.1 Microbacterium sp. | reverse complement strand
AGCTCCGAGTCCGGTACCTGCAGCGAGGCCGGCTGCGCGGATCATGGCGACGAGGGGATCCTCGCAGCCGCGAATCGGGGACCAGCGCAGGCCCGAAGGGATACCGGGTACGAGGTGCTGCGGGTCGAAGACGGCAACTGGGCCGTGCGCTTGCCGTGCGCGCATCGTCACGGTCAGGTTGTCGGCCCGTGTCGAGGTCGCGACTACCGCCCCGGGCGCGTCGAGGATCGCGTTGATCACGAAGTTCGCTCCCTTGCCGGAGCGCGGCGGGCCGAGGATCAGGAACGAGTCCTCGACGGAGGCCCAGATGTCGACGCCGTGCGCAGCGCCGAGCCGGTAGCCGACATCCGTTGGCTCTGCGTCGCCCAGCGAGGGGCGCAGGTGGCGGGCGCGGCGCATGAGTGTGCGACGGGATGCGTGGCGCGCAATCTCGTGCTTCGACGCGGTGCCCGGGAGATGGAACGGATCAGCGAGCCGCTCGCGGCTCATTCTCCGTGTCATGCGCCAGATCGCGAGCGCTGCCGCAAGGACGCATACGAGCATGAGGCCAGCGATCACCCAGAACACCACTGGGTGTAGACCCGGGACGCCGAGCGGTGCGCCAGGATCGGCCGGATTGAGCAACACCGCCAGACCGCTCGCGGCGCCGCCCGTCGGTTGAGGTAGCCCGGTCGCCCACGCCGCTGCGCCCCCGGCGGCGCGCAGGACTAGAGCAAGGCCGGCCGCGCCGACCAGGGCGGCAATACCGAGGTTGGTCAGCTCGTCACCGAGCCCGACCGAAGCGCGGTCGGTCGCCATGATCATCGTGCCAGTCCGGCGGCGTGGCGTTGCCCGCGTCGCGACGGTGCGGCATTGAAGCTGCGTTCGGCGAGATAACGGACGGCGGGATCGGCGAGGGCGGTGATGTCATCGGCGTCCACGGCGAGGGTGGCGATTCCGTCTTGGATCAGCCGGTGCGTTCCAGCGCTCGCGGGCGATGTGAGCGGGCCCGGCATCGCCGCAACCGGTCGGCCGAGCGCATGGGCGATGCTCGCGACGTTGAGTGATGCGGACCGGGAGCCAGCTTCGACGATGACGGTCGTACTGCCCAGCACAGCGAGCAAACGGCAGCGCTGCAGAAAGCGCCATCTGGTCGGCGCCGCGCCAGGCGGGAGCTCGCTCATGAGCAAGCCACCGGTCATGGTCACGCGGGTGAAGAGGTCGTCGTGTGCCGTGGGGTAGGTGCGGTCGAGGCCGCAGGCGAGGATTACGATCGAGCGTCCAGGGGCGGTGGAGTTCGTAGCGCGGATCGCGGCGGCGTCGATGCCATACGCTCCGCCCGTGAGGATTACCTTGCCGCGGCCGGCGAGGTCGGTCGCGAGCTCACTCGCAATGTGATCGCCGTAGGTCGTCGCGGCGCGTGCGCCAGTGATCGTGACTCGCTCGGCATGCGGGGCAGTCAGTAAGGCGTCGCCCCCTCTCAACCAGAGTGCCAACGGTGCGCTCGGTCCCAGATGTTTGAGTTCGGCGGGCCATTCGGCATCGGCGGGCGTGATCATCCGCAGGTTATGCTCCGCCATCCGCGCGTTGATGCGATCGGGTTCGCCGGGGCTTAGTCGGGCGGCGAGGCGCCGGCGCCAGAGTTCGCCCTCGGCGGGGTCGATGTCGGACGGGAGCGTGCTGCGGGACTCCAGCACCGTGAGCGTCTCGACCGCGCCCACGCGGGCGACGAGCAGGCCGGTGATGATGTCGGCGGGTTCGGCAACAGCGGCCAGCGTCATCCGTGCAATTCGTTCATCGGGTGCAGTCACGGCCCCTCCTCGGTGTGTCCGGAAGGTATGCCTGGCCAGTCGTTGCGGCGAGACATCCCGCACCATCTCAGATCGCGCTGGCAATCATGCGCGCGGTGGTATCGAACGCGGCGAGCTCGTCGGGATGCAGCTGATGTTGCACGACGAAGCTGCGGTCCTTGACACGCCAAAGTCCCTGCCCGAGGCCGAGCGTCGGCAGCAGCTTCTGCTCTGTGCCCGAAAGGCCGAGCGCGGCGGCGGTGGACCCGAGCTGATCTGGTTCCTGCCGGTAGACGATGCGGGTCTCGGCGTTCGCGAGCAACGAGGAGGCGAGGGCACGCATTGCGGAGCCGGAGTCGCCGACGTTGTCGAGATCGGAGAGCTTGTGGAAGATCAGCATGTTCGCAATGCCGTAGTGCCGTGCCAGGCGCCACTGCGCGTCCATGCGTCGAAGCAGCGCTGGGTAGGCCATCAGGCGCCAGGCCTCGTCGTAGATGACCCACCGCTGCCCGCCCCCGGGATCGGCGAGCGCGGACTCCATCCACGCCGAAGAGCACGTCATCAGCACCGAGATCAGGGTCGAATTTTCGGCGACGCGTGACAGGTCGAGCGAGACCATCGGCAGCGTCGGATCGAAACGAACTGTGGACGGGCCGTCGAACAGCCCCGCGAGGTCCCCGGCCACAAGCCTGCGGAGTGCGTGGCCGACGAGGCGACCGTCCTCCGCGAGACGGCCATCTGGGTCGTCCGCGGGGCTCGG
>JASBUD010000255.1 GCA_030148105.1 Microbacterium sp. | reverse complement strand
GGCGACGTTCACGTGCCGACGCGTCGGGGCGATCCCGCGGAAGACGCCGGTATGCGTCCCGCTCGCGCGAAGGTGCGCCGCGATCCGGTCGTCTTCGACGACGAGTTGGATGCGGCGCCACTGCCAATCCGGAAACCCGTGGAACAGCTCCGCCAAATCGTCGACGAACGCCTCGGCGCCGCCGGGCAAGTGGGCACGACGCACGCCCGGATCCACGAACGTCCGGACCGCATCCAGATCGTGCCGATTGCAGGCCTCGAGGAAGTCGGCATACCATTCCCGCAGCTCCCACGACTCCACCGGTCCATTATCCGGGGCGCCGGCAGCAGGCGTGGGCTCACCCGCAGACCTCGTACACGTAGGACGGGTTCTCGGGGGTGACCAGGCCGCGGTCCCGCAGGACGACCGAGCCCGGGGTGTCCGGGTCGGCGCAGACCGCCGCGAAGTCGAGGCCATCAGTGTCCGAGTACTCGATGTCGATCACCCAGTCGCCGTAGACCGCGGTGTACGCCGCGCACTCGGCGAAAGCGGCGCACTCCTCGGCGACCGCGAAGTCGAAACCCGCACGTGCGCGCAGAGCCGCCGCATCCTCTGCCGCGTTCTTCTGGCCCGCGGCCAGCCCGGCGTCGTGCGCGGTCGCGACGAGCCGCGCGGCCAGGGCGAGGTTCCCGCTGAGCGTCAGCGCACCGTCGCTGCGTGTGTAGGTATCGAGGTTGTCGAATTCCACCGCGTCGAAGCCGCTGTCGGCGCACTTCCGGATCCACGGACCGACGATCTCCTCGATTCTGCCGCGCTTCTCATCGGTGGAGGTGTCCAGGAGAGCCTCGTCCGGCCAGGACGGATCGAAGACGACCGTGTCCCCCTCGCGCAGCAAGAGCTCTGCCGGCCAGTCACCGATTTCGCCCGGCTGGGTCTGAAAGGCGTTGACGTAGCAGATCGAGTACACCCCGACGGCGGGCTCCGCGCTCCGGTCGCGGCTGACGATCGTCACCTCGGCCGGAGGGTCGTACGCCCCGCCCAACTGGTAGTCGGGTGCGCCCGGCGGGGGCAGGCGGATGCCGTTGGGCGGCGCCGCGCATCCGCTGAGGGCGACTGCGGCGAGGAGCAGTCCACCCAGAGCGCGTGCGGCTGCCACGTGCTCGACGGTAGCGCACCGCACCGGCGCGGACTTCTCCCGGCCGGACCGACTCGGGATGCCGTGTCCTGCGTTCCCGAGATCTCCCGCGCGTTCGGGGGCGCCGCAGCGCTCAGCGCGTGAACTGGTACCGGATCTCCACCTGGATCTCAGTAAGGCCCGACAGGTCCACCGCGGCGTTCTGCTGATCCTCGACCATCGTGACCGTCCAGGACCCGCCGATGCCGCGCCCCCAGAACCGCAGGGACAGCGGCGCCGTCAGCGGCAGGTCCACGACACCACCGGGCTCAGCGACCAGGCGGGTGAACTGTGCGTCGCGGGTGCTGGTCTGCGCCTGGAGCAGCTGCACGTGCACCTCGCCGTCGCGGCGACGCTGTGTGTACACCCCGCCGTGTCGGACCTCGCACGAGATCGCCCCCGACGGGTGCTCGGCGCCCACGAGCGCGAGGCGCACGCTGCGGGTCTTCGCGTCGGCGCGTCCGGCGGGGATGCGCTCGGCATCCACGTCGAAGTCGAGACGGCCGGTGGCCACGAACGAGGCGAACTCCGCGTCGCCCGGCCGGAAGATCCGCGTGAGGACATCCTGGTCGTGAGCCTGCTGGACGTACGCGAGATAATCCTGCTGGATGTCGATGGGCTGGAGCAGGCGACCCCAGGATGCCGTGAGCAGGCCGGCCAGCTCGGCGTCGGTGATCTGCTTCTCGTTGTAGCGCCACCATGTCTCGGGGCTCAGCATGCCGGCATCCATTGCGACGTTCTTCGTCTGAGGTTCGAGCGTGAGGATCTCGACGGCCCGCGCGGCGCGGAAGATCATGCTGTTCAGTGCGTCGGCGCCGGCCTGAGCGATGCTGATCGCGAGAAGGCCCGCCTGCCGAACCCCCTCGGCGCCGCTCTGCACGGTGCGGGCGAGATCATCGGCTTGCTGGACGAGCTGGGCTGCTCTGGCCGCATGGGACTGGGACGCCTCGATGCGCTGATCGGCGAGGTCGACCCGGTTCTGCGCGATCAGCAGCTGGTGGGCGAGCTCCGCCCCGCGGCGCACGAGAGCGAGCTGCTCGGAGTTGTCGGCGTCGGGGGGCGAAGTCAGGTTCTGCACGAGGGTGACGAAGTTCACGATCGTCCTGCCTGCCCCGATGACCGCGTCGACGCTCTTGCCGACCTTCTTGTAGGCCTCCTCGACCTGCTTCGTGTCGGCGGGGCTGCCGGCCAGCAGGGCTTTCGCGATCGGCTCCGCCTGCGCGGTGACGGTGTTCACCAGGCTCACCATCGCGGGAACGGTCGCCACCAGGCTCGTTCCGAGCGTCGGAATCGCGGCGATCACACCGACGACGGCGCTCGCGATCTGACCGACCGTGCCGATGATGTCGCCGAAGCTGACCGAGGTCTCGGCGAGCTTCGGCTTGGCGGCGGCGATGTCGGCGACCGCCTGGTCGAGCTGCTGCTGGATGAACTCCGCCTCTTTCACGGCGATGTCCTTCTCGGTTGCGCCGAGGCTCGCGTCCTTCTCGAAGCGGTCGCGCGCCAGGTCGGCGAACTGCTTCTGCTGGGTGATCATGGCGGAAAGCGCCGCCTGCGTGGCGGCCGCGCCGAGGCTCTGGATGCCGTTGAACAGGAATGCGACGTTCAGTGGGGCGAAGCGCGCGAACGCCTCGATGTAGGTCTGGAAGTCGGGCAGGATATCCAGCTCGGGTGAGAAGCCGAGCGCGTTCGCGCCGCCGCCGACGAACACGCGCGCGCCGTTCGCGTCGTGCCGAGGGATGCCGACCAGCTGGTCCTGCAACCGCAGCGCCACCGCGTTGTCGGGCTGCAGCTCGAGGCCTCGCTGCAGTTCGAGCGCGGCGCGCTCACCGCCGTCGCCGGGGTCCTCGGCGCCCGGGGTGAACCGGTGATAGTGGAAGTCGCCCATCGCAATGCGGAACGGCGCCCAGTAGTTCGCCCAGGACGGGCCGGTCGAATCCAGCAGGGGGCGCAGGCCCGCGATGAAGTCCTCCTCGGAGACGGTGGCCCGCGCGACGGTCCCTTCCGTGCCCCAGGCGCCCGCGGTGCCGTCCTGACCGGGGGATGCTGCGCCCGAACTGCGTGCGCCGTCTTCGCCTGCTGCCCCGCCGACCCCGCCCCCACCGGGTGCCCCGCCGGCTGTCGCGAACACGGGCTCACTGTCGTCGGCGATGCTCGTGAAAGAGATGGTGCCGCCGCTGCCGCCGGAGCCGCCGTTGCCACCCCAGCCGCCATCGCCGCCGGGGGTGCCGGGGATGTCCTGGTCGGGAACGACGATGTCCTCGTACGCGTCGTCGAACGGGTCTTCCGGGGTGAGGTCGACGCGGTCGGTGTGGCCGGCGATGAACGCGCCGTCGACCCCTCTCGTGCCGTTGCCGCCGTTGCCGCCGCCGGTCGCGGTGCCGCCGGCGGCGGAGATCTGCACGTTCGTCGTGCGGCGCGCGTAGATCGTGACGCTCTGGGCGTCGCCGCCGTTCAGGCCGTTGCCGCCGCCTCCGCCGGGGCGTCCGCCGGCGAGCGGCACGCCGTCGTGCGAGTACATCTCGGTCACCGTGAGCGGAACGCCGTCGGCGCCGTTGGCGCCGGAGACCGTGGCCGGTTCGCCCGATGCGTCGATCCAGTGGCCGCCTCCGTCGAAGAGGTCGGCGACGATGACGACGGGTCGCTTTGTGATCCGGAGGTTCTGCGTGAGCCGGACCTCGCGGGCGAGGAGGAAGACGGGCCCGTCGCCGGCGTAGGTCTTGCAGATCTCCTCGACGGTGCCGTTGATCTCGATGATGTCGCGGATGAGCGGGGAGGTGTAGACGAAATCGGACATGGCGCTTCCTTCGGCGTGATCGGGGATCTTGCGGGGAAGGAGTCCCCCAGGGCATTCCGTGATACCTCCGCCCGCGGCGCCGAGGTGTTGGCTCTCGCGCCGAGGTGGTGGTTCTCGCGCCGAGGTGGTGGGTCTTCCGCCGAGGTGGTGGTTCTCGCGCCGAGGTGGTGGTTCTCGCGCCGAGGTGGTGATTCTCGCGCCGAGAATGTGGGTCTTCCGCCGAGGTGGTGGTTTCGGCGCCGAGGTGGTGGTTTTCCCGTCGAGGTGGTGGGTCTTCCGTCGAGGTGGTGGGTCTTCCACCGAGAATGTGGGCACCACCTCGACGCAAGAGGCACCATCTCGGCGGCGGGGGGACCATCTCGGCGGTGGGGGCGGAGGGGGCGCCACCTCGGCGCGAAACCCGTGTGGATGGCGGTGGGCGGGGTGCGGCATCCGGCAGTCTGGGGGAGTGCGGCGGATCGTGGTGTGGTGGGACGAACGACAGGTCTGGCTGTATCTCGCGGCGATCGCGCTGGGCGCCGCGGTCGGGCTGATCGCCCCTGTCGCGGCTGAACCGCTCGAGTTCGCGATCACACCGGTGCTCGGACTCCTCTTGTACGCGACCTTCCTCGGCATCCCGTTCGCTCGGTTCGGCCGAGCGCTCCGCGATGTCCGGTTCCTCGGCACGGTGGTGGTGCTCAACTTCGTGCTCGTGCCCGTCGTCGTCTTCTCGCTGAGCCGGTTCGTCGCGACCGACGAGGCGCTCCTGGTCGGTGTGCTGTTCGTCCTGCTCACGCCGTGCGTCGACTATGTGATCGTGTTCGCGGGGCTCGCCGGCGGAGCTCGCGACCGGTTGCTGGCGGCGACACCGCTGCTGATGTTGCTGCAGATCCTTCTGCTGCCGGTGTATCTGTGGCTCATGGCCGGCCCGGGTGTGCTGAGCGCTTTCGATCCGCGCCCGTTCGTCGAGGCGTTCCTGCTGTTGATCGTGCTGCCGCTCGCGCTCGCCGCCCTGACTCAGGTCGCCGGCCGGATCGGCCGTCGCGTGCAGGCGTTCCTGGCCGCGGCGATGGTGCCGCTCATGATGCTGACGCTCGCCATCGTCGTCGCGTCGCAGGTGGCCGAGGTCGGGGGTGCGCTGGGCTCACTCCTGATCGTCGTGCCGATCTTCTCGGTGTTCGTGGTGATCATGGTTCCGCTCGGCCTGGTCACCGGTCGCATCGCACGACTCGACCTCCCCGGACAGCGGGCGGCGATTTTCAGCGGAGTGACCCGCAACTCGCTCGTCGTCCTGCCGCTCGCCCTCGCGCTGCCCGCCGGCTTCGCGCTGACACCGCTCGTCGTCGTGACGCAGACCCTGATCGAGCTCGTCGCGATGGTCGTGATGGTGGCGCTCGTGCCGCGCGTCGTGCGCGCCGACTGAGGCTGGTCCCGGATGCCGATCCTCGGCATCCGGCCCGCCCTGCTGCCTGCCTCGCCGAGGTGGTGGGTTTTTTGCCGAGGTGGTGGGGTTTCTGTCGAGGTGGTGGGCACCATCTCGAGGGAAGAGGGGCCATCTCGGGGGAAGAGGGACCATCTCGGGGGAAGAGGGGCAATCTCGGGGGAAGAGGGGCCACCTCGGGGGAGGAGGGGCCATCTCGGGGGAAGAGGGGCCATCTCGGGGGACGATGCACCATCTCGGCGGAAGATGCACCATCTCGGGGGAAGAGGGGCCATCTCGGGGAGCGCGAGGAGCCGAGCGCTCACACCCGCCGGGTCTCGTACGCCCACATCGCGACCTCGACGCGGTTGCGCGCGCCGAGCTTGAGCATGATGCTCGCCAGGTGCGCCTTGACCGTGCCGAGGCTGATGAACAGCTCCGCGGCGATCTCGGTGTTCGTCCGGCCATGGGCGACCGCGCGCAGGACGTCCTCCTCCCGCGCGGTGAGCGGCTCCGAGGGCACGACAGCCGCACGCGCCGAAGCGAACACCGACAACAGCCGCACCGTGACCGACGGATCGATCAGCGCATCGCCCCCCGCGGCGGCGCGCACGGCGTCGGCGAGCAGCGCGGGTCCGGCATCCTTCAGCAGGAACCCGCGGGCACCGGCCTTAAGCGCGGCATAGACGTACTCGTCCAGGTCGAACGTCGTGATCACCACGATCGCGACGGGCTCGCCCGCGAGCAGCCGGGTCGCCTCGATGCCGTCGAGGACCGGCATCCGGATGTCGAAGAGGCCCACATCGGGGCGCAGCGCCCGCGCGAGGCGCACCGCCTCCTGCCCGTCAGCGGCGACGCCGACGACCTCGATGTCGGGCTGCGCATCCAGCAGCATCCGCAGTCCCTCGCGGACCACCGGCTGATCGTCGGCGAGCACCACCCGGATCATCGGTCATCCCCGAACGGCAGCCGCGCCTCGACGATCCACCCGCCGGCTCCCGGCCCCGCCGTACACGACCCGCCGTGCAGCGCCGCGCGCTCACTCATGCCGGCCAGACCGAAACCCTGCCCGCATGCACCGCCGCTGCGCCCATCGTCGACGACGCGGATGCCGACCTCCGCGGCCCCGACCGTCACGGTCACCGCGATCAGGGTCGCGCCGCGCGCGTGCCGGCGGCTGTTCGTGATCGCCTCCTGCACGATCCGATAGGCGGCCGCGCCGACCGCGGGCGGCACGGTCGCCGGGTCGCCGTGCATCTCCAGCGCGACCCGCGGATCACCCGGCACGGCGGCCAGCGCCGGCAGATCGGAAAGCGCCGCAGTCGGCGCGAGGGGCGCGATGCCGCCCTCGCGCAGCATCCCCACCATCGCGCGCCTCTCGCGGAGGGTCTGCGGGGCCTCGCCCTCGCCCACGCGCAGCGCGTCGCGGGCGGCAGCCGGATCGGCGTCCCCGGTGAGGATGCCGGCCTGCGCGCGGACCGCGATCGCGGAGACGTGGTGGGCGACGGTGTCGTGCAGGTCGCGGGCGAGGCGTGCGCGCTCCTCCAGCCGCACCCGCTCCAGGCGCTGGCGCCGCGCGGCGTCGATCGTGCGGAAGATCACGCCGAGCGCGACGCATACCGCGACGACGGCGATGCCGCCGATCGTGTTCTGCAGGCCGATCGGATCGACGGTGAACGCGCGGATCATCGTCGCGGCCACGACCGCGCCGCCGAGCGCGATCGCCCGCCCCGATCCCCACCGCGCGAGCGCGTAGATGTGGATCAGCAGTCCCGCGATGACGTACGTGTCGGTGGGGCGGAGTCCTGCGAAGCCGCGGATCGTGTCGAAGACGATCAGGGTGCCGAATGCGAGGGCGGTCATCTGCCCGGGACGCGTGCGACGCCAGAGCAGTGTCGGCAGCACTGCGAGCTCGATCGCCAGGGTCGCCCATCGCCAGGGCAGGTCGGGGCGGACGAGAGCCTCGACCACGGCGAGCACGACGAGGACACCGACGAGCACACCGTCGCGCCAGACGTGCGCGGGGGCGCCGGCGGCTGCCGGCAGATCCCAGGCGGTGCGCAGCAGGCGTGTCACGGCTGAATCCTACGGTCGGTGGCGCGTCGGCGCCGGGTGGGCATCACTCCTCGATCGTGCCGTCGTGCGGATGCGGCGGCATCGGCCGAAAGGCCAGATCTGAGGCTCCGGTCCGCTCTCCGGCTCATAGGAAGCGCATAGCGGACGCCTGCGAGGCGCATGGAGAGCTCGATGAGCATGGGTGTCACGCCACCACCAGAGGAGCACATCATGGAGCGCATTCCCGAGCCGGAGAACACCCCCGAGGGCCCCGCCTACGAGGGCCGTCTGCTGGTCCGCCCCGACGACGAGGTCGTCGACCAGGGCGCCGGCTTCGACATCACCACGATGGTCAGCCGCCGCGGCATTCTGGGCCTGGTCGGCCTGGGAGCAGGTGCGCTGACCCTCGCCGCGTGCAGTGCGACGGCATCCACCGGCACCTCCGCGACCGCGACGGCCACCACGACGCCGACCTCGTCCGCCACGCCGAGCGCATCCGCCACGACCGAGACGCCGACTCTCACGCTCGCGACCACCGAGATTGCGCAGGAGACGAACGGGCCCTACCCGGCCGACGGCAGCAACGGTGTGAACGTGCTGGATCAGTCCGGTATCGTCCGCAGTGACATCCGGACGAGCCTGGACGGCGGGGCGACCGCGGCCGGCGTCCCGCTGACGTTCACCTTCACCCTGAGCGACCTCTCCAACGGCAACGCCCCGCTCGCCGGTGCGGCCGTATACATCTGGCACTGCGACGCGCAGGGCCTGTACTCGATGTACTCGCAGCAGATCATCGACGAGACCTACCTGCGCGGCATCCAAGTGGCCGACGCGAACGGCCAGGTCACCTTCACCACGGTCGTGCCCGGCTGCTACATGGGCCGCTGGACACACATCCACTTCGAGGTGTACCCGGACGCGGCTTCCGCGATCAACGTGTCGAACCAGATCGCGACGTCGCAGGTCGCCTTCCCGCAGGACATGCTCGACGAGGTCTACGCACTCGCCGAGTACGACGGCTCGGCGAGCAACCTCGCCTCGCTCGGCGGCATCGACAACGACAACGTGTTCGGCGACGGCTACGCCACCGAGATGGGCACGTTCTCGGGCAGCACGTCCGCCGGCTACATCGGCAGCCTGCCCGTCGCGATCGACCCGACCACGACGACCGCCGCCGCCGGCGGACGCCCCTGACCCGCACGCACAAGGAGACCCGTCATGTTCGCGAACCTCACCGGCTGGCACGCCCTGATCGTGCTCGCCATCGTCCTGCTCATCTTCGGCGCGACCAAGCTGCCCGGACTCGCCCGCAGCCTCGGGCAGTCGGTGCGCATCCTCAAGGAGGAGTCCAAGAACGACGAGTCCGACGAGCCCGCGCCCGGCACGATCGCGATCCCGGTCGTCTCCCGCCCCGACGCCTCTCGCCCGTCATGACCACCGCCACCGCCGTGCGCGGCACGATGCCTCTGACGCGCCACGTCGCCGAAGTGCGCACGCGTGCGATGCGCGCGGCGGTGGCGCTGATTCTCGGCGTCGTGATCGGGTTCGTCTTCTCGGAGCAGATCCTCGAGGTGCTGCGCGCCCCGATCGAGCAGATCGCCCTCACCCGCGAGGCGAGTCTCAATTTCGACAGCGTCACCGGCGCGTTCGACCTGCGGCTGAAGATCGCCATCTTCAGCGGCATCGTCGTCTCGAGTCCGGTCTGGCTGTTCGAGCTGTTCGCGTTCGTCTCGCCCGGGCTCACCCGGCGCGAGCGGCGCCTCACGTTCGGCTATGCGGGGGCGGCGCTCGTGCTGTTCCTCGGTGGGTGCGCGTTCGGATTCGCCCTGTTCCCGCACATGGTGCAGCTGCTCACCGGCTTCGCGTCCGACGCCGACAGCACGATCCTCAACGCCGGCTACTACGTCGACTTCGTCCTCAAGGTCGTCGTCGCCACCGGAGTCGCGTTCGTGCTGCCGGTCATCCTGGTGCTGCTGAACGCGCTGGGAGTCGTCTCGGCGGTCACCCTGCGGCGCGGCTGGCGCTGGATCGTCGTGGTGATCGCGGTCTTCAGCGCGTTCGTGACCCCGGCCGCCGACGTGATGTCGATGTTCCTGGTCGCCGTCCCCATGGCGGCCCTGTTCGGCGCGGCGCTGCTGATCACGCACCTCCACGACCGACGGATGCTGCGCCGCTCCGACCCGATCCGTTCCGACACCCCGCAGGGGAGCGCCTACTGATGTTCGGTCTGACCTTCGAGAAGCTCTTCTTCATTCTGCTGCTTGCGGCGATCGTGATCGGTCCGCGCCGGCTGCCGGAGTATGCCGGACAGCTCGGGCGCGGCATCCGTCGCCTGCGTGCTTTCGTCGACGGCGCCCGCGACGGTGTCACGGAGACGACGGGCGTGCCGATCGACCAGTGGCGGAACGTCGACCTCAGTCGGTACGACCCGCGCCGGATCATGCGGGACGCGCTCGCCGACGACCCGGTGGCGAAGGGGCGAGCGGATGCCGCGGCTCCGGCAGTCGAGGGTGACAAGTCCCCGGCCGTCGAGCTCGACCAGCCGCCCTCGCCCGCCGAGTCGCCCTCGCCTGCCGAGCCGCCTCCCTCGATCGCGCCCCTCTCCGCGCCGCGCGCGCCGGCCTGGACGGATGCCGAGATCGCCGCCGTCCGTCCGGGACAGCGTTTCGTCATCGTCGGCGGATCGGCGCACCCGCGCCGGATCGCGATCGTCGACCTCGCCGAGGATGACCCGGTGCGCCGCGCGGCCGAGGCGGACGACCCCGCCGTCGCGGTCTAGCGACGCGGCGTTGCACGGCGGATGATCGCTTCGGCGACCGCGAGGTTGAGCACCCAGCCCAGGGTCATCGCGAGGGTCTTGCTCGTCGCATCGAGACCACCGGTCAGCATCCACGGCAGTGTCGTGAACACCTGGGTGCCGGCGGCGATGCCGATTGCGTAGGCCCGGATCATCCACGCGCGGTGCGCGGCGAACTCGCGGCGGCGCACCGAGACGAGACCGAGCACGAGCGCGGCGATCATCGCGAGCCCGAACACCCACCGCACGAGCGGCAGCAGGCCGCCGTCTGTGGCGGGCAGGTCGTACACCGCGGTCATCCACAGACCGGATGCCGCCCCCACGAGCCCCGCCGGGATCAGCACGCGGCCCGCAAGCCGGTGATACCGAGGATGCCGCTGCCGCAGGCTCGGCACGAACTGGAATGCGCCGAGCACGAGGTAGGTCGTCGCGCCGACGATGTGCAGGGTTACGGGGAGGGGGAGCGCGAAGAACCGGGCGTTTTCGGGCGTCACGTCACCGCCGCTCGCGAGCGAGGTCAGGCGCAAGGCCCCGGCGAGCACGGGGACGGCGCTCAGCAGCAGGAGCGACGTCGGGATGAGCCACTCTCGGCTGCGCCGAGCGCGGGGTCGGGCAAGAGGCGGGGTGATCGTGCGGGTCATGAACCGATGCTCGCTGCGGGGAACGGGCGACCGCATCGGCCGAACGGCCAGGATTCAGTCGGCGAGGGCGGCCTCGAGCGCCGCGAGACGGGTCGCGCGGTCGCCGGTGATCTCGATCACATGCGTGGTGGCGGGGATCAGATCGGGATCGTCGAGCAGGTCGAGGAGGGCGGCATCCATGGCCTCGCGCAGGTCGGGGTCTTCGTCGTCGCCGACCCAGATGCGGTCGGCGGAGCTGAGGGGGAGCACGGCGAGCAGGTCGATGTGGCGCAGCGCGCTCGCCGGGAGCTCTCGGGCCCGGTCGATCACCACGTCGGAAGCGGTGCCCCACCCGAGCTCGTCGAGGGC
>JASBUD010000326.1 GCA_030148105.1 Microbacterium sp. | reverse complement strand
GCGTGCGGGTCGCCACCGAACCCGAGGGGTCCCAAGACCGCCATCTGGTCGCCGTAGTCGTAGGTGAGGGTGGAGACGGCCTCGCGGGCGCATCCCACTTTCGAGCAGAGTCGTTCGCGCATCGCCTCCACGCGATCCGGGCTCTCCCCGCCCGCGACGGTGCCGCGCCGCGACGTAGGATCGGAGCATGGCATGGCGGCGCAGCAAGGAGCATGCACCGACTCCCGAGCGTCGTCC
This sequence comes from Microbacterium sp., assembly GCA_030148105.1. GTDB lineage: Bacteria > Actinomycetota > Actinomycetes > Actinomycetales > Microbacteriaceae > Microbacterium > Microbacterium lacus. The sequence continues at coordinate 9,964 of JASBUD010000326.1, read as the reverse complement.
GTCCCGCCACGGACGCCACGGCCGCGAGGGTCGAAGCCCCATCGTGCGCCCGCCGCTGCCGCCGCTGGAGACCCGCGTCGACCGCTTCGATCTAGCGGTCGGCACGGCAGCGGAGTTCCTCCGGTCGGCGTGGCCAGAACTGCGCGATGTGAGCTTCGAGGTCGGCGACATGCCCCCTTCGACCGACGACGACGGCATCCCCCGCTGGCGGGCGCTGGTCGACGAGAAGCGCATCATCATGTATCGCCTCCCGATCGAGCGCCTGAGCCACCTGCACCGCGACGACGACCTGCACCGCCGCATGATGGTGGAGAGCAGCGTCTTCCGGGCGGCGGCGGAGTATCTGGGCCGCGACCCGTGGGACCTGGGGCCGGAACGGTTCCGCTTCTTCTGAGTGCGGCCCTACGGGTAGACCGTGATCTCGCCCGCGGCGGCATCCGACGGCCACACCGGGAATCCTGCGAGCGCGCCGTCGCCGCTCTGCGTGAGACCCGCGCGGATGCCGCCCCCCTCGGTGCTGAGCCGGTAGACGGTCCGGGCGGTGAGCGGCACCGAGGCCGACGCCCCGGGGGCGACCGTGACCTGCTGGGCGAACGCGCCGTCCACGGCGTCCACGCTCACGGTGACCGCCGTGTCGGTCGGATTCGCGAGCGCGAGGACCGGCGCGGGGCCGGGCGGCGCGGCGAACAGGCTCGGCGCCTCCACTTCGGGTGCGGCGGCGTACCACGCGAAGTCCGATCCCTCGCCGAATCCGGTGGTCTCCCACACGGCCGCCACGACGGGTGACTCGGCGGTCACGACGACGGTGTAGTCGCCGGCGACGAGGGTCGGCAGCTCCACCTCGGTGGGGATGCCGGCGGTGACCGGCACGGTCTCTGTCGTGGGCGGCCCCGCCGCGGCCCCGATCGCGGTCGCGGTGATCGTGACGGTCGTGTCCGCGTCGGCGGAGAGGATGCGCACGAGCGTCGCGGTTCCGGTGGCGCCGTCCGCACCGGGGTTCTGCGTCACACTGACTCCGGGGACCACCTGGGTCTTCGCCGACGCGGCGATCGCGCCGACTTGGTCGACGCCGCCCGGAACGAGGGTGCGGGTGATGCTCGTCTGCAGCGCCGCCTGCACGGGTGCGCCGGTCGCCGTGACCCGCACCACCGGGCTCTCCTCCCCGAGGACGAGACCGGCCAGGGGAACGACGATCTGCGCGCCGGGCGCGACGACGAGGTCGGTGCCGCCGGGCGGGTTCTGCACGCCGGCAGCACCGTAGACGGTGAGCTGCACGGTCGCGGGGACGGTGCCGGGGTTCGCCAGCAGCACGACGTCGGAGGCGCCGGTCGCGGCCGATCCGCCCACGAGCCACGACTCCATGAGCGCGGGCCGGCACGCGGACGCGGCGAATCCGCGGAGATCGTCGGCCGAGACCGTGGCGGATCCGGATGCCGCGACGTCGGTCCGCGCGCCGGCCGCGGGGGCCGCGACGACGACTGTCGGCGCGGAGACGCCGTCGATCGTCGGTCCGGACAGCGACGCCGACGAGGGTGTCGGGTCGCCCTGCGCGACTCCGCTGATCACACTCTGCGGCGCAGCGGTCTCGATGCGCGAGGCATCCACCGCGTCCCGCCCGATCGCGAGGACACCGCCCGTGCACACGAGGACGCTGTCGGCCGGCGCCGGGGTGGCCGCGACCTGTACGGGCTCTCGCCCCAGCGTCGGCCACGCGATCGAGACCGAGGTGACGACCGCGATCACGAACGCGATCGCCACGAGCGTGCCGGCCAGCAGCCGCGCGCTCGTGGTCGCCCATCGGAAGGCGGGGCGGTCGGTCATCGGCCTTCCCTCCAGTGCGGTCCCACGACGCGGGGCGCGCGGCGGGCTTCGCGACGCGACGCCGCCGTCGGGATCGCGAGCAGCAGCGCCACGAGCACCGCGCCGAGCTGCACGAGTCCGATCGTGCGGGACAGGTCGTGGACGGATGCCGACGCCGAGGCGCGCGGCTGAACGTCCTGGGTCACGCGCCAGAGCGCGCCCTTCGCGGTATCGCCCACGGCGTCGAGGCCGTCGCGCTGGTTGAGCGCGGTCTCGGCGGAGAGCCGGAAGGCGCGCGAGAGGTCGGACTCGGGCGCGGCGGCCGGGGCCAGGAGGACGAAGCTCACCCCGTCCGCGGCGAGGTCTCCGACGACGTCCTCCGCGGAGGAGGTCACCAGGTTCGCGGTGAGGTCCGCCACTTCGTCGTCTGAGGGGATGCCGGCCGTGCGCGTCGACAGGATCGTCGCCTGTCCGTTCAGGGTCTGACTCCCGCCCCACACGACCTGCGCCGACACGCCGCCCTCGTTCTGCGGGGTGAGGATGATCGTCCCCACTTCCGGATCCTCCCGGCCCGCCGCGGCGACGTACGCCGGCAGGGTGCTCGCCGGGCCGTTCGTGAGAAGGGACGTGCCCCGCGCCATCGACGTGAGCGCCGGAACGGCGAGCACGAGCACACCGACCATCGCGACGGTCGCCGCAACCGTGCGCACCGCGGCGAGCCGCGGTGCGAGCCCGGCATCGAGGGCTGCGAGCGCGCCGCCGACCGCGCCGAGCCAGGCGAGGCTGAGTCCGGTCCCGGGCCAGAGCGCGACCGGGAACGACTGCGCGAACGCGACCGAGATGCCGACCGCTCCGAACGCGGTCGCGAGGCCGAGCGCCGTGATCACCAGCAGGGTGATGCCGGCCGCCCAGCGCTGCGTGAGCGGGGCGATGACCGCGAGCAGCGCGACGGGCGCCGCGAGCAGCGGCACCCACCACGTCGGCACGCCCGGCAGGAACCCCGCCCAGCCGACCAGGTCGGGGGTCGGGATGCCGGCGGCCAGCAGCGCCCGCCCCGCGGCATCCGCCGCCACTTGCGGCCCCGCCCACACCAGACCCGGGTCGGCGAGCAGCCCCCACGCATTGCCGGTGCGCAGCTGGCGCCACACGAGGGGCGCCGCCAGCAGGGCCCCCGGCACGGCGATCCAGATGAGTCGCGCGACGCCGCGCCCGCGGCGGAGCACCACGGTGAGCACGATCGCCCCGACGAGCGCGACGACCAGAGCAGGGGCGAGCGAGGGTGCGCACGCGATCACGGCGGCGAAGAGGAGGGATGCCGCTCCGGACGCGACCCAGGAGCGCTGCGCGACCGAGCCGGCGTAGAACAGCCAGGGCAGCAGGAGGTGCGCGAGCACGGCGCTCGGCCGTCCCTGCGTGAGGGCGGCCAGGAAGGTCGGCGCGAGCGCCCAGAGCGCGCCGCCCGCGAACCGCAGCACGGAGCGGTCGGTCACGCGCGTGGCGGCGAACCAGCCGCCGAGCGCCGCGAGGGGCAGGGCGGCGAGCCACACGATCACGAGGGCGCGGGACGGGTCGAAGGGCCAGAGCGTGCCCACGACAGCGAGGACGGCGGCGAACGGGTCGGCCGGGCCGATCGTGTCGAAGCCCGATGCGCGCAGGCCGTAGGCCGCCTCGGCCCACAGCTGCGCGACGCCGGCCACGAGCGGCTGCAGTCCGCCCCCGCCGAGCACCGTCCACGCGGCGAGCGCCGGGAAGGCCGCGATCGACACGACGATCGCCCCGAGCACGAGCCAGGCGCCACCGCCGGTGAAGAAGCGCAGGTCACCGCGTCGTGCGGGATCGATCGAGTCCGCATCGTCGTCGAGCTGCTCGCGCAGGTCGCGCTGCGAGACGCGCAACGGAGTGATCTGGGCCCACGACGCGGCGCGCGACGTGCGGATCCGTGTGCGAGCGCGTGCGACGGACGGCAGTCGGACCAGGGCCGCCAGCGCCGCCTGCCACTCGGGGATCACGAATCCGGGCTGCTTCCGCACGAGCTGGAGGATCGTTCGCCACACCGCGATCGGCAGGATGGCGAGCCAGAGGAAGAACACCGCGACCGGTGAGGCGTACACGAGTCGGCGGCGCAGCTGGGCGGTGCGGGAGGCGAAGGCGCGCCTGCGGCGCCGCGGAGCGGTGAGCGGGGCAGGGAGCCCCGCCACGCCGTCACCGGCGACCGCGACGAGGGCGGTGGGGACCAGCAGCACGCGGGCCCCGCTCAATCGTGCGCGCACGCCGAGGTCCAGACCTTCGTCCGCTCCCGAGAGCGATCGGTCGAGGCCGCCGAGCGACCGCCATGCGTCGGTGCGGGCGAGCACTCCGCGGATGTCGGACCCGAGGACGTCTTCGCGGGCGTCGTGCTGACCCTGGTCGAGTTCGTCATCGGCCAGTTCGATCGTGCGGCCGAAGCCGGTCATGCTGACCCCGAGTGACACGATCGACGTGCGGTCGTCCCAGCGGACGAGCTTGGGCGCGACGAAGGCCACCGACGGGCCGAGCTCGAGGGCGCCGACGAGGCGGGCCAGCGCCTCCGGCTCGGGAGCGGTGTCCTGCGCGAGCAACCACACCGCGTCGCCCGTCACGCGCAGGGTCGCCATCGCGGTCGCCGCAGCGAACGTCGTGGACGCGGGCGCCGTGATCACCGATTCGGCCCCGGACGCGGCAGCCACGGCGGCGACACCCGGGTCGTCACCGCACGCGACGATCGTGAGCGCATCGACGCGCCGCGTCTGCTCGCCCAGGGCCGCGAGCGTGCGGCGCAGGTGGTGCGCCGCCGGCGTGCGACCGTCGGGGCGCACGACGAGGATGGCGTGGACTCTGGCGGGCATGACGTGGTCAGCCTAGGTCGGCGGCGGCGGCGAACCGGTCGCACGCGCCGCGAGGGCGCGAACGCGACCGGATCGCTCTGCGGCTCAGCCGGTCAGCTGGCGCGGCGCTTGAGCTTGCGGCGCTCGCGCTCGCTCAGGCCGCCCCAGATGCCGAAGCGCTCGTCGTTCTGCAGCGCGTACTCGAGGCACTCGCCCCGGACGTCGCACGTCGTGCAGATCTTCTTCGCGTCGCGGGTCGATCCGCCCTTCTCGGGGAAGAACGCCTCTGGGTCGGTCTGCGCGCACAGCGCATCGGTCTGCCAGCCGAGCGGGTTGCCCTCTTCGTCGGCCAGCGGCCGGCGGACTCCGGGAACCCCGAGCTGGACCGGGTCGACGAACCAATTGTCGGGAACGCCGGAACGGTAACCCGTCATCTCGTTCTCCTTGCTGTCATCCCCCCACGCTGTTCGCGTGTACGAGTAATTACACCCGTGTAGTTCGCCAGGGTCAAGTCGCAGATCGTAAAGCCTCATCCCGGACTTGAACGTTTACGACGCGCCAGCGGCGTGTCGCGCTCGGATCACGATCCGGACACGCCCGGCTGCGCGACGAACAGCTCACCGCGTCCCGCGGCGACGGGACGCTCGTCGGGCGTGATCAGCACCGCCTGACCGGGGCGCAGGGACACGGGCTCGCCCGCCGCACCGCGCAGCGTCACCTCACCGGCGGTGGCGACGGCGATCGCGACACCGGTGAGCGCGAGCGCGACGTCGGCATCCGCCACCTCCACACGCGTCAGGGCGAAGTCGGGCGCGGGCGTCGGGTAGACGAACACTCCCCCGCTGCGGGATTCCGCGCGAACGACCGGAGCAGGGCCCGGTGTCGCGTCGAGCACGGCGACCAGCTCGTCCACGTCGATGTGCTTGGGGGTGAGCCCGCCGCGCAGCACGTTGTCGCTCGCGGCCATGAGCTCGACACCCAGCCCCTCGAGGTAGGCGTGCAGGACGCCCGCCGGGACATACACGCCCTCACCGCGGCGCAGGGTCACGAGGTTCATGAGCAGCGCCACGACGATGCCCGGGTCGCTCGGGTTCGTGGCGGCCAGGCGGCCCACGAGCGCGAACTCGGCCGCGAAGGCGTCGGACCGGGTGCGCGCCGCGGCGGCCACCACGTCGTCGACGGTCGCGGACGAGTCGCCCGAGAGCAGCCACTGGATCGTGTCGCGGAGCGCGGAGGCGGCATCCGGCCCGCTCAGTCGCGCCGCGAGATCGTCGCCCGCGGGCCCGAGCTCCGCCAGCAGGCGCTGCGTGGTGTCGAGATCGCGGAGCCCTGCGAGCGCGGTGAACTCATCGCTGATCGCGACGATGAGTTCGGGCTTGTGGTTGTCGTCGCGATACGTGCGCGTCCCGGCGTCCCGTGGGATGCCCGCGGCCTCCTCGCGCGCGAATCCTTCGATCGCCTGCGCCCGCGAGGGGTGCGCCTGGATCGAGAGGGGGGAAGCCGCCGCCAGGAGCTTCAGCAGATAGGGCAGGCGCTCCGGTGCCCCGGTGCCGGCGCCCTCGTCGCGGAGCCAGTCGCCGAGCGGGCGGCCGTCCGCCACGCGGGCCGGGCAGCCGGGATGATCGCCGAACCAGATCTCGGCCTCCGGCTGCCCGGATGCCGGTCGGCCCTCGAGGTCGGCGAGGAGGGTCGTGGAGCCCCAGTCGTAGTCCCGAGGCGTGTTCGTGATCGGCGCGAGCATGCCTCCAGGCTAGAGGGCGCCAGCCGGTAGCCTGATCTCACGATGGCCGTCCACTCGAAGCACCCCGCGTCGGCGCCCCCCGCCGCACCCGCCCGTGAGAAGACGGGCCATCTTCTGCTTCGCGGCTGGTGCATCTTCGTTCTCTTCATGGCGCTGTCCGGAACCGCGTGGATCAACGCGTTCGGCGAGATCCCGACCGCCGTGATCACGATCGCCGGCGGGCTTCTCTCTATCGGCCTCTGGTTCGGGGTCCGGCCGCCCGTGCAGTGGCGGCGCCTGCCGTGGTTCGCGATCGGCTATGTCGTGTGGGCCACGGCGTCGATCATCTGGTCGGCCTGGCGCGAGGCCACCGCGCTCACGCTCCTGCTGCTGGTGATCACGACCCTGCAAGGGCTCTTCATCGGGAGCGTCCTCACGTGGCGTGAGATCGTCCGCGCGCTCGCGTCGGCGCTCAAATGGGTCATCGCACTGTCGCTCACGTTCGAGCTGTGGGTCTCGGTGTTCATCGACGGACCGATCCTGCCCGGATTCATCGTCCCGAGTGAGCCGGCGGAGGACCCGATCGTCTACTGGTCGCGCGACAACCTCTTCGACGGTGGGCGCCTGCAGGGCATCATGGGCAACGCGAACCTCCTGGGTCCCGTCGCGCTGCTGGCGATCATCGTGTTCGCGATCCGCTTCGCCGCCCGCGCCCCCCGCCGGACGCTCCTGATCGGCTGGATCGTCGTCTCGGCCTTCCTCTTCGTCCGCGCCTCCTCCGCCACCGCGTTCGTCGCGGCGGTCGCGGTGGTCGTCGTGCTGGTGACGGTCCTGCTGATGCGCCGGGCGAAGCGTCCCGGCGAGCGCACCCGGTACTACATCGCGTACGCGGTCGTCGGCATCGGCGGTCTCCTCGCATTCTGGTTCTTGCGCGGGCCCGTGTTCGAGGCGCTCGGCCGCAGCGCCGACCTGACCGGTCGCGAGCGCATCTGGGAGGACGTGCTCACGCGGGCGAACGAGCACCCGTGGATCGGCTGGGGCTTCTCCACGCCGTGGATCACGACCGACCCGGCGTTCGACGGCTGGATCACCGATCACGGACAGACCGTGATGCAGGCCCACAACATGTGGATCGACGTCTATCTGCAGCTCGGCGTCATCGGCGTGTTCCTGATGGTCATGACCTACCTCGCCTACATCTGGCGGTCGTGGTTCTTCGCCGTCGACCGGCCCCGCTGGGATCTGCGCGCCGACCGCCCGTACTCGCCGCTCACCCTGCTGCCGACCCTGCTCGGTGCGGTCCTGCTCGTGCAGGGTCTCGCGGAGTCCAGCCCGCTGCTGTTGTGGGGCTGGATGCTGGTGGTCCTGCTCGCGTTCAAGATCAAGCAGTCCCCGCACATCGGCGAAGGCGCCGCAGAGATGCGCATCGCGATCGAGCGTGGCGAATTGACCACGCAGGCCTCATGACGACGGCGGGCGCGCCGCCCGTCCGCTGGATCGCTCTGCTCGCCTCGGCCGATCTCGCGCGCGCCTTCACGATCGCGGTGTTCGGCGCGGTCTTCTCCGCGTTCGCGATCGAGCGGATCGCGGGTCGGGTCACCTACGCGTCGATCGTCGTCGCACTGTGCGTGCTCGGGCTCGGGATGCTGATCGCCCGGCGCCGCGAGATCTCGCTCGTGCGGCTCGCGCCCACCACCGTTCTGCTGTTCATCGCGTGGGCGCTGGCGAGCGTGTTCTGGAGCCAGGACACCTCCGGCTCGTTCTGGGGATGGGTGTCGCTGTTCGGCCTCGCCTTCCTCGCCGTGACGATCGGCCACGTCCGCGACACGCTGCAGACGGTGCGCGCGCTCGGGGACGTGCTCCGAGTGCTCCTGTCCATCTCGCTCGGCATGGAGATCCTGTCCGGCATCCTGCTGGACATCCCGATCCGCTTCCTCGGCATCCAGGGGAACATCGCCCAGTTCGGACCGGTCCAGGGCATCTTCGGCACGCGCAATCTGCTCGGGTTCGTCGCCGTGATCGCGCTCATCACGTTCCTGATCGAATACCGCACCCAGACGGTGCGACTCGGTGTCTCGGTGTACTCTGTCGTGCTCGCGGGCGGTCTCGCTGCGCTGAGCGACTCCCCCACGGTGCTCGTCCTCGCCGTCGCGGTCGGTCTCTCCGTCGGCGCCCTCGCGCTCGTGCGGCACGCCCGTCCCGCCGACCGCTCCGCACTGCAGTGGACGTTCGGCGGGATCGTGGTCGCAGGTCTTGCCATCGGCTATGCGGCGCGGCATCCGATCATCGCCCTGCTCGGCGCCGGCTCGGACTTCGCGACCCGCGTGACCCTGTGGAACACGATGGTGGACTACCTTCGCTCCAAGCCGGTGCAGGGCTGGGGCTGGTTCGGGCCGTGGAACGGCGCGGAGTTCCCCTTCAGCGCGATCAACTACACGCTGCGCACGAGCCACGCGAGCGGGCTGAACGCCTACTTCGACGTGCTGCTGCAGCTCGGCTGGATCGGTCTGCTGCTGTTCGCCGGTCTCGCTGGCGTCGCGCTCGTGCGCTCGTGGCTCGATGCGAGCCAGCGCCGCTCGGTCATCTACGCGTGGACGCCGCTCGTCCTCATCGCCCTGCTCGTCGACTCGATGTTCGAGAGCTTCACGCTCACCGGTTTCGGGTGGCTGCTGCTCGTGCTGTGCGCCGTCCGGGCCGGACAGTCCCGCTCGTGGCGCGAGCGGATCGATGCGGGCGGGCCGCTGCTCCCCCGCATCCAGGAAGCGCCGGGTGGGTCGCGGTAGGATGCTCAGGCCATGCCCCGTACAGCTGACAAGCCCGAGATGACGTCGACGACCCCCTTCGATCCCGCTTCCGCCACGATCGCGATCGTCACCTACAACCGCTCGGGTCTCCTCACGCGGCTGCTGGAGAGCATCACGAAGATGGACCCGAAGCCGGGTCATGTCGTCATCATCGACAACGCCTCGGTCGACGACACCACCGCACTCGTCGAGTCGTACCGCGAGAAGCTCGGTACCGAGCTCGTGTACCGGAGGCTCGAGACCAACACCGGCGGGTCCGGCGGCTTCAGCGAGGGCATGCGCACCGCGTACGAGCTCGGCTCGACGTGGATCTGGCTGATGGACGACGACGTCGAGGTGCTTCCCGACGGTCTGGCCCGCATGGGTGCGTGGGCGCCGCGGTTCAAGAGCATCCAGGGGCGGCGCTACGACTACGACGGCAGCGAGTTCTACTGGCAGTACCGAGTCGCCGAGCCGCTGGGCATCCCGATCCCGTTCGCACCCGCCGGCTTCGACGCGTCGGGCTTCAAGCCGATGAACTCGGGCTGTTTCGAGGGCATGTTCATCCATCGCGACATCGTGGAGCAGATCGGCCTGCCGGACCCGCGCTTCTTCATCTACTGGGACGACCAGATGTACGGCTGGCTCGCGTCGCGGAAGACGACTTCGGTCATCGTGGACGAATTCGTGCTGCGCCGCACCCGCGAGATCAAGCAGTGGGACATGGGCATCCGCCACATGAACGCCTCGAGCAACGCGTACCGGTACTACATCATGCGCAACCGCGGGCACATGAAGAACTACTACCGCTCGCTCGG
>JASBUD010000323.1 GCA_030148105.1 Microbacterium sp. | reverse complement strand
TACATCGAGTCGCTGAACTGGAACGCCCCGACGCCCTGAGGCTCCCCGGACGAGCAGAGACCCCCGGATCTGGGGGAAACCGGGGGTCTCTCTTCCGCTAGGGGTTATGCCAACCGCCTCAACCCGAATGTCGGCGGCTGCAGCATCAGCGGGGGGATGCTCACGTTCGAGCGTACGGACGCGATCGGATGCTGTCTGTCGGCACTTCGGGGGACATTCCGGCGTCCGCATACGTCTTTCTGTCCCCCGTTCGGCGGACATCCGCAGCACCACCGATAGCGTGGCTCGATGAGCGCGCCCATCTCGCACACCCCGGTCACCCAGTTCGCCGTCCTCGACGCCCTCCTCGTGGGCGCATACGAGTCGGGCATCGGCGTCGGCGAGGTGCGCGCGCTCGGCGACTTCGGTATCGGTTGCGTCGACCACCTGGGCGGCGAGGTGATCGTCCTGGACGGCGAGGTGTTCGAGTGCACGGTCGACGCACCTCCCGAGCGGATGACCGATGAGCAGATCCTGCCGTTCGTCGACGTGTGCCCGGGGCCGGACGCGTCGGTGGAGGCCGTGCGCGACGCCGACCTGGCAGCCCTCACCGCCCAGGTGGAGGCAGGGCTGGCGAGCCGCAACCTGTTCCATGCGGTGCGCCTCGACGGAGAGTTCGCGACCGTGCGCGTGCGGGTGACGCCGAGGCAGCGGCATCCGTTCCGCCCCCTCGCCGACGTGACCCGCGGCCAGATCGAGACGGTACTCGAGGGGGTTCGCGGCACGGTGGTCGGGTTCTGGGCGCCGGCGATCTACCAGGGCATCACGGTCGCCGGTCTGCACATGCACTTCCTGGCCGAGGACCGCCGCTCCGGCGGCCACGTGCTCGACGTCACGGTCGCCGACGCCGAACTGCGGCTGTCCGCGCACGCGGGGTTCGATCTGCGGCTGCCGACCGACCCGGTGTTCTTGTCGACCGAGCTCACGCACGGCGAGGACCACCGGATCGCCGTCGTCGAGGGCGGGATCGGGCGCTGAGAGCCGCCGGCGGTTCATAACTCCCGCAATCCGCGCGCAGGCACGGAACGGCGCCGCGGATGTCTGCGGCTGCGGCCCACCGCGACGAGCAGATTGCGGGAGTTATGCGCGCCGGAGCCCGGCGACGCGTAGCACGACCACCCGTTTCGCGCCACGGGATGCCGCGGAGCGGGCGGACGCGTACGGTCCGGCTATGGATGAGACCACGAACACCAGCGACGACGGCGCGCTCGAAGGCCCCGACGTCGAGACTTCCCCCACCGGCGGCGCGGAGCCCGCGCCCAAGCCCGACGGGCTCGGGCAGGACGGCACGATCCCGAACCATCCGGGCGGCGTCGCGGCCGGTCACACCGGCGAGGTGTCGACCTTCGAGCCCGAAGAGGACGAGGCCGCGCCCAACTGACCTGCAACGCTCATCCGTCACCTGCGCACGCGAAACGGCTCGATGCGCGTGCGCGGGTGACGGATGAGCTACAGCGCGAGGCGCTCGCGCACGACGTCAGCCAGGCGGTCGGCGTAGTCCTGTGCGACGTCCGCGGACGCCGCCTCCACCATGACGCGCACCATCTCCTCGGTGCCCGACGGGCGCAGCAGCACGCGGCCCGAGTCGCCGAGTTCGGCGGAGACCTCCGCGACCGCGGCCGCGACGCCGGCATCGGATGAGGCCCGGGTCCGGTCGACGCCGCGCACGTTCACCAGCACCTGCGGGTACACGGTCATGATCGAGGCGAGGTCGGCGAGCGATCGGCCGGTGCGCGCCATTTCGGACATGAGGTGCAGCCCCGTCAGCAGTCCGTCGCCGGTCGTCGCGTATTCGCTCATGATCACGTGCCCGGACTGCTCGCCGCCGAGCGAGAACCCGCCCTCGTTCATGCGCTCCAGCACATAGCGGTCGCCGACGCCGGTCTGCTCGACCGTGATCCCGTGATCGGACATGGCCCGGTGCAGACCCAGGTTGCTCATCACGGTCGCGACGAGCGTGTCGTCCACGAGGTGTCCATGCTCCTTCATCGACACCGCGAGGATCGCCATGATCTGGTCGCCGTCCACGATCCGGCCGCGGGCGTCCACCGCGAGGCAGCGGTCTGCGTCGCCGTCGTGCGCGATGCCGACATCGGCACCCACGCGCACCACGTGCGAAGCCAACGAGTCGAGGTGGGTCGATCCCACGCCGTCGTTGATGTTCAGCCCGTCGGGATCGGCACCGATCACCGTGACCCGCGCGCCCGCGTCGCGGAAGGTCTCGGGCGAGACTCCGGATGCCGCGCCATGCGCGCAATCCAGCACCACGTGCAGCCCATCCAGGCGGTGGGGCAGCGACGCCAGGAGGTGGACGACGTAGCGGTCCTCGGCATCCGCGAACCGTCGGATGCGGCCGACTCCGGCGCCGGTGGGCTGCAGCTTCGGGGCCGAAAGGGCCGCTTCGATGCGCTGCTCGACCTCGTCGGGGAGCTTGACACCGCCGCGGGCGAAGATCTTGATCCCGTTGTCGGGAGCGGGGTTGTGAGATGCCGAGACCATCACGCCGAAGTCGGCGTCGATGTCGGCGATCAGGTATGCCGCCGCCGGGGTCGGCAGAACGCCGGCTTCGAGGACGTCGACGCCCGACGAGGCGAGCCCGGCGCACACGGCGGCAGCGAGGAACTCTCCCGAGACGCGCGGGTCGCGCGCGACGACGGCGGTGAGACGCTTGCCGGCGGCCTTGCGGGCCTCGGCAGTACGGCCCTGGCCCAGGACGACGGCGGTCGCCTGGGCCAGGGTGAGTGCGAGATCGGCGGTGAGGGGGCCGTTGGCCAGCCCCCGCACCCCGTCCGTGCCAAAGAGCGGCATACGGAGGGTTGTCCCGATCAGCGCTTCGAGTACTGAGGAGCCTTGCGGGCCTTCTTGAGACCGGCCTTCTTGCGCTCCTTGACGCGAGCGTCGCGCGAGAGGAAGCCGGCCTTCTTCAGGGTGGCGCGGTTGTTCTCGACGTCGACACCGTTCAGCGAACGGGCGATGCCCAGGCGCAGCGCACCGGCCTGGCCGGAGGGGCCGCCACCGGAGATGCGCGCGATCACGTCGTACGCGTCGGTGAGGTTGAGCACCGTGAACGGGTCCTTCACGAGCTGCTGGTGCAGCTTGTTCGGGAAGTAGTCCTCGAACGTGCGGCCGTTGACGGTGATGACACCCGTACCGGGGACGATGCGCACGCGGGCGATGGCCTGCTTGCGACGACCGACCGCGGCGCCGGGGACGCTGAGCACGGGGCGCTCAGCAGCAACGGCTGCCTGGTCGACCGCGGTCTCGGTCGAGTAGGAGGTTTCGGTGGATTCTTCGATGTTCGCCACGAGTATGTCCTTCGTCAGTCTGGGCGGCGCTTACTGGGCGACCTGGTCGAGGGTGAAGGTCTTGGGCTGCTGCGCACCGTGGGGGTGCTCGGCGCCGCGGTAGACCTTGAGCTTGGTGAGCTGCTGCGCACCCAGGCTGTTCTTGGGGAGCATGCCGCGCACGGCCTTCTCCACGGCCCGCTCGGGGTTCTTGGCGAGAAGTTCGTCGTAGGTGACCGACTTGAGGCCGCCCGGGTAGCCCGAGTGGCGGTAGGCCTTCTTGTTCTGGAGCTTCTGGCCGGTGAGGGCCACCTTCTCGGCGTTGATGATGATGACGAAGTCGCCCATGTCCATGTGGGGGGCGAAGGTCGCCTTGTGCTTTCCGCGGAGGAGTGCTGCCGCGTGCGAGGCGAGGCGGCCGAGAACGACGTCGGTGGCGTCGATGACCAGCCACTCGCGCTGGGCTTCGCCAGCCTTCGGGGTGTATGTGCGCGTCACAGTAGTGCTGCTTTCTTGTTCGAACGGAGATGTTCGTGAATCCCGCTCCGGGGTGGTTCTCCGACCAGAAGGCCGGCGGAACACGCCAGTGGAGGGCTCACGTTCGCGGTGCAGGGCCAGCAGGGCGCAGGCACCAATGGATCAGCTTACACCACTCAGGCGACTCGCACCTCGACCGGCAAGGCTGTCGAGCATGCGGCATCCCCTCATCGTTTCGACTCTCGCCCTCGCGGCGCTCATGATCGGCGGCTGCGCAGCATCGGCCGAGCCGCGCGGCGCTGCGGCCGAGAGCGAGATCATCGCCACCGACCTTGCGGCACCGTGGTCCGTGGCGTTCCTCGCGGACGGAACCGCGCTCATGAGCGAGCGGGACACCGCGCGCATCCTCGAACTGCTGCCCGACGGCACCACGCGGGTCGTCGGCACGGTCGAGGGCGTCACTCCCGGTGGCGAGGGCGGCCTCCTGGGCCTCGCCGTCGATGCGGAGGACCGCCTTTACGCCTACTCCACCGCGGCGAGTGGCAACCGCATCCAGCGGTTCCGACTGTCGGGCTCGCCGCTGCGCCTCGACACGCCCGAGACGGTGCTGGATGGACTGCCCTCGGCGCGCACGCACAACGGCGGGCGTATCGCGTTCGGCCCGGACGGGATGCTGTACGCCACGGTCGGCGATGCCGGGGAGCGGGCCGCCGCGCAGGATCCGGCCTCGCTCGCGGGGAAGATCCTGCGGATGACCCCCGACGGCGCGGTGCCCGCCGACAACCCCCTGCCTGGGTCGCTCGTCTACAGCCTGGGCCACCGCAATCCGCAGGGGATCGCCTGGGATGCCGAGGGCACCCTCTACGCCGCCGAATTCGGTCAGGACACCTGGGACGAGCTCAACGTGATCGAACCCGGCCAGAACTACGGATGGCCGGTCGTGGAGGGCATCGCGGACGATGACCGGTTCGTCGATCCGGTCCAGCAGTGGAAGCCCTCCGACGCCTCGCCGAGCGGCATCGCGGTCGTCGGCGACGATCTTCTGATCGCGAACCTGCGTGGCGAGCGACTGCGGAGTGTGCCGCTGGATGACCTGAGCGCATCGACCGACCGGTTCGTCGGCGAGTACGGGCGTATCCGCGACGTCGTGCGCGCGCCGGACGGGTCGGCGCTCTTCGTCACCAGCAACCGCGATGGGCGCGGGGACGTGCGGGAGGGTGACGACGTCCTGGTCGGCGTGGACTGAACGCCGTGCTCTCCGCGCGGATCTCGCGTCTCCCTGATCCGCGCGCATCCCGCGTCCCCGAGGCGCGCTCATAGCGCTCATTCCCGCGGTGTGCGAGCCCGGCGGCACCGGAAGGTCGGCGTGCGAGCTTCGCCGACAGTCCGGCGTCATCAGTCCGATCTGGTCGCTGCGCTGGGAGGTGCTGTTCTCCTTGCTGCTGCCGCTGTTCGTCATCTTCGCCGTCACGCTACCTCGTCCATGAGCCGCTCATCATCGCCGCGCGCGTGCTCACCTATCCGCTCTCACCGTGGGTGGGCATCGCGATCTCCGTGCCGCTCGCCTTCCTGGTCGCGCAGCTGTTCGTCTCGTACGTCGAAGCGCCGTCGCACCGGCTGGCGAAGTGGGCCGGAACCCGCACCGCACACGGTCTGCACCCGGCGCGCGAACCCGCCGAACCGGGGCGCTGATGTCAAGGGGCCGCTGGGGCCCGCCCTCGACCGCGTCGCCACTGCACGAACGCGACGATCAGCAGGCCCAGCGCCGCCCCCGCGAGGTTCGCGATGATGTCCATGACGCTGGGCGTGCGCTTGTCGAGCATCAGCGCTTGAAACGACTCGATCGCGACCGTCGACACGAGGGCGATCGGCAGGATCAGGTAGCGCTGCCGCAGGATGAGGGCGAGCAGGATGCCGAGCGGCACGAACAGCAGGATGTTGGCCCCGAACTCGATGCGCGCGTACGTGGCGATCGGGAAGACCCGCGTGATGCCGCGCAGCAGCCCGCCCGCACCGCTGTCGACCGGCACCGGCCACACCGCGATGAGCGTGAGCACGACGAGGTACGCGGCCAGCAGCACACGCGGGTTCCGCACCGCGGCGCTCAGCCGCGACGGACGCGCGGGCAGCGGGGGGCGGGGCGGGATCGACGGATGCCGCGCCACCGGCGCCGCGGCGACACCGAGCCGACCTCTGTTGATGTGCCGGCCCGCGGCAGCAGGCGCCGGCAGGTCCGGGGCGGCAGGCGCCGGCACATCCGGGGCGGCAGGCGCCGGCCCCGGGGCACCCGAAGCACCGGGAACAACGGGCGCACCGGGCAACGGCGGCCCCGGCGGGATCG
>JASBUD010000317.1 GCA_030148105.1 Microbacterium sp. | reverse complement strand
ACGAGCGGCAGCAGCACGAAGAGCGCGCCGACCGCGGCGACCCCGGCGACCCAGCGGGGGATGCCGGCGAACGTGCCCGCCCCGCGCACGCTAGGGCTTTCCGAAGCCGGCGGCCTCGAGCACGGCACGGCTCTCGGCGCTCGTGACGAACGCGACGAAGGCGGCGGCGATGTCCGGAGCGTCTGATTCGTCGAGCGAGGCGATCGGATACACGTTGACCGCCTCATCCGATTCCGCGAACGGGATGCCGGTCACCGCGTCGCCGGCGGCGATCACGTCCGTCACGTAGACCAGCCCCGCATCAGCTTCGCCCGAGGCGACCTTGCCGAGCACATCCGTCACCGACGACTCCTCGCTGACCGGGGTGAGTGTCACGCCCGTCGCCTGTTCGACGGTGACGGTCGCCGCGCCGCACGGCACCTCCGGAGCGCAGATCACGAGCTTCAGCCCCGGATCGGCGAGATCGGCGAACGCCGCGATCCCGGCGGGGTTGTCCGGTGGTACAGCGATCTCCAGCGTGTTCGTCGCGAAGTCGACGGGGTCGCCCTCGACCAGGCCGGTGTCGGTGAGCTTGGCCATGTTCTTCTGGTCCGCTGAGGCGAACACGTCGGCCGGAGCGCCCTCGGTGATCTGCGTGACCAGATCTGCGGAGCCGGCGAAGTTGAGATCGACGGTCGTGCCGGGGTGAGAAGCCTCGAACCGTTCGGCGAGTTCGGTGAACGTCGTCTTCAGCGAGGCGGCGGCGAACACGGTGATCGAGCCCGCGAACACGCCGCGCGAGGCATCCGGGGACGGGCTCGGGGTGGTGCACCCGCCCAGGAGGAATGCCCCGATGACTGCCGCCGCCACCGCCGCAGTTCGCATCACGGCGCGGCCTTCCCCAGGGGAGTTTCGACGATCACGTTGGTCGCCTTCACGATCGCCGTGGCGATCGAGCCGGGGACGAGCCCGAGCTCGCGCACAGCCTCGGTGCTCATGAGCGACACGACGCGGTGCGGTCCGCACTGCAGTTCCACCTGCGACATCACGGTGTCAGAGATCACCTCGGTCACGAGTCCGACGAAGCTGTTGCGGGCGGACCGGCCGACCCCGCTGGGATCGGCCGGGACGACCGCGTTGCGTCGGGCGAGCGCGGCCAGCTCCAGGCCGTCCACGACGGTGCGTCCCGATGCATCGCGGGCGCTGGAGAGCACGCCGTTCTCGATCCAGCGGCGCAGCGTGTCATCGCTGACGCCGAGGTAAGTGGCTGCATCCTTCACCCGTATCTGCGGCATGAAGCTCAGTCTACGTCCGCATATACGGACTTGCAGGGCCAGCCCTAGGCTGGTGTCCCATGGCCCTCGGCGCAACCATCCACACGTTCACCGTGCAGCTGGCCGACGTCGACCGCGGTGTCCATCACGAGCTCGCGCTGCGCGTCGCGCGGCATCCGTCCGAGACCGAGGCGTACATGATGACCCGCGTCCTGGCGTACTGCCTCGAGTACGAGGAGGGCATCGCGTTCAGTGAGGGCATCTCCTCCACCGACGAACCGGCCGTGCTCGTCCGCGACCTCACCGGGCGCCTGACGGTCTGGATCGAGGTCGGGGCGCCGGATGCCGAGCGCCTGCACCACGGCAGCAAGCTCGCGGATCGCGTCACGGTGTACACGCATCGCGACCCCGCGAAGGTGAGGGCGCCGTGGGCGGGTAAGCGCATCCACCACGTCGAGGACATCACGCTGCACAGCTTCGCGCCGGGCTTCGTGGACGCGGCCGTGGCCGCGCTGGAGCGGCGCAACGAGATGACGGTCTCGGTCACCGAGCGCGAGCTGTATCTCGACCTGAACGGGACGAGCCTGAGCTCGCCGATCCTGGACCACCCAGCCGTCTGAGCCCGACCGCCGGCGGCAGTTCGGCGTCAGGCGGCTCCGGCCAGTGCTGCGTTCTTCCTCGGCTGCTCTTCGAGCATGTCGAGCTCGATCGTGAGCCCCTGCGACGAGTTGGACGCCTGCGCGAAGCGCGCGAGGAGTTCGTGGTCGAGGGTCTCGGACTCGGAGGTGAAGACGAAGCGGAGGGGGATGGCGGGCTGCAGCCAGATCGTCGAGCGCCCTCCGGGGATGTCCTCGGTATGGCGCCAGGTGAGAGTGAAGCTTTCGCTCCGGCGCAGCTTCGTCGCGATCACGACCTTGATGTGAGCCAGAAGACGATCCGGAATCTCGATCGGTTCGGCGGTGTTTCCGTAGAACAGGTAGCCCATGCGAGATCTCCTTTTCGGTTGGGTGGATGCCGACCCCAATCGACGGGATAACCGTAGCACGGATATCTCGCAAATTTAGATAAGTTCTCGAACAGTTAGTCTCACTAGAGGATCTGGTAGCGTGGCGAAAAGTCGATCGAGGAGGTGGGAAGATGGCAGCGATGATCTCGCCCTCATCCTCTCCGCTCCCCGCGCTGGCCGTAGCTCTGCGTCGATACGTCGATGCGCGCAACGCCGCACTCCTCGCCGCCCGCCTGCTCCTGGGTGTCAACGAGCTCGACGCGCGCGCGCTGCTTCACATCGCGGCCAACCCCGGCACGCGCCCCGGCGAGTTGCGCGATTACCTCGGCATCACCTCGGCCGGGGTCACGACGCTGATCGATCGACTCGTCGAGCGCGGCGCCGTTCAACGCGACGTCGACAGGGACGATCGCCGCGTGAGCAGGCTCACGGTCATCGCCGACCTGAAGGGCGAGCCCTGGAACGTGCTCACCCGATTCGACGACGCCTTCAGTGCGGCGATCGAGCGGTCGGATCAGAACGACGCGGGGCGATTCGCGGAGGCGCTGGACGGGTTCACGGTCGCGGCGCAGCAGGCGCGGATCTGAGCGTCAGTCCGTCGCGCCGTGCAGGAACGCGTATGACTTGGCCTGCAAGAACGTTCCGAGCGCCGCGACGACGGAGAGCTCGTACGAGAGCTTGAGCACGTCGGCCGCGGTCATGGTGGCCGGGACCTCCCGAGCTTCCATGGTGACCCGCCATTCGTGGGAGCCGGGCTCGGGAGCGAGATACGCGTGCGTCGGGGCGTTCATGAGCTGGAAGACGACGAGACCGGTGTCTTCGCCCTCGAAGTCGTCCTGGGGGACGACCTTCGCGGATCCGTTCAGCGGATAGCCGAGCGTCGCGAACTCGTCCAGCCACGACTGGAGCGTGCTCAAGGTCCGGAACGGCATCGCGCTGCTTTCTCGTCGGTGCGGGAATCCCTCCCCGCTTCCCCAATTATGGATGCAGTTGCACGCGCGCGAACAGTGATCCGGCATGTGCCTGTCAACCCCCCTCGCGAAAGTGCACGCGTGCGGCTGAATGATCAGGTACCCCGAACCCCGATAGAGGAGCAGACAATGGTGCAGATCATCGAGACGATCGACGTCGACGTGCCCGTGCGGACGGCTTATGACCAGTGGACGCAGTTCGAGAGCTTCCCGAATTTCCTCGACGAGGTGGAGTCCATCACGCAGCTGGATGAGACCCACACGCACTGGAAGGTCAAGGTCGGCGGCGCCGAGCGGGAGTTCGATGCGGAGATCACCGAGCAGCACCCCGATGAGCGCGTCGCGTGGCACAGCGTCGGCGGCGAGACCCACCACGCCGGTGTCGTGACCTTCCACAAGCTGACCGACACCTCGGCGCGCGTCACCGTGCAGATCGACTGGGAGCCGGAAGGCCTTCTCGAGAAGGTCGGCTCGTTCATCGGGGCGGGTTCGCACGCGGTGAAGAAGGATCTGAAGAACTTCAAGGAGTTCATCGAGGCGCGCGGCGTCGAGACGGGCGCCTGGCGCGGCGACGTCCCGGCCTGACCGGCGGCGGAGGACATCGTGACGGCATCGCACGACGATATCGAGATCTCGCCGATCTCCGCGGCCGATGCCGGCGAGGTGCTCACGATCCAGCGTGCGGCCTTCGTCTCCGAGGCGATCATCTATCAGTCCGTCGACATGCCGCCGCTCGTGCAGACGCTGGACGAGCTCGAGGCCGAGTTGCGGGATGCCGATGGGTGGGTCGCACGGAGATCCGGCCGTCTGGTCGGGGCGATCCGCACACGGCGGGAAGGCGATCTGCTGCTGATCGGGCGCATCGCGATCGCACCGGACCAGCAGGGCGCCGGCATCGGGCAGGCGCTCCTGGAGGCGGCCGAACAGGCTTCCGGTGCGGCGGAGGCCGAGCTGTTCACCGGCAGCCTCAGCGAGGCCAACATCCGGCTCTACGAGCGGTGCGGATACGTGGAGACCCAGCGGGTGGAACAGGGCGGCGGCATCCAGGAGATCTACTTCCGCAAGCGTCTGGGTCACGCCGCCGCGCCATCGGACTAGGGCGCCGAGAGGTCCAGGTCCTGATCGAGATCCGGTCCGACGAGTCGCCGGGTGCCCGCCGCCGGGGGCCGGAGCGACTGCGTCCGCCGGTCGATGTCGTCGATGACGTCCTGGTCGCGACCGCGCTCGGTCGCGCCGTCCACCGGGATCGCCAGGAGCTGACTTGCGGGCCCGATGAGGAACTCCGCCGTCGTGAGGATGCCCGCCGCGTCCACGACGGGGACGATGAGCACATCGGACCTCTGCGTCGCGGCGAGCTCACGTGCGTAGTGCAGGACGGCCTCTGCCACATCGTCGGCCATCATGACCGCGCCGCCGGTGTAGTGCAGAGTCATCATGATCCCATCGTGGTGCGCGGAGCGGGATCGGACGGGGGGCTTGCGGGATCCCGCCGTCCGTGCCATCCCGCCGCGTCGTCGGTGTCAAGAGTGCCCCCCGCCGACCATGGGGATCTATCGTGCTAACAGCGCCCCACTTCGCGGCGCAGCATCCGAATGAGAAGAGCCGTGCAATGACCTCGCACATCGCCGTCGTCTGGAATCCGTCCAAGACCGAGAAGGAAACGCTCGAGTCCGGCCTCGCCGAAGCGATCGACGAGGCCACCGCGCCGACGGTGACGTGGTGGGAGACGACGAAGGACGATCCGGGCCGAGGCGCCACTCGTGACGCGCTCGCGGCAGGCGCCGACCTGATCGTCGTTGCCGGGGGTGACGGAACGGTCCGCGCGGTCGCCGAGCACCTCGCCGACG
Organism: Microbacterium sp.; assembly: GCA_030148105.1. Taxonomy (GTDB): domain Bacteria; phylum Actinomycetota; class Actinomycetes; order Actinomycetales; family Microbacteriaceae; genus Microbacterium; species Microbacterium lacus. The sequence goes on along the minus strand of JASBUD010000317.1, from coordinate 2,076 downwards.
CGGCCGCCGACGCCGTCCTCGCGATCATCCCGCTCGGGACGGGGAATCTCCTGGCCCGGAACCTCGACGTCCCGATCAACGACGTCCCGGCCGCCTTCGTGCGCGCCCTCGGCGACGCGGAGCGCGCGATCGACATCGGCTGGGTGGAGGTCGAGCTCGCCGAGGGCGTGGAACGTCACGCCTTCGCGGTCATGGTCGGGTTCGGCATCGACGCCCAGATGATCGCCGAGACGGATGAGGATCTGAAGAGCAAGGCCGGGTGGCTCGCCTACGTGGAGTCGCTCGGCCGCGCGCTCGCGGCGAGCGAGGTCGTGCCGTTCCACATCACCACCGACGGCAACCCGCCGCGCGACGAGGAAGGGCACACGCTGCTCATCGCGAACTGCGGCAGCCTGCAGGGCGGCATCACACTCCTGCCCGATGCGCTCCCCGACGACGGAGAGCTCGACTACCTCGTGCTGAGCGCGGAGGGCTTCGGCGAATGGGCGGGCACACTCAAGACGATGATGTGGGACAACGGTCTGATGCGGCTGATCACCAAGAAGGACGATCTGACGAGCACGGATGCCGTCGGGCACGGTCGTGCGAAGAAGATCGAGGTGACCCTCCCTGAGGCGCGGGCATTCGAGATCGACGGCGAGGAGATCGGCGAGACGACGTCATTCACCGTCACGATCCAGCCGGCCGCGATCCGGGTGCGCTGACCGGTTTCGCCATTCCGCGCCCTGCCCCGGTGAATCGGCCCCATCATATGAGGTGAGCGCGCGAGGAAGCCGCATCCGCCGGCACGTGACGTTCGTGAGAACCGGAGGTGCGTCGGCGATGGCACGCAAGCAGGAGACCCCCAAGGTCGTCGAGTACGACCGCAACGGCGATGCCGACGTGCTGGAGCTCAGACCGACGGACGTGCCGGTTCCCGGGCCGGGTGAGGCGACCGTCGAGGTGATCTGCGCGGGGATCAGCCACATCGACGGCTTCATCCGCGCCGGCCGCGAGACCGAGTGGGATGCCGATCCGTGGCCGCGGAGGTCGGGGAGCGACTTCGCCGGGGTCGTCGTCGCCGGCGACGGCACGTTCAAGCCGGGGACCGAGGTGATCGGTCACGTGCGTGCCGGGGCGCAGGCGACACACGTGACCGTTCCGACCGCGGCCCTCGTCGTCAAGCCGAAAGAGGTGTCGTGGGAGACCGCGGGAGGGCTCTTCCTCGCGGGTGCCACGGCGCTGGACACCCTGGACCAGCTCAAGATCGGCCCGGAGGACACGGTCGTGATCTCGGCAGCCGCCGGCGGTGTCGGAAGCATCGAGGCCCAACTCGCCAAACACCGCGGCGCCCGCGTGATCGGCACGTGCGGCGACCGCAACTTCGACTACCTGCGTCAGCTCGGCATCAAACCGGTGCGCTACGGCGAGGGCATCGCCGATCGCATCCGCGCCGCCGCCGGGGGGCCGGTCACGGCGCTCATCGACAACTTCGGCCAAGACGGTCACGCGCTCGCCGAAGATCTCGGCGTGCCGGCGAGCCGCTACCGCTCGAGCGAGGATCGCCGGCACACCGAGGTGAAGCTGCTGCGGGATGATGCGGAATCGATCGCCTACGGTACGAGTCTGCTCGCCCGCCTCGCCGAGCTTGCCCGGATCCGCGCGTTCACGCTGCTGGTCTCAGGCCTGTATCCGCTGGAAGAGATCGGAGACGCGTACCGGGATCTCGACAAGCTCCACTCGCGCGGCAAGGTGCTCATCGGCACCCGGATGGTCACGACATTCCGCACGCTGAAAGCGCGCGACGTCCACGAGGCCTCGGCCTGAAGCTACGGGCGCGGCTCGCAGATCACGACCGGAATCAGCCGGTCCGTCTTGCGCTGATAACCGGCGTAGCCCCGGTAGGCGCGCGTGATGCGGGGCCAGAGTTCGGCGCGCTCGGCGGCGCTCGCCGTCCGGGCCCGCATCGGGACCGTCGTGCCGCCGGTCGTCAACTCGACGTCGGGGTGCGCGATGAGGTTGAGGTACCACGCGGGATGCCGGTCGTCCCCGCCTTTCGAGGCGACGAGCACGTACGTGTCGCCGTCGTGCACCGGC
>JASBUD010000302.1 GCA_030148105.1 Microbacterium sp. | reverse complement strand
GAATGCCCCCTGGAGGTGCTGCATGACCGTCTGCATCATGGCCGGGTCGATGCCCATGCCGGACAGTCTCGCCAGCTGCTCGGGATCGATGTCGGCCCCGGACCCGCCGAACAGCTGCCTGATGAGTTCCTGGAACTGTTCCTGAGGGCTCTGCTCGTCGTCGGATTCTGCCACTTCAGCCGCCTTTCAGCCGGGTCATGACCTCGCGCTCTACGCTAGTCGCACGGATCATCGCACTTCCGGGCCGGGGACCCTCCCGCTGTACGCCGGTCGCGAACGACCACGTACAGAAAGGTCTCTCGTGACGCTGTTCGATGAGAACGTGACGATCACGCCCGCCCCGCGGCGTCGCATGTCGCGCGGCATGCGCGCCGGCGTCTGGTCCCTCACCGTGGCGCTCGCGGTGCTGCTCGTGATCACCTTCCTGCCCACGTCTTACGTCATCCAGCGCCCGGGGCCCGTGTACAACACCCTCGGCACCACCGAGTCGACACAGGGCACGCAGGTGCCGCTCATCTCCGTCGAGGGTGCCGAGACGTTCCCGACGGAGGGAGCGCTGGACCTGCTCACGGTGCAGGTGGTCGGCAGCCGCGAGCGCACGCCCTCGTGGTTCGAGCTCGCGACCGCATGGTTCGACCCGAGCAAGGCGGTCCTTCCGATCGACACCGTCTTCCCCGACGGCGAGAGCACCCAGCAGCGCAACGAGCAGAGCGCCGCGATGATGGTGGACTCGCAGAAGGAGGCGACCGCCGCCGCCCTGACCGAGCTCGGCTACGACGTGGGGGCGCAGCTGGAGGTCTATTCACTCACCGAGGACTCGGCATCCGCGGGCGTGCTCGAGGAGGGGGATGTGATCCTGGCGGCGAACGGCACGACGGTGACCGATGCCGCCACGCTGCGCGAGATCGTGGCGGACGGCGACGGCGCCCCCGTCGACCTGGCGATCCAGCGCGACGGCGGTGCGCGGACCGTGTCGGTCACTCCGCGCTCCACCGAGATCGACGGCGAGCAGGTGTGGCTGCTCGGGATCCAGCTCACGAACGACTACGAGTTCCCGATCGACGTCACGATCCAGCTGAACAACGTCGGCGGACCGAGCGCCGGGATGATGTTCGCGCTCGGGATCATCGACACCCTGACTCCGGGCCAGCTCAACGGCGGCGAGAACGTCGCCGGCACCGGGACGATCGACGCCGCGGGCGACGTCGGACCGATCGGCGGGATCCGTCAGAAGATGTGGGGCGCGGTGGGCGCGGGCGCGGACTGGTTCCTCGCTCCGGCCGACAACTGCGATGAGGTCGTCGGCTACGTGCCGGACGGGCTCCGCGTCTTCTCGGTCGCCACTCTGGACGACGCGTTGGACGTGCTCGAGGTCGTCGCCGACCCCGAGCGCGACGCGGCGGATCTCGCGGCTCTGCCGGCCTGCACCGCCGGCTGAGCGGAGGATTCGCCCACAGCGCAACTCTCGGCGCCGGTAGGTCGATCCCACGGCGTACGCCCAGAACCGCCCGCCTAGGATTGAGGGGTGACCACGACCTCAGCGCCGACACCGGCCACGCCTTCCCGCTCCCGACGCGTCATCGCGATTTCGCTGGCGATCATCGCCGCGCTCGTCGTGGCGTTCTTCATCTTCGCCAACCTTTACGCCGACTGGCAGTGGTATGCACAGCTGGGCTTCCAGTCCGTGCTGCTGACGCAATGGACCGCGCGGGTCGTGATGTTCGTGGTCGGCTTCCTCGGGATGGCGGTGCCGACCTGGCTCGCGATCCAGCTCGCCTACCGCCTGCGACCCGTGTACGCGCGCCTCAGCTCGCAGCTGGACCGCTACCAGGAGGTCGTCGAGCCGCTTCGCCGTCTCGCGATGTGGGGCATCCCGGTCTTCTTCGGCTTCTTCTCGGGCTTCGCCGCGTCCGCGCAATGGGAGACCACGTGGCTGTGGTTCAACGGTGTCGCCACGCGCGTGACCGACCCGCAGTTCCAGCTGGACACCGGTTTCTACCTGTTCGCGATGCCCTTCTACAGTGCGCTGCTCGGGTTCGTCTCGGCCGTCCTGCTCGTGAGTCTTCTGGTGACCGCGCTCGTGTCGTACCTGTACGGTTCGGTGCGGATCGGCCAGCGCGAGCTGCGCATCTCCAAGGCGGCGCGCATCCAGCTCGCCGTGATCGCCGGGCTGTACCTGCTCGTTCAGGGCGCGAGCCTGTGGCTGGACCGGTACAAGACCCTCGTCGAGCCGGGCGACCGCATCACCGGGCCCGGGTACACCGGGGTGAACGCGATCATCCCGGGGCTCACGATCCTCTCCGTCGTGGCCGTGATCGTCGCGATCCTCTTCTTCGTGACAGCCGTGATCGGCCGCTGGCGCTACCCGCTCATCGCGACCGCGCTCCTGGTGGTCTCCGCGATCGTGGTGGGCGTGGGCTATCCCTGGGTCGTGAACACCTTCCAGGTTCGACCGAACCAGTTCGCCCTCGAGGGAGAGTTCTACCAGCGCGGCATCGACATGACCCAGCAGGCGTACGGGATCGCCGACCTGGAGAAGAGCGATTTCCAGGCGACGACGGATGCCGAGGCCGGCGCGCTGCGCGAAGACGCCGCCACGACCGCGCAGATCCGCATCATGGACCCCGCCGTGATCAGCCCCACCGTTCGGCAGCTCGAGCAGTTCCGCGGCTACTACCAGTTCGCGGATCCGCTGGACGTCGACCGCTACGAGATCGACGGGGTCTCCCAGGACACGGTCGTATCGGTCCGTGAGCTGAACATGGACCAGCTCGGCGCGGCCGCGTCGTGGCAGAACACCACGCTCGTCTACACGCACGGCTACGGCGTCGTCGCCGCGAAGGGCAACGACCGCACGACCGACGGCGACCCGGTGTTCCTCGAGCGCGGCATCCCGGCGGCGGGTTTCCTGTCGGATCAGGAGAACTTCGAACCACGCGTGTACTTCGGCGAGTTCTCGCCGACCTACTCGATCGTGGGCGCGCCCGAAGGGACCGCGCCGGTCGAGCTCGACTACCCGCGCGGCACGGACGAGGGCTCGAGCGAGACCAAGACGACGTTCACGGGCGACGGCGGGCCGAGCGTGGGCAGCGTCTTCAACCGCCTGATCTACGCGCTGAAATTCCAGTCCGAGCAGATCCTGTTCTCGGACAACGTGAACGAGGAATCGCAGATCCTCTACGACCGCGACCCGAGCCTGCGCGTGCAGAAGGCCGCCCCCTACCTGACTCTGGACGGCGACCCGTACCCGAGCGTCGTGGACGGTCGCATCGTCTGGATCATCGACGGCTACACGCTGAGCTCGAACTACCCGTACTCGACGACGGTGAGCCTGCAGCAGGCGATCTCGGACTCGACGACGACGGCACAGCGCTTCGCCCTGGACAACATCAACTACATCCGCAATTCCGTGAAGGCCACGGTCGACGCGTACGACGGCAAGGTGACGCTGTACGCGTGGGACGACGAGGACCCGATCCTGCAGGCGTGGCAGAACGTGTACCCGTCGACGGTGAAGCCGATCAGCGAGATGTCCGGCGACCTGATGAGCCACGTCCGCTACCCGACCGACCTGTTCAAGGTGCAGCGCTACGCGCTGGGCGTCTACCACGTCGATGACGCGCAGTCCTTCTACCAGCGCGACAACGCGTGGCAGACGCCGAACGACCCGCAGCAGGACACCGTCCTGCAGCCGCCGTACTACCTCACGATGCAGATGCCCGGACAGGACGAGCCGACGTACTCGATGTTCACGAGCTTCATCCCGGCATCCGAGGGGACGGCATCCCGCAACGTGTTGATGGGGTATCTCGCCGTCGATTCGAATGCGGGCAGCGAGGCGGGCGTGAAGGGTGAGGACTACGGCAAGCTCCGCATGCTCGTGGTGGATGCCGACACCACGATCCCCGGCCCCGGTCAGGTGCAGAACACCTTCAATTCGGACCCGTTGATCTCGTCGCAGATCAACCTGCTGAAGCAGGGTCAGTCCGAAGTGATCAACGGGAACCTGCTGACTCTTCCCGTCGGCGGCGGACTGCTCTACGTCCAGCCGGTCTTCGTGCAGGCCTCCAGCGGGACGCAGCTTCCGCAGCTGCAGAAGGTGCTCGTGGCCTTCGGCAACGAGGTCGCCTTCGAGGACACGCTGAACGAGGCGCTGGACGCGCTGTTCGGCGGTGACTCGGGAGCGGATGCCGGCGACACCGACGTGCCCGCCACGCCGTCGCCGACCGAGACGCCGACTCCGGGTGAGACGACGGATCCGCAGCCCACGACGCCGCCGACCGATGACTACCAGGCGGCGCTGGAGGAGGCTCGACAGGCGATCCTGGACCGACAGGCGGCGCTGCAGGCCGGTGACCTGACCGCGTTCGCGGAGGCGGACAAGCGCCTGACCGCGGCGGTCGAGGCGCTCCTCGCCCTCGGCGAGCAGTAACGGCCGCATGAGACGAAGGCCCCGCACCGATCGGTGCGGGGCCTTCTTCGCTGTCCAGACGCCTCACGCCGTGAGCAGCGCGTACCAGATGATCAGCAGCGTCACGACGAATCCGGCGATCTGGTTGACCCAGAGGAACCGCCCCCACCCCTTCGTCGCGGTCTCCGCCGTGTCGTCGGTGATCGAGCGGTAGGGCCAGACGGTCGCGATGTACAGCAACGGCACGAGCGCGGCGAGGGGTCCCGGCCACGCGGTCGTGAGCATCATGACGCCCGCGGCCGCGTAGCAGACCAGTGCGAACCACACCGTCCAGCGCGCTCCGCGGACCGTCGCGATCGACGAGATCCCCGCTTCCCTGTCCGCGACGACGTCCTGGACGGCACCGAACGCATGGGAGGCGACCCCCCAGAGCGCGAAAGCGACGATCACCGCCGCAAGCTGCCACGTCCAGGCGACACCGGCGAGCACCAGCCCGTACACGGCGGGGGAGAAGAAGTGGATGCTGGAGGTCACCGAGTCCGCGAACGGGACCTCCTTCAGCCGCAGTGGAGGGGCACTGTAGAAGACGACGAAGAACAGGCTCGCCGCCAGCACGATCCAGGAGGCCGGCGAGCCGACGATCAGCAGGTACACCACGAACGGCAGGCACGACAGGGTCGCCGCCCACAGCGTGATGCGATGCATCCTCCGGTCCAGGACCGCCCCGTGGGCACCGCCCTTGCGCGGATTGCGCAGGTCGGTCTCGTAGTCGAAGACGTCGTTGATCCCGTACATCGCGAGGTTGTAGGGGATGAGGAAGAAGATCGCACCGATGATCAGGGTGGCGTCGATCTGACGCGTCGCCAGAAGGTACGCGGCGGCGAACGGATACGCCGTGTTGACCCAGCTCACCGGACGCGAGGCCACGAACAGCTGACCGATGATCGTGCTCACCCGCAGGGGGGTGCGCGACTGGCTCATGCGTGTCTCTCCTCGGGGGTCTTCCGTGTGAGCAGCGTGTACACGGCCGGAACCAGGAACGCCGCGCACAGCGGATACGAGAAGTCTTCCAAAGGTGCCAAGCCGATGCGCAATCCGCTCAGATGCTCCTCCGGATACACGACGAGCCCGGCCGCGATCATGGCGTTGTCGAACACGGCGGTGAGCACGAGGAGCAAAGCCGCCGAGATCGCCGATGCCGCCATGCGCCGGCCGAACTCCGGCCGGCGGAACGTGGCGAGGGTGACGATCACCGTCACGACGACGAACGGGATGACGATCAGGGAATAGGTCACGACGACTCACCACCCTGCGACGGAGGCGCGTCGGTGCCGGGCTGCGTCGCCCGGCGCGCGAGCACGCGCATTCCCGCTGCCCACGCGACCAGCCCGAGGTAGCACAGGAAGGTGAGGAAGAAGAGCTCCTCGAGGGGCAGTTCGGGCGCGATGTCGATCCCGGTGAAGTAGGGGCTGTCGCCCTTGAGGAACACGCCGGTGACGATACCGACGGCATCCCAGGCGAGGAAGAAGGCGACGCCGACGCCGACGGCGGCGAGTGTCCGGCCGGGGGAGGCCCACAGCGCGAGCCGGAAGCGTGCGTCGAGTGTCGCGATGCCGGCGGCGGAGATCAGGATCGCGAGCAGGTACAGTCCGGGCACGTCAGACCCGGGCAGGCTCGGCGAGGGGACCGGGGGAGCGATCGCCGCGAAGGCGCTTCAGCACGAGTTCGGCCGAGATCAGGCACATCGGCAGGCCGATGCCGGGCAGCGCGGACGTGCCCGCGTAGGAGAGGTTGCGGACCTTCCGGGACGCATTGCGCGGGCGGAAGACCGCGCTCTGTCCGAGCGTGTGCGCGAGCCCGAGCGAGTTGCCGCGCCATGAGTGCAGATCGGTCTCGAAATCCCCCGGGGCGATCGTCCGACGCACGGTGATGCGCTCGGCCAGATCCGGGATGCCGCACCACTGGGAGATCTGCTGGATGACGTGATCTGCCGCGGTCTCCACGGCCGGGTCGCCGTCACCGTCGACGCCGCCGTGCCCGATACCGGGATCGGCGGGGACCGGCACGAGGACGAAGAGGTTCTCGCTGCCCGCGGGAGCGACGTCGTCGTCCGTCGCGCTCGGACGGCAGATGTACAGCGACGCGGGATCGGAGATCCGGGTCGGGGCGTCGAAGATGTCCTCGAAGTTCTCGCGCCACTTGCTTGCGAACAGCAGGGTGTGATGTGCGAGCTGGGGGAGCTCACCCTCCACTCCCAGCAGCAGCAGCAGCGCGCCCGGACTGGGGACCCGCTTGTCCCACCACTTCTGCGGATAGGTCTGCAGCTCCGGCGGCAGCAGCGTCGTCTCGGTGTGGTGCAGGTCGGCCGTGGAGACGACGAGGTCGGCGGGGATGCGGGTGCCGTCCGAGAGGCGGACGCCCGTGGCGACGGCATCCGTCGTCGTGATCTCCACCACCTCGGCGCCGGTGCGGATGCTCGCCCCGTGTGCGCGCGCGAGCCGCTCCACCGCGCGGATGACCTCCACGAACCCCCCGCGCGGGTACAGCACGCCGTCGTCGAGATCGAGGTGGCTCATCAAGTGGTACAGGCTCGGGACGCCGTACGGCGAGCCGCCGAGGAACACGGCCGGATACTCGAGGATCTGCCGCAGTCGCTGGTCGGTGAAGCGCTTGTCGACATATCCCGCGAGCGTCTTGGTCAGCAGCGGCGCGAGTTGCCCGGCTCGCTTGAGCAGTTGCGGATCGCGCAGCCCCGCCGTGGTCTCGTACGTGTCGTACAGGAAACGCGAGACGGACAGCTCGTATGCGTCCGCGGCCGAGTCGAGATAGGCGTCCAGCTTCGCACCCGCGCCGGGCTCGATGCTCTCGAAGAGAGCCGTCGCCTCGTCGCGCCCCGTCCGCACGTCTATCGGCGCGTCCGCGCTCATCGACGGATCGGTGTACACGCGATAGGCGGGGTCCAAGCGAACGAGGTCGAGCTCGTCCGCGGCGCTCGTGCCCAGCATCCGGAAGAAGTGGTCGAAGACCTCCGGCATCAGGTACCAGCTCGGACCGGTGTCGAAGCGGAAGCCCTCGTGCTCCCAGGATCCCGCGCGCCCGCCGAGCTCGTCGCGGGCTTCGAGGACGGTGACCGTCCACCCCTCAGCGCTCAGCAGGGCGGCTGTGGCCAGTCCCGCGATGCCGCCGCCGATCACGACAGCGGTGCCCTTGTCCTGCTCTGCCATTTCTCGGTCCTCTGCGGTCGGTGGGTGCGTGGTCATGTGCGGACGCCCGCGCCGCTCGGCCGGCGCGGCGGGAAGCCCAGAAGTGCGCGCGCGGCCAGGGTCGCCTTGACCGGATCGGGCACGCGCACGCGCTGCGTCGGGTTCTCGTCGCGCCGCAGGCGCTCGGAGAGTGCCGCGAACAGGTCGTGCGCCGCCGTCACGGCGCGGCGGCAGTCGGCGGGCAGCTGAGGCACGACGGCCGCGGCGGCCGCGAGATCGGCATCGATATGGTCGAGGACCTCGATCCGGCGCCGGCCCCCCTCGGCGAGCCCGAGGTAGTCGCGTCCGAGTGCGTCTTCGTCGTGGTGCTGGTCGCGGAGGAAATTCACATCCTGGAACGCGGAACCGAGGCGCCGCGCGCCGTCGACGAGTTCCGCGGGAGCCGGGATCGGACGCGGCGCGCCGGCGTTCACGAACACCTGCAGACACATGAGCCCCACGACCTCGGCGGACCCGTACACGTAGTCGTCGTGCGAGGCGGAATCGTGGTGTGCGGTCTGCAGGTCGGTGCGCATCGAAGCGAAGAAGGGGCCGGTGAGGTCGGCGCCGATGCCGCACTCCCGCGCGGTGCGCGCGAACGCGTGGACGATGAGATTGGAGCTGAAACCGCGCTCGATCGCCGCGAGCGTCTCCTCTTCCAGCGCGTCCAGCACGGCGCGCTCCGCGGCGGCGCCCAATCCTGCCTCCGCGGCGGGACCGTCCACGATCTCATCCGCGACGCGGACCAGCGCGTAGATGTTGCGCACGTGCGGGCGCGGACGCGGTCCCAGAAGGCGCGTCGCCAGGCCGAACGAGGTCGAGTACGCCGCAATCACCGCGGCGGCGGCATCCTGTGCTGTCCTGTCGTACAGGGCGAGCCCCGTCGGCTCGTGACTCACGGAATGCGCTCCTCGATGCGGTCGGCCAGCCCCAGGATCAAGGGGCGGGCGCAGGTGGGGAAGGAGGGATCCTCCACGGCGCTGCGCACACTCCCGAGCGTATCGTCGATCAGGGAACGCAGGCTCGCCCGGGCGCCGCTCTCTTCGAGCGCCCGCTGCGCCTCACGCACCGCGATCGGCCCGGTGTGGGCGACGGCGAGCGCATCGTTCACACGCGACCACGTGGTGGACTCCCGGGCCAGGGCGATCAGCGGCGTGCGCTTGGATTCGCGGAGGTCGCCGCCTTCGTCTCGCCCCGCCTGTGCGGCCGAGCCGAACGCGCCGATCATGTCGTCGACGAGCTGGAAGGCCAGGCCCAGTCGTCCACCTTCGGCATCCAACGCCGCGATCGCGTCAGGCGTCGCTCCGGCCAGCAGAGCACCCGCGCACAGCGGCGCGCTGAACGAGTACACCGCCGTCTTGTTGAAGGTGGCGTCGAAGATCGCCTCCGCCTCGGCGTAGTCGGGCGTCACGGCGTTCTCGACGTCGGCGAGCTCGCCGGCGGCGGAGACGTAGATCGCGTCATCGAGGAGGCCGAACAGGCCGGCGCGTACCGGCGCCGGGACGTCCGCGAGCGCGATCAGGCGCGACGCCTCGTGCAGCAGCAGGTCGCCCGCGAGGATCGCCGCAGCATCGCCGAGAACCACGGAGCCCTGCTCATCGGCGCCGCGGCGGCGGGCACGGTCTCGGAACTCACCACCCACATTCGGGATGCCGCGCCGCACGGTGTCGTGATCGATCACGTCATCGTGCACGACGAACGCCGTATGCAGCAGCTCGAACGCTGCGGCGACCGCGTACACCGCGTCGGTGTCGTCCTCTGATCCGCCGAACGCCGAGAACGACGCCGCGACGAGGGCGGGACGCAGTCGCTTGCCTCCGGAGGTCGCGCGGGTGACAGCATCGCCCAGATCGCTGAATCCGCCGCCCAGCTCGTTCGCGCGCCCGCGGATCCGCCGCAACGACCCATCGATCGCGTCGTCGATGGCCGTGCGGGTGGAGGGAGGGATCATGACGCCTGTCGTCGCTGGAGCGCCGGCCTGCCGGAGTCGAACAGGTGCAGCTGCTCGGCCTGCAGCACGAGCCAGGGGCTGAACGCCCACGGGGTGGCGGCGAGGGAGGTGCCCAGATCGACGGGGTCGACCCACATCGCATCGACGACTTCCAGCGGGTTCAGGACGGGCTCGTCCGTCGTGCGCGCGGTGTAGACCGGGCAGACCTCGTACTCGACGATGCCGGACGTGTCCACCGCGCGATACCGGAACAGCGGCAGGGCGAGCTCGATGTCGGTGAGGGTGATGCCGAGCTCGAACTCCGCACGACGGTGGACGGCGCTGAGCACCGGCTCGGCGGGACGCGGGTGCCCGCAGAAGGAGTTGCTCCACACGCCCGGCCACGTCGTCTTGCTGAGCGCCCGGCGTGTCACGAGGACCTTGCCGTCCTCGTTGAGGACGTGGCACGAGAAGGCCAGGTGCAGTGCGGTGTCCGTACCGTGAACGCTCGACTTGGGCGCGGTGCCGATCGCCCGTCCTTCGTCGTCAAGGAGGACGACCTCGTCGGTGTCGCTCATCGATCCTCCTCAGATCGCTAGATTAGCTAGCAACATTGCCTTCCGCCGATGATACAAGGGCGTCGCGGGGAGTGTCCACACGACCCCCGGCGAGGAGCGCTCGCCGCCTTCGGCGGTGTCCGCACGCCCTCGTGCGTACCGTCGCATCCCTCCACGATGCCACGGATCGGCGTTCTCCGCGCCGCGCCGCAGACGACGAAGAAGGCGCCCCCCGGAGGGGACGCCTTCTTCGTTTTCGTTGCGGGGACAGGATTTGAACCTGCGACCTCTGGGTTATGAGCCCAGCGAGCTACCGAGCTGCTCCACCCCGCGGCACAAGAGGAAAGCCTAGCACGGATCCGGGGAGTCGTCACATCGCGGCGCCGGTTGCCGGGGGCACCGGCGACCGGTCAGGATGAACACATGCCTGCCGAGCGCGACACCGATCGCCACGACGACCTCGTGGACGGCCGGGACGAGTCTCCTGCGGAGCGCGCCGATCGCAACTGGAGCGAAGTCCTGCAGGAGCTGCGTGTCATGCAGACGGGAACGCAGATCCTGACCGGCTTCCTGCTCGCTCTGGCCTTCCAGCCCGCGTTCGCCGAGCTGGATGCCCGCCAACGCGGGGTGTACCTCACGCTCGTCGTCCTCTCCGCGCTCAGCTCGATCATCGCGCTCGCGCCGGTCGCCCTCCATCGCATGCTCTTCCGACAGCGCGCCAAGCAGCACGTCGTCGCGTACGGGCACGCGGCCCTGGTGACCGCGCTGATCACGGTGTCGGTGCTGCTGATCGGCGTCGTCGGTTTCCTCTTCGATGTGGTCGTCGACGTCGACGCCGGTGTGCTGGCGGCCGTCATGCTCGCCGTCGTGATCTTGATCCTCTGGGTCGCGGCGCCTCTCATCCTGCGCATCAGGGCTCGAACGGAGGTCCGCTCGTGAGCGATTCCGCCCCCGGGCAGCCGCTGGCGATCGCGGCGGCCCAATTCGCCCCCGTCGCCGACAAGGCCGTCAACCTCGCCGCGATCGCAGACCTGGTCCGCATCGCCGCGGCGCGTGACGCGCGGCTGGTGGTGCTCCCCGAGTACTCCAGCTATTTCGTCGACCCTTTCGACGACTCGCTGGTCCGCAACTCCGAGACACTCACCGGCCCCTTCGTCACCGCACTCACCGATCTCGCGGGCGCGCACGGGATCGTGATCGTCGCGGGCCTGCTGGAACAGGCGGAAGACGGACGACGGGTGCGCAACACCGTCGTCGCGGTGGATCGCAGCGGCGTCGTGGCGCGCTACCGCAAGCTGCATCTGTACGACGCCTTCGGTCAGCGCGAGTCGGACTGGGTCGAGCCCGGACGCCTGGAACCTCCGGAGACGTTCGTGGTCGACGGTGTCCGCTTCGGGCTCATGACCTGCTACGACGTGCGCTTCCCGGAGGTCGCCCGCACACTCGCCGATGCCGGCGCCGATGTGTTCGCCATCCCCGCCGAGTGGGTTCGGGGCCCGCTCAAGGAGCACCACTGGCGCACCCTGCTGCACGCGCGCGCGATCGAGAACACCGCGTACGTGATCGCCGCGGACCACCCGCCGCCACTCGGCGTCGGCAACTCGATGGTGGTCGACCCGCAAGGCGTCGAGATCGCCGCAATCGGGACGACGACGGACGTCGTCGTCGCGCACGTGGACCCCGCGTTGATCGAGCGGGTGCGGCGCGTGAACCCGGCTCTGCGCCTTCGCCGGATGTCGGTGACGCCGATCGACTGAGCGCCCTCAGTCCGTCATGCGCGCCAGACGGGATGCCGCGTCATCCAGCACCGACACGCGCTTGCACGCCGCGAACCTCACGAGCGTCGCGTAGCGATCGCGGTTCCGCGTCGTCGCGAACGCCGTCAGAGGAATCGCCACGATCCCGGCGCGGGCCGGCAGCTCGCGGCAGAACGCCGCCGCGTCCGTGACGCCCAGGGGAGCGGCATCCGCGACGGTGAAATAGGAGCCGGACGGCCGCGACACCTCCAGGCCGGCAGATCGCAACCCCTCGCCGAGGAGCGCGCTCTTCGACCGCATCTGCTCCGACAGCGCCTGGAAGAACTCGTCGGGCAGGCGGAGGCCGGCAGCGATCGCCGGCTGGAAAGGTCCGCCGTTCACATACGTCAAGTACTGCTTCACCGCGAGCACGGCGTCGACGAGCTCGG
>JASBUD010000289.1 GCA_030148105.1 Microbacterium sp. | reverse complement strand
CGCGGCACGCGGTTCGTGCTGTCGATCGTCGGCGGCGTGCTCGGCATCCTGCTCCTGCTGCCGATCGCGGCGATCTTCATCGGCCCGTCCACGTGACCCCCTCGTCGGGAGTCGAGCACGGAGGGTGAAGACCGGGGCGTTCGCGCGGTACTGGGCGGCAGCGGCGATCAGCTCGTTCGGCACCGCGGTCACTGCGGTGGCCATGCCGGTGCTCGTCGTTCAGGTGCTGGGTGCTTCGCCGCTGCAGGTGGGCCTCGTGAGCGCCGCGCAGTTCCTGCCCTACGGTCTCCTCGGCCTGTTCGCCGGCGTCTACGTCGACCGGTGGAGGCGCAAGCAGACGCTCATCTGGGCGAGCGTCGGCCGCGCGCTCTCACTCGGCGCGATCGTGGTGCTGTGGCTCACCGGTGTGCTGCAGATCTGGATGCTCGTCCTGGCCCTGCTCGCCTTCGGATCGTTCTCGGTGTTCGGATTCGTCGCGACGCAGTCGCTGCTGCCCCGGCTCGTCCCCAGAGAGGACCTGGTCACCGCGAACGCCCGCCTGGACCAGACGGATGCCGCCGCCCAGACTCTCGGCCCGACGTTGGGCGGCGGCCTGGTGGGTCTGCTCGGCGCCCCGATCGCGATCGCCGTGGATGCTGTGAGCTACCTGATCGAATCGGTGCTCGTCGCCGGGGTGAAGGTGACCGACCCGCGCGCGAGCGCGCCGCGGCGCAAGCTCTGGACCGAGATCGGCGAAGGCTTGCGCTTCGCCTACCGCCACCCCACGCTGACGCCGCTCGCCGTGTCCACCCACATGTGGTTCCTCGCGAACGGTGCGGCCCTGACCGTGCTGTCGTTGTTGGCGCTGCGCACCCTCGGACTCTCCCCGTTCGCTTTCGGTCTGCTGTTCACGGCATTCGGTCTCGCGAGTCTGGTCGGCGCGTCCCTGGCCCCCGCGGTCGGGCGCCGGCTCGGTTCCGGTCGCGCCGTGATCTTCTCTCGTTGGGCGTATCCGCTCTCCTGGCTGCTCGTTCTGGTGGCGCCGACGACCCCGATCGCGCCGCCTCTCCTCTTCACGGGACTCGCCGTTCAGGGCCTCGCTGCCGGCGTGGAGAACGCCCACGAGATGGGCTTCTGGCAGAGGGAGACTCCTGACGAGCTGCTCGGGCGCACCAACGCGTTCCGACGATCGGCGAACCGCACTCTGGCGGCTGTCGGCGCGCTGCTCGCCGGCGTCCTCGCCGGCGCGGTCGGCGAGGCACCCGTCCTGGCGGGCGTCACGGTCGTGTTCGCCCTCGCGGCGGTCGCGCTCAGCCTCTCTCCTCTGCGCCATCGGTCCGGAGCGTCGGCCGAATGAACGCATCCGAGCCTTCCGACGTGGCTGTCCACGAGCGTCGACGACTCCTCTCCCTCGCCTACCGGATGACGGGGACGCTGGCGGACGCCGAGGACATCGTCCAGGAGACCTATATCCGCTGGTACCGACTCGATGATCGGGAGCGCAACGCCATCCGGGTTCCCGCCGCCTGGCTCACCCATGTCGCCTCCCGCATCGCTCTGGACCTGATCGGGTCGGCGCACGCGCGCCGGGAGCAGTCGTCGGGGCAGTGGTTGCCCGAGCCGATACCGGCCGGGTTGTTCGCCGAAGGGACGCCGGCGGACCCTCTGGAGCACGCGGTGCGCGACGATGAGGTGAGCACGGCGCTGCTCCTGGTGCTCGAGTCGATGACTCCCTTGGAGCGCGTCGCCTTCGTGCTGCACGATGTCTTCGCCGTGCCCTTCGCGGAGGTCGCCGAGATCATCGGACGCTCCGCGCCGGCAGCCCGGCAGCTCGCCACCGCGGCGCGTCGTCGCGTCCGGGCCGGACGCACGCGAGTCGTCGAGCCCGGCGAGCACGAGGACGTGGTGCGCGCGTTCCAGGTCGCGGCGCGGGAGGGTGATGTCACCTCACTGCTGCGGACCCTCGCCCCCGAGGTCGAGGCCCGCGCGGACGGTGGCGACGTGGTGCGCGTGGCACCCAATGTCGTGCGGGGGTCGGACCGGGTGGCGCGGTACCTGCTGGGCGTGCTGCACAAGCAGCCCGACATCCGATTCGAAGAGCTTCGCACTGCCGACGGCCTCGCGTACGGGATGCTGGGCGGGGACACCTTGGTCGGCATCACGGCGTTCCACGTCGAGGATGCGCGGATCACCGACGTGTGGATCGTCATGGATCCGCGAAAGCTCACCGCATGGATGCCACTCGAAGCCGACTGACCTCACATTTCGCAGCGCTGCGTCGTCAGATCAGTGAGGTGGTTCGGGAGGGTCCCGTCGCCTCAGGAGGAGCAGCATGAGAATCGCCGTCGCCGGAGGAACCGGCACCGTCGGCCGCCATGTCGTCGAGACGGCTCGCGGACGCGGACACGAGGTGGTGGTGCTGTCACGCAGCGTCGGGGTCGACGTGCTGACGGGACAGGGTCTGGACGCGGGCCTCCGGGGAGCGGATGCCGTGATCGATACGGTGAACGCGACCACACTGTCGACCCGGAAGGCGGTCGCCTTCTTCGAGCGGAGCACCACGCAGCTCCTCGACGCCGGAGCGCGTGCCGGCACCGGTCATCACGTCACCCTCTCGATCGTGGGCATCGACGGGATCGACACGTCCTACTACGCGGGCAAGCTCGCGCAGGAGCGCCTGGTGGCGGCATCCGCCGTGCCGCACACGATCGCGCGCACGAGTCAGTTCCACGAGTTCGCGCAGCAGATCGCGCGCCAGACCACGCTCGGCCCGCTGACCATCGTGCCGAAGACGCTCACGCGACCCGTCGCCGCGCGCGAGGTCGCCGAGCACCTGGTCATGATCGCCGAGGGTGCGCCGCGGGGCCGGGCGACCGACCTCGTCGGACCACGTGAGGAGGTACTCGCCGACATGGTGCGCCGGATGTATGCCGAGCGCGGCATCTGTCGTCGCGTCCTCGAGATGCGCTTCCCCGGTGCATACGGGCGCGGCCTCGCGTCGGGCGCGTTGCGCGGCGACGGCTCGGCCGAGACGGCGATGATCGGCTTCGACGAATGGCTCCGCGCGAGGCCCCTCGCGGAGTCTTGATCGTCGGCGTCGCGCGGGAGTACCTTCGAGCCGATGCCGCTCGCCCAGCCCGAACTCGACCTGCTGTGGGACTTCTCCGACGCCCCCGCCTCAGAGAAGCGTCTGCGCGCGGCCGCCGAGAGCGCGGTGGACCCCGGTGTCCGGGCAGAGCTTCAGACGCAGGTGGCGCGCGCCCTCGGTCTGCAGGACCGGTTCGCCGACGCGGACGCGCTTCTGGACACCATCACGTCCGACGCGCCCGCCGTGCGGACGCGGGTCGCCCTCGAACGCGGTCGGATCCGCAACTCCCGCGGTGAGCCCGACGCGGCGGTGCCGTTCTTCCGCTCGGCCACCGAGGTCGCCGCAGCCGCCGACCTGGTGTTCCTGCAGGTCGACGCGCTGCACATGCTCGCGATCGCCGAGCCCGCCCAGGCCGGTCGGTGGACGGCGCAGGCGCAAGAGGTGCTCGCCGACGTGTCCGACGAGCGCACCCTGCGGTGGAACGTCGCCCTGCACAACAACGCCGGCTGGACGTCCTTCGACGCCGGGCGCATCGATGAGGCGATCGCCGCGTTCGAGCGCGCGCGGGAGGCCGCCGTCCGGTGGGGCACCCCGCAGCAGGTCCAGTGGGCGGACGAAGCGCTCGAGGAAGCTCGGGCCGCGCGCGGCTGAGCCCGCCGCGTCTCAGTGCAGGCTCTCGCCCCGCTTGAGCATCTCGACGTACTCGGCGACCCGTGCGGCTCGCGACTCCGGTCGCTTCAGGTTGGCGACGCGGAACGACATCGCGAACCTGTTCTGCGCCGTCTGGCGGGCGAAGGCTTCAGCGAGCAGCGGGTCGGCATCCAGCGCCGCCTGCAACTCGGGCGGGAGCTCGCCGTCGCTCTGCCGGTAGGCGCGATCCCATCGCCCGTCCTCTTTCGCGCGGTCGATCTCGCGCTGCCCTTCGGGCCGCATCCGCCCCTCTTCGATGAGCCGCGTGACGTGGCCGATGTTGACTTTCGACCATGGGCTGCGGGCCCGCCTCGGTGTGAACGCCTGCAGGAAGTAGTCCGCGTCGAGGGACTTCGACTGCCCGTCGATCCAGCCGAAGCAGAGGGCGATGTCGAGCGCCTCGCCGTAGAGGATGCCGGGCCGCGTGCTCGCCTTCTTCCTCAGGCGCAGACGGACACCGTCCGTGTGGGGATCGGCATCCAGCCAGGCCTCCCACTGCGCGACCGTGTCGACGTGCAGCACGGGCTTGTCGTCGAAGCTGGCCATGACGGGAGGCTAGTGCGGTCCGCCGACACCCGACAGGTTCAGGCGCAGACGCGGACGCGCCGACCCTCGAACCCGATGACGTCGCCGAGCTGCAGCTGGCGTCCGCGGCGGCGGTCGACCTCGCCGTTCACGGTCACGAACCCGTCGATGATCGCCTCTTTCACGTCGCCGCCCGAATCGAGCAGCCCGGCGAACTTGAGGAACTGTCCCAGGCGGATGCCGTCACCGCCGATCGAGACGTCGGTGATGCGGGCGGGCGTGGCCATTCAGACAGGCTAGCCGGTGGGGGCCGGATCGGGATCGAGGTGCCCCCGAGCCGCATCGGCCGCGGCCTGGCACGCGACTGTCGTCACCGCTCCGTCCGCAGTGAGGGTCGCGGTCTGACCCGCGCGGTACTGCGCCTCCCGGGGGTGCGCGGGATAGCCGTCGATCGAGTCGTAGCGGGCGACCGCGAGACCGGCGGTCAGGACGGACATGCCGACGTCGACGCCGTCCGCGGTGTCGACGTAGCGCAGGAGCCGCCCATACCGATCGGTGTCGTTCTCGCCGTCGGGCAGGGTCAGCGTGATCGCCACCCCCGGGCTGAGCAGGGCCGAGACCTGCGCCGCGGCCTCGGCGTATCCGCACTCGTCCCTCTCGGGGGCGTCGATGCCGATGATGCGCACCGTGCCGGCGCTCGACTCGATCGTGTCGCCGTCGATCACCGACACCAGGGTGGCCTGGGCTGCCGCCGGCGGCGGGGTCACCTCGGGAAGCTCCGCCGGCGCGCACCCCGCGAGGAGGACCGCGAACACCACGACGAGCGCGGCTCCCCCGACCTTCCCCATCTGCCTGAGCCTAGGGGACCGGTCCCCCGCACTCACTGCGGGGCGGCATCCCTCAGCGGCTCGAGAGCGTCCAGCAGGAGGTCGAGCCCGAAGAGGAACTCCTCGGACGGGTCGTAGCCCGACGCGGCGAGCGCGAGCGCGGCCTCGTGGAGATAGGGGAACTGCTCGGGGGGCAGCTGCGGGAGGAAGACGTCCTGCGTGACGTCGGGCAACTCCTCCGCCGTGTCGATGGGCAGGCTCGCCTCCTGCAGGGCGAAGCCGTACACGTGGCTGTCGAGGAGCCAGTTCGCGTGCGTCGCCATCACGACGGAGAAGCCGGCTCGGCGGAGGCACGCGGTGACCGCCTCGCGGTGTCGCAGATTCGCGGGACCGGGTGAGGTTCGCGACTCCATCAGGCCGATGGCCCACGGATGCTGGGCGAGCACGTCCCGCGCAGAGACCGCGCGCCCGCGCATGGCCGTCCGCCAGTCGGCCTCCGCGGACGGAAGCTCGATCTCCGCGAAGACGACGTCGATCATCGCGTCGAGCAGCTCCTCCTTGTTCGCGACGTAGTGATAGAGCGACATCGCTCCCGCGCCCAGCACGGTCGCCAACCGACGCATGCTCAGCCCGTCCACGCCCTCGCGATCGGCGAGGCGGATGGCCTCCTCGACCACGCGCGGGGTGCTGAGCCCCGACCCCGTCGCCAGCCGGCGTCGCTCGCTCACTGTTTTGGGTCTCCTCGCTCGTCGGACCGACTTGACAAGCGTACGGTGTACGACCCATAGTACAGCGTACGACGTACAGTGTACGAACAACCGGCGTGAATGCGCCCGAGAAAGGACCGCCTCCATGAGCGATCGAACCCGACCCCTCGACGACTCCCGCATTCCCGTCCGCACGAAGCTCGCCGCGGCGTGGACGAGCTTCATGTTCTTGTACATCTACGTGGACTACTACCACCTGTACCGTCCCGGCATCCTCGACGACATCGCCGCGGGAATCGTCTTCGAGTTCGACATCAGCCCCGCACTGATGACGGGCTTCCTCGCCCTCGTCTCGGTCCCGGCGCTGATGGTCGTACTGTCGATGGCGTTGCTCGCGCGGGTCAGCCGGGTCGTGAACCTCGTCGCGGCATCGCTGTACATCCCGGTGACGATCTTCAACGCGGTCGGCGAGTCGTGGGAGTGGGCCGCGTTCTACACGCTCTCGATCGGACTCGAGCTGGTGCTGCTGGCGTTCATCCTGCGGTCCGCCTGGACGTGGCCGCGGGTCCCCGTCGACGCCGACCCGCGGATGCCGCTCGCGTCGACCCGCTGACGTAATCTCGGCCAGAGCCTCGGCACAGCCCGAGAAGATGCGAAAATCGATGTATGACGAGCACAACCGCCCCTTCCGCCCGCCCCGCCATGCCGTCAGAACTGGCTCGAGAGGAGCGGGCCTCGAAGAACGGCCGCGGAATCGCGATCGCCGGCCTCGCCTTCGGGATCTACTTCCTGCTGATCTCCCTGCTGATGCTGTGGCCCGACCCGGCTGCCAACGTCGTGGGCACCCTGCTGATCGCCGTCATCGGCCTCTTCTTCACCATCGTCGGCGCGGTCGGCCTCGCCCGGTCCTCGCAGCGGATCCGCGAGTTCAAGGCCCGCCGCGGGACCCCCGCCACGAGCTGAGACACGATCCGGCCCGCCGCCCGACGGGCGCCCAGGCCGGACTCAGAGGTCGCCCGCGGCGCCGTGCGTGTGCATGCGCTCCCCCGATGCACTGAAGATGCTGATGATCTCAGCCGGTCCGTCCGCGGTGGCGCTCAGACTGTGCGGCAGGCGGGTGTCGAACTCGGCCGCTTCTCCTCGTTCGATGACGTGCTCGTGTCCGTCGAGCATGAGGCGGAGGCGGCCGCGGAGCACGTACAGCCACTCGTAGCCGTCGTGGATCCGGGGCGGGGGCGCCTGCTCGCTGGCGGAGTACGTGACCTTGAAGGTCTGTACCGGCGAGTGGTCCAGCGTCAGCGGCGCGATGATCATCCCGTCGCGGCGCTCGATGGCCCGGCGCACGCGCGGATCGCTGGACCCGTGCGGCACGAGATCGTCGATGCGGATGCCGAGCCGGCGCGTGAGCGGCAGCAGCAGTGCGAGCGACGCCTGGCGCTTGCCTGACTCCAGGCGGGACAGCGTGCTCGCGGACATCCCCGCGCGCGCCGCGAGGTCATCGAGGGTCCAGCCGCGCTCTCGACGAGCGGCGCGCAAACGGGGACCGATCTGCTCCAGGGCGGCATCCATGGGCCCATCTTGCCACTTCAGCAAGGAAACTTGCGTTATGGCCGATCGGACATCAAGTCTGGACCCATGACAGACGAATGGGATGCGGTGATCATCGGCGGCGGCGCGGCTGGGCTGAGTGCCGCGCAGATGCTGGGGCGGTCGCGTCGCCGCACCCTCGTGATCGACGGCGGGATGCCGCGCAATCGGTTCGCCGCGCACATGCACGGTGTGCTCGGGCACGACGGTGTGGACC
>JASBUD010000263.1 GCA_030148105.1 Microbacterium sp. | reverse complement strand
CGTCCCCGCTGCAGCGCACGCGCGAATCGGCGGAGCCCTTCACCGAACTCCTCGGCATCGAACCCGTGATCGATGACCGGGTGATCGAGCCGACGAACGTGTTCGAGGGACGCCGGATGAGCCGGGCGATGATGAACCCGTTGAGCTGGCGACACCTCTCCCGCCCCGAGATCCCGTCGTGGGGCGAACCTTACGCGCAGGTCGTCGACCGGATGCAGGCCGCGATGTCCGACGCGTGGCACGACACCGGATCCGGCGACGTCGTGATCGTGAGCCACCAGCTGCCGATCTGGGTCACCCATCTTTTCGTCGCCGGCCTGCCCACCCGTCACGATCCGCGCCGCCGGCGCTGCGCCCTCTCCAGCGTCACGAGCTTCGAGCTCTCGGGAGATGTGTGGCGCGAAGTGGGTTACGTCGAACCGGCGTCGACCGCCGGTGCGGTGGATGTGGGGGCGGTGTGATGCGCGGCATCCGATCGTCTTCGACCCGTCGCATCGCGGCGCTCGCCGTCAGCGGCGCGCTCGTCTTCTCTCTCGCGGCCTGCGCGAACGACCCGCTCGCCGATCAGTACCGTCAAGGCGACAACAAGGGGTTCATCGCCGGCGACGGTGCCGTGCAGGAGATCGCGGAGGATCAGCGCGGAGAGCCTGTGGAGTTCGCGGCCACGACCGAGAACGGCGATCCCGTGTCCAGTGCGGACTACGCCGGAGACGTGCTCGTCGTGAACTTCTGGTACGCCGCGTGCGGCCCGTGCCGCGCGGAGGCGAAGGATCTCGAGGCCGTCTACCAGGAGTTCGCCGACGAAAACGTCCACTTCCTCGGGGTGAACACGCTGGACTCGCCGGCGGCCGCGACCGCGTTCGCGGAGAACTACGGCATCACCTACCCGAGTGCGATCGCCGCCGAGACGCCCGCGATCAAACTCGCGTTCGCGGAGAAGACACCGATCCAGGCCACGCCGACCACTCTCGTCCTCGATGCGCAGGGCCGGGTCGCCGCCCGCATCATCGGACCGATCGACCCCTCGATCCTGAAGACCCTCGTGCAGGACAAGCTCGCGGAGACCTCGTGAACCCGGGCGCCGTGATCGCCGACGGCGCGCTGTGGCTCGCGCTGCCGATCGCACTGCTCGCCGGGCTCGTGTCCTTCCTCTCGCCCTGCGTCCTTCCGCTGGTCCCCGGCTACCTGGGCTTCCTCGGCGGCGCCGTCGCGCCCCGCACGCCGAGCGGAGCGCCGACGGATGCCGCTCCCGCCGCGACCGCGACGGTCACCGAGACGGGGCGCGGCCGTCTGCTGGGCGGCGTGCTGCTGTTCATCGCCGGTTTCACCGTCGTCTTCATGGCGATGAACATCCTCGGCGGCGCGGTCGGGCTGTTCTTCCTCGAGTACGCCGAGCCGATCACGCGCGTGATGGGCGTCGTGATCATCCTGCTCGGGCTCGTGTTCATCGGGCTGTTCGGCTTCGCCCAGCGCACGTTCAAGCCGCAGGTGCGCGGTAATCTCGGTCTCGTCGGGGCACCGCTCCTCGGCCTCGCGCTCGGCATCGGCTGGGCTCCCTGCATCGGCCCGACCCTGGGCGCGATCCTCGCGATGTCGTGGAACTTCGGCGATCCGCTGCGGGCGGGGCTGCTCGGGCTCGCGTATTCGCTCGGTCTCGGCATCCCGTTCGTCCTCCTCGCCCTCGGCTTCGGCTGGGCGACGCGATCCGTCGGCTTCCTCCGCCGTCACATCCGCACGGTGAACATCATCGGCGGCGTCCTCCTCGTGATCCTCGGTGTCCTGATGGTCACGGGTGTCTGGACCGCGCTCATGGCTCAGCTGCAGGGGGTGTTCCTGAATGTCCCGCTCCCGCTCTGACGCACCCGGCGACGCGGCGCCCACCGAGGGGATGCTGCGCCCGGCCGATCACGCCGACTCCGGCGCGGCATCCGACGGCGACATCGCCCAGCCCGCGCTGGGGTTCGTCGGCTGGCTGCGGTGGGGCTGGCGGCAGCTCACGAGCATGCGCACGGCACTCGTGCTCCTCCTGCTCCTCGCGATCGCCGCGGTGCCGGGGTCGCTCGTGCCGCAACGCAGCGCCGACCCGAACGGCGTGACG
>JASBUD010000242.1 GCA_030148105.1 Microbacterium sp. | reverse complement strand
CAGGGCGACCTCGCCAACTGGATGATCCCAGGCAAGATGGTCAAGGGCCCGGGCGGCGCGATGGATCTGGTGCACGGGGCCGAGAAGGTCATCGTGCTCATGGAGCACGTCGCGAAGGACGGCTCGGCGAAGATCGTCGATGCGTGCTCGTTGCCCCTCACCGGCAAAGGCGTCGTGGACCGGATCATCACCGACCTCGCCGTGATCGATGTCACCGCCGACGGGCTCGTGCTCGTGGAGACCGCGCCCGGCGTGAGCGTCGACGAGATCATCGCGGCCACCGAACCTCCGCTCATCGTCGCGGATGAGCTCACCGCACGAGAGAAGGAAGTCGCCTCATGACCACCGAGGACATCGTCATCGTCGCTGCCGCACGGACGCCGCAAGGGCGGCTGAAAGGACAGCTGTCGTCCTTCACGGCACCCCAGCTCGGCTCGCTCGCGATCGCCGGAGCACTCGCCCGGGGCGGTGTGCCGGTGGACGCCGTGGACGCCGTGCTCGTCGGACAGGTGCTGCCGGCCGGCTCGGGTCAGAACGCCGCCCGTCAGGCGGCGATCGGCGCCGGCATCCCGTGGAGCGTCCACGCCGCGTCGATCAACAAGGTGTGCCTGTCCGGCCTGACGGCGATCATCGACGGTGCCCGCATGATCCGCACCGGAGATGCGACCGTCGTGGTCGCCGCCGGCATGGAGTCCATGACACGCGCCCCGCACCTGCTGATGGGATCCCGCGAAGGCTGGCAGTACGGGACGGTCGAGGTGCTCGATCACATGGCGTTCGACGGGCTCACCGACGCGTACGACAAGGTGTCGATGGGCCTGTCGACCGAGCAGCTCAACGATCGCTACGGCCTGACTCGAGCGGACCAGGACGCCGTGGCGGCGCGTTCCCACCAGCGCGCGGCCGCTGCGTACGAGGCCGGTCTGTTCGAGACGGAGATCGTCCCGGTCGAGGTGCCGCAGCGCAAGGGGGATCCGCTCATGCTCACGCGCGACGAGGGCATCCGCCCGGAGACGACGACCGACACGCTCGCGGGCCTGCGTTCCGCGTTCGCACAGGGCGGTTCGATCACGGCCGGCAACTCGTCGCCGATCTCCGACGGCGCATCGGCGGTCGTGCTGACGACGCGCTCGCACGCGGACGAGAACGGGTGGGAGGTGCTCGCCGTGATCGGCGCGTCCGGTCAGGTGGCCGGCCCCGACAATTCGCTGCACGCGCAACCCGCGCGCGCGATCGAGAAGGCGCTCGGCAAGCAGGGCATCACCGCCTCCGATCTGGACGTCGTCGAGATCAACGAGGCCTTCGGCGCGGTCGTCGCTCAGTCGCAGCGCGAGCTCGGGCTCTCGGATGACGTGGTGAACATCCACGGTGGCGGCATCGCGATCGGGCACCCGATCGGTGCGTCCGGAAACAGGCTCGTCGTTCACGCGGTGCACGAACTCGTCCGGCGCGGGTCGGGCACCGCGGCCGTGGCCCTGTGCGGCGGCGGCGGCCAGGGGGACGCGCTCATCCTCACCCGCTGAGCGACTACTCTCGCTACCATGTCCGCGATTGCGCCGCTCGCCCCGGAAGATCACGACGAATGGATGCCGCTCTGGCGGGCGTACCTCGAGTTCTATGAGACCGAGCTCACCGACGCGCAGAACGAGCTGAGGTTCGCACGGCTCGTGTCAGCGGACGACGCCGTGCACGGCGCCCTCATCCGCGACGACGCGGGCGCGGCCCTGGGTTTCGTGCACTGGCTCACGCACCCGTCCACGTGGTCGGACGGTCCGTATTGCTACCTGGAGGATCTGTTCGTCCATCCCGACGCGCGCGGTACCGGAGCGGGCGAGTCGCTGATCGCGCACGTCCGGGAGTGGGCACGGGAGAACGGCAGCCCGAAGGTCTATTGGCTCACTCAGCGCACGAATGCCCGCGCGCGTCGACTCTATGACCGGGTGGCCGTCGACACCGGGTTCGTGCACTACGAGATCGACCTGGAGGTCAGCGGCGGATCCGCTTCTTGAGCAGGTCCGTGCGATTGTCGTCGACGGGGGAGTCCGTCGCGATGAGCTTGCCGCGGGACGCGCGGCGGGTGTCGACGACGGAGCCGATCGCGAGGGCGAGGGTGATGCCCCAGCTGAGCCACGCGAGCGCCGTCCGCCACGTGAACGTCTCCTCGCTGCGCAGGCTCCGCAGCAGAGTGACGCCGCCCATGACGGCGCTGACGAGCCCGGTTCCGAAGAGGTACTTGCGCATGCCGACAACGCTATCGGCTGACCGCAACCCCCACGGCCCCTTGACAGCCCGCTGTTAGCCTGGGAAGCCCCCGAGTCAGGAGTCCTCCGTGCACAAGGCCGAGTTCGTCGTCGTCGCCAACCGCCTCCCGGTGGACCGCGTCTCCGACGCCGGAGAGGGGGAGTGGCGTCGTTCTCCCGGTGGCCTGGTGACCGCGCTGGAACCGGTGATGAAGAAGGCCGACGGCGCGTGGGTGGGCTGGGCCGGTCAGCCCGACGTCGATCTGGACCCGTTCGAGTTCGACGGCACGATGCTCGTGCCCGTCACGCTGAGCGCGGAGGACGTGGAGCTGTACTACGAGGGTTTCTCGAACGACACGATCTGGCCGCTGTACCACGACGTGATCGCCGAACCGCGCTACAAGAGAGTCTGGTGGGAGTCGTATGTCCGGGTGAACCGCCGCTTCGCGCAGGCGGCCGCCGACGCGGCGGAGCCGGGAGCCACGGTGTGGGTACAGGACTACCAACTGCAGCTCGTGCCGCGGATGCTGCGCGATCTGCGGCCGGATCTGGTCATCGGCTACTTCCACCACATTCCGTTCCCCGCATACGGTCTGTACTCGCAGCTGCCGTGGCGTCGGCAGGTGCTGGAGGGCCTGCTCGGCGCCGATGTCATCGGCTTCCAGCGCGTCGCGGACGCCGGCAACTTCGCCCGTGCCGTGCGCCGTCAGCTGCGGTACGAGACGAAGGCCTCCGGCATCGTCGTCCCCGAGAAGGACGGCACGACCCGCCGTGCCCTCGCGAAGGCCTTCCCCATCTCGATCGACGCGACGTCCTACATCGAGCTCGCACACCGTGACGACGTGCAGGCCCGCGCCCGTGAGATCCGCGAGAGCCTCGGCAATCCGAAGCGCATCTTCCTCGGCGTCGACCGTCTCGACTACACCAAGGGGATCCGTCATCGCCTGAAGGCGTTCGGCGAGCTGCTGACCGACGAGAAGCTCAGCGTCGACGACGTCACGCTCGTGCAGGTCGCGAGCCCCAGCCGCGAGCGCGTCGCCGCCTACATCCAGTTGCGCGACGAGATCGAACTCACGGTCGGACGCATCAACGGCGATTTCGACACGATGGGGCACACGGCGATCCGCTATCTCCATCAGGCCTACCCGCGCGAGGAGATGGTCGCCCTGTTCCTCGCGGCCGACGTCATGCTCGTGACGGCCCTGCGCGACGGCATGAACCTCGTGGCGAAGGAATACGTCGCGTCCCGGGTGGACAACCGCGGCGTCCTGATCCTGAGCGAATTCGCCGGCGCCGCCGATGAACTCGGCACCGCCCTGCGGGTCAATCCGCACGACATCGAGGGCCTCAAGGAGACCATGATGCGCGCGGTCGAGATGGCGCCCGCCGAGCAGGGGCGACGCATGCGCGCGGCGCGGCGCCGAGTGCTCGAACACAGCGTCGAGGACTGGTCCCGCGAATTCCTGGAGGCACTCGCGCAGTTCCACGGCGCGGGCCGGTCCGGAGTCGACGCGTGAGCGGCGGGTCCCTCCACGGCGCACTGGCCCGGGTCGCGGCATCCGATCGGCTCCTGGTCGCACTCGACTTCGACGGCACGCTCGCTCCGCTCGAGGACGACCCGATGAGTGCTCGGGCGCTGCCGGAGGCGGCGGCCGCCGTCGCGGCGCTGGCAGAGCTTGCGGATACGCCGGTCGCCTTCGTCTCGGGCCGGAGCCTGCACGATCTGCGGGAGATCGCGGAGCACGGCGACGACTCGCCCGTGTACCTCGCCGGATCGCACGGGGCCGAATTCTGGGTGCCCGGCGAAGGACAGGTGGCGACCGCCGGCGACGCGGCCGCCGACGCGCTCCGCGATGCGCTCCGCGAAGAGCTCACCTCGCGGTTGGCGGACCTGGACGGAGTGTGGGTCGAGCCGAAGACGTACGGATTCGGGATCCACACCCGCGTCGCGAGCGCCGCGGACGCCGCCACCGCACGCGACGCCGCCGATCGGCTCGTCGCAGAGCGCGCTCCGCACTGGCGCCGTCGGACG
>JASBUD010000223.1 GCA_030148105.1 Microbacterium sp. | reverse complement strand
GCGAGGGCGCCGCCTCGATCGCACTGGACATCTCGGAGCCGGAGTCGATCGCCGGACATCTCGCCCCGCTCGGCGACGTGCACGGGCTCGTGCTCGCCGCGATCGAGCGCGACGCGAACACCGTGCGCGAGTACGACATCGCTCGCGCACGGCGCCTGGGGACGCTGAAGCTGATCGGCTACACCGAGGTGATCCACACGCTCCTGGACCGCCTCGCCCCGGTGCGCTCCACCGGCATCGTGCTGTTCGGCGGTCGCGCGAAGGACGCGCCGTACCCGGGCTCGACGACGGTCTCCACGATCAACGGCGGCGTGGAGGGGCTCGTACGGACGCTGGCGCTCGAACTCGCCCCGATCCGGGTGAACGGCATCCACCCCGGCATCATCGGCGACAGTCCCTTCTGGGCCGGCAAGCCGGCCGCGGTGCTGGACGGCTACACCTCGCGCACTCCGGGCGGGGAGCTGGCGACGATGGCGGACATCGTCGATGCGACGCAGTTCCTGCTGCGCAATCAGGGAGTTTCCGGCACCAACATCGACGTGGACCGCGGATGGCGTCTCACCTGAGTGGTCACTCGGGTCCGGCGAACACCTCGGGGTGACGCGCGAGCTCGAGACGGGTGCGGCGGATGTGTCCGGCGAGCACCCGCTCGGCCTCGTCCGCATCGCCTCGGCGGATCGCGGCCACGAGAAGGTGGTGCTCGTGATGGACGCTCCGGTCGCCCTCGGACCGGAAGACGCGCGTGAAAGCACGCCGATAGTGTTGCGTGCGGTTCCACAGCTGGACGACGAGATCGCCGAGCACCGACGTGGGGGCGAGGTCGTAGCAGGACAGATGGAACGTGCGGTCCAGGCTCAGGAACTCCTCCACGTCCGCGGTTTCCATCGCGTCGGCGAGCCTCTCGAGTTCCGCGACATCGCCCGGCTGAAGGAGCGGGAGGTTGAGACGGAGCAGCAACGGTTCGATCCGCTCGCGGATCTGGTACATCTCCTCGCACTCGGCGAGGCTGATCTGAGCGACCCAGGCCCCGGTGTTCGCGACGAGGGTGATCAGTCCCTCCGCCTCGAGCGTGCGCAGCGCCTCACGCACCGGTACCCGGCTCGCGCCGTACCTCTCGGCGAGCACCTCCTGGCGGATGCGCTCGCCGGGCACGTAGTCGCCGTCGAGGATCGACGTGCGGAGGGCGTCCGCGACGCGGATGCCGGCGGCACCGTGACCGTCGGGGGTGGGTCGCACCGCCCGGGCCGCCGGCGCGCCGGTACGGGGGACGCTCACTCGGCGGGCCGTGCGGGGTGCCACAGCAGCGTCGCCGCCCCGTCCTCATAGGCCTTGCCCTCGGGAAAGCTCACGAGCTCGAACTGCATTCCCCACGGGCTGCGGAAGTACACCCAGCGCTGGCCGGCGGACGCGCCTGCGCTCGTGACCGGTTCGCCCATGATCTCGACGTCATGCCGTCGAAGGTACTCCAGTGCGGCATCCATGTCGTCGACGTACAGCGCGAGGTGGTGGCCGCCGATGTCGCTGTTGCGGGGCTGCGGCGCCTGCCCGTCTGCGCTGTCGTAGGCGAACAGCTCGATGTTGGTGCCGTTGCCCAGCCGATAGAAGCGGATCTCGCGGATGACCGTCCGCGGATGCACGCCCAACTGGACGCTCATCCAGTCGTCGTCGGCGCGTTTGGCACCGAGCGTGTAGACCGGCACTGCGCCGAGGACGTCGACGAAGAAGCGCTCCGCCTGGTCGATATCCGGGACGGTGATGCCGAGGTGGTCGCTTCCGCGCAGACCAGGGATCATGACGATCTCCCTTCATTGGATCCATCCTGGCGCTGAAACGTGGCGATTACCAGTCCTGATGCGGCACATTGTTGTGATTGGATGCAATCCGAGATATTGTGACGGTGAAACGGAGGCAAGGATGCCGCGCACGCGCTCGTTGGACACCGGGGTCGACTGGATCGAACTCGAGTCGACGCCTGAGGACTGGGACGCCGCTGATCCCGCGCTGCTGGAGACGATGCTCGTGCAGCTGCATCTGATCCGCGCGTTCGAGGAGACCGTGCTCGATCTGGCCGGAGAGGGCCTCGTTCACGGTCCGGCGCACTCGAGCATCGGTCAAGAGGGCGGCGCGGTCGGCTCCATCGTGGGGCTGCGCTCCACCGACGG
Source organism: Microbacterium sp. (assembly GCA_030148105.1). Lineage (GTDB taxonomy): Bacteria > Actinomycetota > Actinomycetes > Actinomycetales > Microbacteriaceae > Microbacterium > Microbacterium lacus. The sequence continues at coordinate 12,020 of JASBUD010000223.1, read as the reverse complement.
CATCAACGGATCGCACCGCGGTCACCACCAGTTCCTCGCCAAGGCGCTCACCCATGTGAGCGGCGGGTCCATGCGCGCGCAGGAACCCGTCGGCGAGGCGGTGCAGGACGTGCTGCAGCGAACTCTCGCCGAGATCCTCGGGCTCGCTCAGGGGTATTGCGGCGGCCGCGGCGGGTCCATGCACCTGCAGTGGCTCGAGGCCGGCGCGCTCGGCACGAATGCCATCGTCGGCGGCGGCGCGCCGATGGCCGCCGGCAACGCATGGGCCCAGAAGCACGCCGGCACGACCGACCTGTCGATCAACTGCTTCGGCGACGGCGCCAGCCAGATCGGGTCGGTCCTGGAGGGCATGAACCTCGCTGCCGCCTGGAAGCTGCCGCTGTGCTTCTTCATCGAGAACAACCTGTACGCCGTGTCCACGCACGCCGCGGAAGTCACCGCCGACACGCGGTTCTCCGTGCGCGGTCAGGGATTCGGCATCCCGGCCTGGCGGGTCGACGGAATGGACCCGCTCGCGGTGCACTTGGCGATGGAAGCGGCGGCCGAGCGCATGCGGGCCGGCGACGGGCCGACGATCATCGAGGCCGAGGTCTACCGGTTCTTCCACCAGAACGGTCCGTACCCCGGGAGCGCCTTCGGCTACCGCACCAAGGAAGAGGAGGGCACGTGGCGGGCCCGCGACCCGCTCGATCGGGTCGCGAAGGAGATGATCTCCCGCGATCTCATCGACGAGGCTGGCGTCCTCGCGTTGCGATCGCATGCCCAGACGGCGATGGCGTCCGCCGTCGCGGAGCTCCTCGAGCAGGATCCCGACGACCCTGCGCGCCGGCGCATCCGTCCGGCGCTCTGGCCCGATCCGGGATTCGTGGATGTCGGCATCCGCAGCGACCTGCGCGAGCTGGACGGACTCGATGCCCGCACCGCGGCCGAGCCCGCCCAGGCCGCAGGGGAGCGAAAGTTCGTCGACGTCGTCGCGGCGATCATGGACCGCCGGATGGAAGCGGACGAGCGCATCATCGTGATGGGTGAAGACGTGCATCGCCTGGCCGGCGGCACGAACGGCGCGACGAAGGGCCTGGCGAAGAAGTACGGACCCGAGCGGGTGCTGGGCACGCCGATCAGCGAGAACGCGTTCGTGGGCCTCGGCGGCGGACTCGCGCTGGACGGGCGCTTCCGTCCGGTCGTGGAGTTCATGTATCCCGATTTCGTCTGGGTCGCGGCCGATCAGGTCTTCAACCAGATCGCGAAGGCCCGCCACATGTTCGGGGGCACCCACGCCGTGCCCCTCGTGCTGCGCACGAAAGTCGCGATGGGCTCGGGCTACGGGTCGCAGCACCTGATGGACCCGGCGGGCATCTTCGCCACGAGCGCAGGGTGGCGGATTGTGGCGCCCTCGACCGCCGCCGACTATGTGGGGCTCATGAACGCGGCCCTGGCGATCGACGACCCGGTGCTCGTGATCGAGCACGTCGATCTGTACGGGACGATGCAGCAGGTCTCCGACGACGACCTGGACTACGTGATCCCGCCCGGTACCGCGGCGGTCCGTCGGGAGGGCGCCGACCTCACCGTCATCAGCTATCTGTCCATGGTGCGGCACAGTGCCGAGGCGATCGCGCAGACCGGCGTGGATGCCGAGCTCATCGACCTCCGCTGGCTCGACCGCGCGTCCGTCGACTGGGACACGATCGGCGCGAGCATCCGCAAGACGAACGCGGTCCTGATCGTCGAGGAGGGCGCGCAGGGGACGTCCTACGGCGCGTGGCTCGCCGATGAGATCCAGCGGCGCTTCTTCGACTGGCTCGACCAGCCCGTGCAGCGGGTCACCGGCGGCGAGGCGTCACCGTCGATCTCACAGGTGCTCGAGCGTGCGGCGATCGCCCGGACCGAAGAGGTCGTCGCCGGGATAGAGCGCGTGCGCGAAGGGTTCGGTGGCCGCTGATGGCGACGATCATGCGGATGCCGGCCGTCATGGCCGGAGCGACCGAGGCCGCGCTGCAGAGCTGGCTCGTATCCGTCGGCGACGAAGTGTCCGTCGGCCAGACGGTCGCCGAGATCGAGACCGAGAAGGCCGTGTTCGAGCACGAGGCCGACGAGGCCGGGGTGATCGCCGGGCTCTTGGTGGAACCGGGCCAGGCCGTCGCGGTGGGGGACCCCATCGCCGTGCTCGCGGGTGCGGGCGAGACCGCGGCGGAGGCGCTGAGCGCCGCCGGTGTCGGGTCGGCTGCGGGCAGGACCGAGTCTGCGCCCGCGCCGGAGTCCGCACCCGCGTCCGCGCCGGCGGTCGCCGCGGCGCAGGGCGCGGCCGCCGCGACCCCGTCGATGCAGGACGGGTCCGCGCCGCGGCGCATCTTCGCGAGCCCCCTCGTGCGACGCCTCGCCAAGGAACGAGGTCTCGATCTCGCGACGATCGCCGGAAGCGGCCCGGGCGGGCGCATCGTCCGCCGCGATGTGGACGGGCTGAGCGTGGCGGTCCCGGTGTCTGCGCCGCCCGTCGCCGCCGAGCCGCAGAGCAGCCCCGCCGACGCAACGCCGTGGACGGATGTCCCGCACACGCCGATGCGCCGGGCGATCGCGCGCCGTCTCACCGAGAGCAAGGCGAGCGTGCCCCACTTCTACCTCACGGCGGACTGCCGGGTGGATGCCCTGCTGCGCCTGCGGGGTGAGATCAACGCCGACCGCGACGAGAAGATCTCGGTGAACGATTTCGTGGTGAAGGCCGTCGGCGCCGCGCTGACCGCTGTGCCCGACGCCAACGCGATCTGGACGCCGGACGCGACCCGGCGGTTCGCCGGCGCGGACATCGCGATCGCCGTCTCGATCGAGGGTGGACTGGTCACCCCCGTGGTCCGGGGCGTCGATCGGATGCCGCTCGGCGAGCTGAGCGCGACGCTGAAGGACCTCGCCGCGCGGGCTCGCTCCGGGCGGCTGCGGCAGCAGGAGCTCGAGGGCGGGGCGTTCTCGGTCTCGAACCTCGGGATGTTCGGCATCCGCGAGTTCTCGGCGATCCTCAACCCGCCGCAGTCCGGGATCCTCGCCGTCGGCGCCGCCGCGCCGCGTCCGGTCGTCGGTGCGGACGGCGGACTCGAGGTCGCGACGATCATGACCGTGACCCTGTCGGCCGATCACCGCGTGCTCGACGGGGCGCTGGCCGCGCAGTGGCTCGGCGCGTTCGTGTCGTCCGTGGAGAATCCGGTGCGGATGCTGGTCTGAGTCAGACCAGGTCGCGCCAGTCGACCGCGTCCGCCTCGTCGTCGTCCTGAATCGGGATGTCGGCGGTGATGACGGGGAGGGCCATCGTCTCGGTCTCGGGAGCCATCAGGGTCGCCTCGTCGCGGCGGTGCCGGAGGACGTCCTCTATGTAGCTCGTGATCACTTCGGCCAGCGGCACGGACTTGCCGCGCGCCTGCGACATGTACCAGCGGTGCTCGAGCACCTGGTGGAAGACCTCGGCGGGCTCGAGCTTGGCGCGCAGCTCGAACGGGATCGACTTGATGACCGGCTCGAACACGCGGGTCAGCCACTCGTGGGCGACCATCTCCTCGTCGTCGCCGAGGCGGGAGATGCGCGCACGGAACTCGTCGAGGTCGTTCAGCAGGCGCCGGGCCTGATTCTCTTCGACATCGAGACCGGTCAGTCGCAGCAGGCGCCGCGTGTGGTGTCCGGCATCCACGACCTTCGGCTGGATCGACACCTTCGTGCCGTCCGAGCGCGCCTGGATCGACATCTCGCCGATGTCGAAGCCGAGGTCGTTCAGGCGCTGCACACGCTCGGTGATCCGCCACGACTCGTTCGCCGAGAACGCCTCTTCATCCGTGAGGGCCGCCCACAGCGAGTGGTACGAGGACATGATCCCGTCGGCGATCGCGATCGCATCGACACCGCCCTCGAGGCGCCCGCCGGCCTCGAGGTCCATGATCTCGCCGGCGATGTTCGTGCGTGCGACGTCGAGATCGTGGAGGCGCTGGCCGCGGGTGAGTCCGCCCTCATGCAGCTCGCCGGTCTCGGCATCCACGAGGTACGCGGCGAACGCGCCCGCGTCCCGACGGAAGAGGGTGTTCGACAGCGAGACGTCGCCCCAGAAGAAGCCGACGTTGTGCAGGCGCACGAGGAGCACGGCGAGTGCGTCCACCAGGCGCCCGGCGGTGTCGGGCCGCAGCACCTGCGTGAACAGGGCGCGGTAAGGGAGGGAGAACTTCAGGTGCGCGGTGACGAGGGCGGCCGGCAACTCCCTGCCGTCGGCATCCGTCCGTCCATCGATCACGGCCACCCGGTCCACGCACGGGGCGTCGAGCCGGTCGAGATTGCCGAGCATGTCGTATTCGCGCCGCGCCATCTCGGCGGTCGTCTCCTTGATCGCGACGACGCGGCCGGACAGGTTCGCGAAGCGCACCAGGTGGCGCGAGAGGCCCTTCGGCAGGAAGACGATGTTGCTGCTCGGCCACTCGCCGAGCGGAGTGGACCAGGGGAGGGAGAGCAGCCCGGGGTCGACGGAACTCGCCGTGATGCTCAGGGCGTCGGGCACGTTGCCTCCGTTCGGCGCGGGAAAGACAAGCGCGGCGCGGAGGGTCGGTGTGACCCTCCGCGCCGCGATGGTGATCTCAGCTGCCGGAGATGACCGGAGCGTCGTTGAGGCGCTCGCCCGTCTCGAGGTCGAACGCGTGCACGTGACCGGCGGTCGCGGCGAGGGTCACCGTGTCGCCCGCGTTCGGGTGACGGCGACCGTCGACGCGCGCGACGATGTCGGTGCGCTTGCCGGCGATGTCCGCGTGGCCGTAGAGGTAGCCGTCCGCGCCGAGCTCCTCGACGAGGTCGACGACGACCGAGAGGCCCTTGCCGTCGGCGGGGCCCACGACGATGTCCTCGGGACGCACGCCCACGGTGACCTGGCTGCCGTTCGCACGGCCGACCGTGTCACGGTCCAGCGGCACGACCTCCGAGCCGAACTGGACGCCGCCCTCGGCGAGGTCCGCCGGGAAGAGGTTCATGGCGGGGGAGCCGATGAAGCCGGCGACGAACACGTTGTTCGGGCGCTCGTACAGGTCGCGCGGCGTGCCGACCTGCTGCAGGAGGCCGTCCTTGAGCACCGCGATGCGGTCACCCATCGTGAGGGCCTCGGTCTGGTCGTGCGTGACGTAGACGGTGGTGACGCCGAGGCGGCGCTGGAGCGACGCGATCTGCGTACGGGTCTGGACGCGGAGCTTGGCGTCGAGGTTCGACAGCGGCTCGTCCATGAGGAACACCTGGGGCTGGCGCACGATCGCGCGGCCCATGGCGACGCGCTGACGCTGACCACCCGAGAGGGCCTTCGGCTTGCGGGTCAGGTAGTCCTCCAGGTCGAGGAGCTTCGCCGCCTCGAGCACGCGGGCGGCGCGCTCTTCCTTGCCGACGCCGGCGATCTTCAGGGCGAAGCCCATGTTCTCGGCGACGGTCATGTGCGGGTACAGCGCGTAGTTCTGGAACACCATCGCGATGTCGCGGTCCTTCGGCGGCACATCGGTGACGTCGCGGTCGCCGATGAGGATGCGGCCCGAGTTGACCTCTTCGAGGCCGGCGAGCATGCGCAGGGACGTGGACTTGCCACAGCCCGACGGGCCGACGAGGACGAGGAATTCGCCGTCTCCGACCTCGAGGTTCAGCTTGTCGACCGCGGCACGGGTGCCACCGGGGTACAAGCGGGTTGCGTTGTCGAACGTGACTGACGCCATTGTTCTCTTCTCCTTCACCGGCAGGTACGTGCCGGACGATCCGTAGTGATGGAATGAGCGGGGGTTGGGCCCGCAGCCCCTCGTTGGGCGTGCGCCCAGTATGACACGGTTCACACGCACGGGCCGTCTGGGGATTTCCCAGCCTGCCTGGTTAACATCGTTCTCGGTCGCCTCACCCGTGCGGCCATGCCGGAGCATCGCTCCGCAGTCCGCTCCGAGAGGTTCCATGTCCAGCGACGACTCCCCGAACGTGCCCGCCGAGCGGGACCGCCGTGACGCGGTCCGTGAGAAGGCGCAGCAGGTTCAGGCGAAGCAGTCTCGCGCGCGAATGATCCGCACCGCGTCGATCGGCGCGGTCGTGGTCGGCATCGTCGCGGTCGCGGCGGTCGTGGTCACCTGGGTGGTCTCCTCCTCTCTCTCGCAGCCGCAGCTGAGTCCGACGAACGTGACGGACGACGGATTCGTCGTGACCACCGTGACCGGCGTCGCATCCGCGACCGAGTCCGGCACCGTGGACGACGAGGCGGCGGCGCAGACGCTCGAGGCGCTCCCGACCGAGACGCCGTCACCCACCCCGACGGCATCCCCGACCGAGAAGCCCGCGGTCGACATCCGCGTCTACGTCGACTACCTCTCCACCGGCTCTCACGACTTCCAGGTGGCGAACGTGCAGCAGCTGTCGAAGTGGGTCGCCGACGACGCCGTGACGCTGACCTACTACCCGGTCGCCATGCTGACCGCGAAGTCGAACGGCACGAAGTACTCTCTGCGCGCGGCCAGCGCCGCGGCGTGCGTGGCGACCCACTCGCCGGAGACGTTCTTCGCCTTCAACAACGCACTCCTCACCGAGCAGCCCGAGGTGGACGCCGACGGCTACACCGACACCGAGCTCGCCGACATCGCGCAGGCGCGGGGCGTGCAGTCACCCAAGGTCGTGCGCGCGTGCATCGAGAAGCAGGAGTTCGCCTCGTGGGCGAAGGCCGCGACCGAGCGCGCCCTGCAGGGTCTGCCCGAGACGAAGGACGTCACGCTCACCGGTACGCCGATGGTGTTCGTGAACGGCGTGCAGTACGTCGGATCGCTGCAGGACCCCAAGGAGTTCGCGCAGTTCGTCCTGACGAGCGACAGCGACGCGTACTACAAGACCCCGTCACCCACCGCGACGCCCGGCGAGACCGCGACCCCGACGCCCACTCCGTAGGCGGATGCCGCTCCCGCGGCTTCGGTAGACTCGGGGTTCTGCCGACTTGGCGCAATTGGTAGCGCACCTAACTTGTAATTAGGGGGTTACGGGTTCAAGTCCCGTAGTCGGCTCCAGAGACGCGAGCGCTGCAGTTTCCTGCGAGCGCTGTGCCGAGCATCACCGCGTCTGCAGGAAACTGCAGCACCCGCGGGCGACGCGACCTGCGCCCGGGTCAGGATGCCGGGGCGAAGGTCAGCGTGACCGGTGTCGCTCCGCTGCCCGGGTAGAACGTGAGCGTCGCGGTCACCTCGGCACCACCGACCGACGGCCCGACGGTCGCGATGAACGGCTCGGCGGAGTCCCCGCGGTTGTACTCCGCCAGGCCTTCGTTGAGCGCGTCGATCTGCGACGAGTCCCACCCGTAGGTCGGGGCGAGCGCGCGCACCGTGTTGACGGCATCCGACCACGTGCCGGGGTTGTCGAGCGCCAGGGTCACCGAGGCGAGCGCGCCGGATCGCGTGACCGCGGTGAGCGCCGCCACATCGTCCACGACGTAGACATCCGAGCCGCCCGCCATGACGGCGCGGACGGGCCGGCGGAACTCGGCCGACTTGTCCCCGTCCGTCGGCATCCCGAGATCTGCAGCGGGCAGTGCGCCGTCGCCGATGCGCACGCGCACGATCCCCTCGACGTTCACGTAGTCGAACCCGGCGTCGGTGAGCATGCTCGAGCCGTCGGACGCCTTCTGATCGGTCGACGCCGCCGGCCGGTCCTCGGCCCACCACGATCCCTGCACCGCGAACGTCGCGAGCACGATGAGGCCGATCACGACGACGAGGATCGTGGCCGGCAGCCAGGTCAGAAGGGAGCGCGTGCGCGCGGATGTGGGCACCCCTCCAGGCTAACCGCGACCTCGGACGCGCTCGCCGTGCCGGGGTCCGCGCCCGCGCGAGGCATGATGGAGCCGTGCCACAACGTCGTCTGCCCGCCTGGACGGCACTGGGCGGAGCGGTGCTCGTCGGCATCCTCACCGCGTTGCAGGCGAGGGTGAACGGGCAGCTCGGCGCGCGCATCGGCGACGGCCTCGTCGCGGCCGTCATCTCCTTCGGATCCGGGCTCGTGATCCTGATCCTGCTCTCGATCGCCCTGCCTGTCGGCCGGCGGGGTTTCGCGGCGCTCGTGCGCGGAATCCGATCGCGGGGCATTCCGTGGTGGATGCTGGCAGGTGGCGCCGCGGGAGCCCTCACCGTCGCGACGCAGGGCATCGCCGTGGGGCTGATCGGGGTGTCGCTGTTCACGGTCGGCGTCGTCGCGGGGCAGGCGATCTGCGGCCTCGTGCTGGACCGCACCGGATACGGACCCGCCGGCGTCGTGGCGGTGACGGTCCCGCGGCTGCTGGGTGGCGCGCTCGCCCTCGGGGCGGTCGGCATCGCCCTGATCGGCGACGGACTCACCGGCATCCCCCTGTGGATGCTGGTCATGCCGCTCCTGACCGGCGTCGGCATCGCGTGGCAGCAGGCGACGAACGGACGTCTTCGTCAAAGGGTGGGCACGCCCCTGACCGCGACGTTCGTGAACTTCGCCGGCGGAACGGTCATCCTGGCTGTCGCCGCGGCGATTCACGTCGGTGCCGTCGGGGCACCGCGCGCGCTGCCCGGCGAAGCGTGGCTGTACACCGGCGGCGCGATCGGCGTGGTCTACATCTTCCTGTCGGCCGCGCTGGTGAGCCGCACCGGCGTGCTGCTGCTCGGTCTCGGTGCGGTCGTCGGCCAGCTGAGCACGTCGTTCGCGCTCGACGCGGTGTGGCCGGCGCCGGCGAGTCCGGGGCCGGTGCAGGCGCTCGCGATGGTGATCGTGGCCCTGCTGTCGGTGGTGGTCGCGACGGCGCCCTGGGGGCGGTTGCGGCGGCTCAGGAGCTGAGCTCGGTCGCCTCGGCCTCGGTGCGCTTGGCGGACGGGAGCCGCGAGAAGTGCCGGCGCGCGTCGACGGCTTTGCGGCGACCGGGGCGCGCTTTGGGCGGCTTGCCGCCGACGTACAGCCAGCCCAGGAGCTCTTCGTTCTTGCCGAGACCGTGCAGCTTCGCGACCGGCTTGCTTCGGGTGTAGTGACCCGTGCGCCAGATGACGCCCCAGCCCGCTTCGTCCAGCAGCAGGCTCAGCATGTGCGCCACGCCCGACGCGACGGCCTCTTGCTCCCACCGCGGCACCTTGTCGCTCTTGCGGTACGTCGCGACGACGGCGAGGAGGAGCGGTGCGCGCAGCGGCTTGGAGGAGGACCCCTTCGCGCCGACGGCCTTGTTGATCGCACGACCGAGACGCTCGCGATCGCTGCCGCGCAGCTCGATGACCCGCCACGGGCGCATCGAGGAGTGATCGGCGACGCGCCCGGCGGCGGTCAGCAGCGTGAGCAGTTCGGCGCGCGTGGGAGCCTCGGCGGTCACCTTCGACCACGAACGGCGGTTGCGCACCGCCTCCAGCGCCGAGGTCACGCGTCGGGCTCGGGGGTGAACGACAGCGCGATCGAGTTCATGCAGTAGCGGTCGCCGGTCGGGGTGCCGACGCCGTCGGGGAAGACGTGGCCGAGGTGCGAGCCGCACGCCGCGCACCGCACCTCGGTTCGGATCATGCCGTGCGAGGTGTCCTCGATGAGCTCGACCGCTTCAGGACGGACCGATTCGTAGAAGCTCGGCCACCCGCAGTGCGAATCGAACTTCGTGCCGCTCTGGAAGAGCTCCGCGCCGCATCCGGCGCACGTGTAGAGCCCTGCGCGGCTCTCGTCGAGCAGTTCGCCGGTCCACGCCCGCTCGGTCGCCGCCTGCCGCAGCACCTGGTACTGGTCGGCGTCGAGCTCGGCACGCCACTGCTCGTCGGTCTTCTGCACGCTGTAGGTCATTCCGGTCTCCTTCGCCGCGGTGCACGCTCTGACGCCGTGCACATCGCCGCATCCATTCAACCTCACCGGTGCCTCCGCGGCTCCGTCGCGCGTGCGGGGAGAATGGCGGGATGGATGCCGCCGCGCCGGACACCGCCGAGGTCCGCGATCGCTACCTGCGGTTCGCGCGAGACGAAGCGCCCGGCCGGTCGGCGGTGTACGCCGCGTGGGCGGGTGGCGTCGCCGACGATGAGCGGGTGGCCGGCGTCCTGACGCGCATCCCCGCGACGCACCGCCAGCCCCCGCTCGTGTTCGCGGTCGCCCGGATGCTCGGTGCGCCGGAGGCGGGGTACGCGGCGTTCGCCGAGTGGGTTCTGGGTCATGCCGACGAACTCGTCGCGGAATGCTCGGCCCGCTCGCTGCAGACGAACGAGCCGCTCCGATGCGCCGCGCTGCTCCCCGCGTTCAGCGGCGTGTCCGGACCGATCGCGCTCCTGGAGGTCGGGGCGAGCGCGGGACTCTGCCTGTACCCCGACCGGTACTCCTACCGCTACGACGGAGGTGCGGCGTTGGACCCGTCCGACGGCCCGTCCGCGGTCGTGCTCCGCTCCGCACTGACGGGCGATCCACCCCTGCGGATGCCGGACATCGTGTGGCGGGCGGGTGTCGATCTCACTCCGCTCGATGCGGCCGACCCGGCCGACCGGCGGTTCCTGACGAGTCTGGTGTGGCCGGGGGAGGAGGGGCGCGCGGCGCGGATCGAGGCCGCGCTCGACGTCGTCGCGGCCGACCCGCCCCTGCTCGTACGAGGGGATGCGACAGACCCCGCGACGCTCGCGCACCTCGCGGCCCGGGCACCGGCCGATGCGACGCTCGTGATCACCACCCCCGGCGTCCTGCCGCACATCGACCGCGCCGGACGTGCGCGCCTCGTCTCGTCGATCCGGGCGAGCGGGGCGGTGTGGATCTCGATCGACCCGCCGGCGATGCACCTCGACGGAGTCGACGCGGTGGATGCCGCCGCCGGGCCCGGCGGGTTCGTGCTGCGTCGCGACGGTTCGGCGCTGGCACGGGTCGATCCGCTCGGGGCATGGGTGGTGTGGTCGACCGAGGCGTGAGGCGAGGGCCCGGAGTGGCACCCGAGCGAGATCCCTCCGGCGGGTTAGCGTTGCCGCGTGCCCCTGACCGACCGTGATCGCGCCATCCTCGAGTTCGAGGCCCGCTGGCGCGCCCATGCCGGGGCGAAAGAGGAGGCGATCCGCGCCGAACTCGGCCTCGCGCCCGCGCGGTACTACCAGCTGCTCGGAAGGCTGATCGACACGACCGCTGCGCAGGAGCACGACCCGATGCTCGCCGGGAGACTCCGGCGCATCCGGGACGCACGCGAGCACGCGCGCCTCGCTCGATCGGCGGGCGCTCCGCGCTGAGCGCTCACATCCGCGGCGGGGACGGGGCGAGCCCGTCGGTCCGGGTAGCATCGTGGGGTGCCGAGAGAGACCTTCCCGCGGGACCGATTCGACGACCTTCCCGCGGACGGGGGCCGAGTCGGCGCCCATCGTGCGGAGAATCCGCGGATGCGGGGCTGGGTCGTCCTGCTGTGGGCGGTCCTGGCCACGATCGTGCTGGTCGCGGTCGGGATCTTCGGCACGCTGCTGGTGAGCGGACGCGTCGTGCTCTTCCCGACGCCCACGCCGACGGCATCCCCTCTCCCGGTCGTCACCCCCGTCGTGGACACGACGTATGAGGTGCTCATCCTCAACGCGACCCCCGAGGTGGGTCTCGCCACTCAGATGAAGGACGTCGTGGTGGGCGCCGGCTGGGCGGAGGACACGGTGTCCGCCGGAGAGGCCGGGTCCACCGACTTCGCCGAGACGACGGTGTTCTACTACCTGCCGGCGGACGAAGCCGCCGCCGCGGGGCTCGCCGAGGTGATCGGCGGCGCGAAGATCGCGCAGAGCGACGTGTATCAGCCCACGGACGACCCCGAGGCCAAGCAGCTCGCCGTCGTGATCGGCCTGGACCGAACCTCGAATCCGCCGTCTCCGACGCCCTCGGAGTGACCGCGCGACCGCCGGGTGTTTCAGGCGGGTAAACACTTCGATGCATGCGTGTCAACAGTTGCTCCTCCCGCGATTTCCCGCGGATCCGCGTGCATACGATGGCCCTGTTCCCGCGCTTCAACAGGAGATTCAGATGACCCAGGGCACCGTCAAGTGGTTCAACGCCGAGAAGGGCTTCGGCTTCATCACCGTCGCCGA
>JASBUD010000216.1 GCA_030148105.1 Microbacterium sp. | reverse complement strand
GCGGAGCGATCGCGCGGTTCCTGCTGGGGTCGATCAGCGAGGAGGTGCTCGCGCACCTCGCGACGGTCACTGCGATCGTGCGGTGAGCGTGCGACGCGTCTGCTCGTGCTCGAGTTCGGCGCGGAGCAGGTCGTGCTCGGCCCGCCGGAGGGCGGCATCCGTGAGGTCTTCGGCCGCGGTGGTGGGTTCGGCGTGCGCGGTGGCGGGTTCGGCGTGGGTGGTCATGCTGAGAGGAGGGCGTGACCCGCGCTTTCGTACATCGGGTCAGAGGCCGGTCCAGCGCGTGAAGGGCCAGAACAGCAGGACGGCCTTGCCGACGAGGTCTTGTCTGGTCGCCCAGCGCCAGCAGTCGCCGGCGGGGGCGTCGCCCCGGCAGAATGCGGCGGAGTCGGACGAGTTCGCGCGGTTGTCGCCGAGCATGAGGTAGGAGTCGGCGGGCACCTCGACGGCGTCGAAGCATCGCTGCGAGCGGGGGGTCGAGGTGCAGTCGAGGGTGCCGGGTTCGAACGCGTAGTCGTTGAAGACGTAGGGTTCGGCGAGCGGTTCGTCGTCGATCGTGAGCTGTCCGTCGGCGGTGCAGCACGCGACGCTCTCGCCGGGTGTGCCGATCACGCGTTTGATGAGGGTGTGGGCGCTGGAGGGTCCGAAGCCGGTGACCTCGCCGATCCAGCGCAGTGCGGCCTTCAGAGGATTGGTCTCGGGGACCGCCTCGGTGTCCCATTCGTCGCCGGCGTCGAAGACGACGATGTCGCCCTTGCCGGGGTTCGCTCCCGTGTAGGCGAGCCGGTTGACCAGGACCCGGTCGCCGGGCTGGAGGGTGTTCTCCATGGATCCGGACGGCACCCAGTACGGCTTCGCGACGAAGCTCAGGATGAGCCCGGTGATCACGAGGGCGGCGGCGAAGTGGAACCACGTGCTGCCGGTGATGCGGCGCCAGGCGGGTTTCCGTGCGGCGGTCGCCGCCTCGGCGGAGGTGGTTGCGGGCGTGGCGGGGGCGGTTGCCCGTTCGCCGGGGGCGTCTGCGGGCTCGCCGGTTGTATCGCCGGTTTCGCTCGAGTCGGTCACGCCCTCACGCTACCGGGGCGCGGGGGCGATGCTGTTCGCGCCGTCGACTCGTATCTGCGCGCCGTCGTACCCCCGCGCTCTCGCAGGACTCTCGAGGCCCAGTTCGGGACGGGACCGGCGTGCGATCTCGGCGGCGAACCGGGCCTGATCGGCGGCGAGCATGCGCTGCATGCGGCTCGACCTCGTCGTCCGGCCAGATCGCGCGCACGGCCTCGACCTCCGCGGGGAGGGAATCGAGGGTCCTGCTCATGAGAACAGCGCCAGGGTGACGGCGCCACATCCCTGTAATGGCCCTACGAAACCTCAGGCGCCAACGCAGAACGGTGTCGCCAACGTGCCAACCGGACCCTGGGAGGTTCACAAGGGATCCGGCGAAAGACACCCGCAGGAAACCCGGCGGTTCTAGGCTGGGGACGCTATGAAGGTCATCTCGTACAACCTGCGCAAGCACCGCGCCGTCGGAGAGCTGAGCGCTCTGGTCGACCGGCACGCCCCCGATGTGCTCTGTCTGCAAGAGCTGGACACGACCGACATGCCGGCATCCATCGGCGATCTGCGTCTGGCCGACGCGACCTCCCGCAACCGGCTCGGACTCGCGGTCTACTACCGCGAGAACACGTTCCGCCTCGAAGAGGTGCGGGCGCTCGCGCTGAAGAAGTCGATGCACGACCGGGTGCTCAAGCCCGCTGAAGAGCGGATGCTGGGAGTCAGACTCCACGACATCGACGCGAACCGCGCGCTCATCGTGGCCTCGTTCCACGCCGCTCCGCTGACCGCGCTGAATTCGCTGCGGCGGCACCAGATCCGGACGGCTCTCACCGAGCTGCAGCGCCTGGGCGAGGGGCTGCCGGTGCTCATGGTCGGGGACTACAACTATCCCGTCTTCAAGGAGAACTTGAGCCAGAAGGTCCGCGAGCACGGTTACGAGCTCAACCTCAGCGATTCGCGGACGTACACGCGGTACCGGTTCTTCCGCGGGCACTACGACTTCGCGACGTCGGTGGGGCTGCAGATCGACAAGGTGCGCACGCTGCCGCAGGGCCGCAGCGATCACCTGCCGATCCTGGTGACCGCGACGGTCTCGGCGCCGGCGAAGGCTCGCGCGGCCTGACGGCGATCTCGCTGGATCTCGGGGCCGGATGCCGCGCTTCGCGCCCCGTGAGTGCGCGTTCGCCGTGCACAGCGGACGAACGAGACCGGGGAAAGCGTCAGGCGCCGCTCGGTGGACGGTCTTCGCTGAATCGCCAGGCGGATGCCGCGCTTCGCGCCCACTGAACCGGTAAGTCTTCGCGCGGGACTACCGACACGTGGCCTCGGTCGGCGTGAGCGCGCATGGGCGCCGAGGTGGTGCACTCTGCGCCGAGGTGGTGCACTTCTCGCCGAGATGGCCCCACCATCTCGGCGGAAAACCCACCATCTCGGCGGGGAACCACCATCTCGGCGGAGGGGCCAGGGTCCGATACCCCGCGCCGCGCGGGGCTACGCCCCGGAGCCGACCCAGTCCTGCAGCTCGGCGATGAACCGGGAGCGCGAGAACATGTGGGTGCGCGGGCGGAACTGCGCGGGATCCAGCGAGATCGCCTGGTGAAGGATCTCGTCCCAATCGTTCCAGCGATCGATCTCGCACGTCACGCCGCCGCCGACGGCTTCGACGGTCTCAGGGACGCCGCCGACCGAGTTCGCGATGATCGGGGTTCCGCAGGCCATCGCCTCGACGGGCATGATGCCGAAGTCCTCGACGGCCGGGAAGACGTACGCGGTCGCGTGGGCGTACAGCGCGCGCAGCATCGCGTCGGAGGGCGCCAGGATGAACGTCACCTCACCGCCGGAGGCTGCGGCGGCGGAGCGGAGCGCGACGTGGCTGGGGCCGGTCCCGGCGATCACGACGGGCACCTTGACCTGCGCGCCGATCTGGATGACCCGGTCGAGGCGCTTGTAGTCGACCATGCGCGACGCGCCGAGCAGGAACGTCGAGGGCAGCGCGTCGAGCTGGCGCTGCTCGTCGTCGGTGAGATCGCGGCGCCAGTCGGTCGTGGCGACCATCGTCTCGGTGTCGACCGGCGGGTACATCACGCGCGACTCCTGGTCCCACGCGCGGGCGACGCGCTCGCCGGTGAACTTGCTGTTCACCGCGATCGAGCTGGCCTCGGCGGCGCGGCGGCGGTCGATCGGCTTCAAGACGGCGCTCGCCGCGCGCGCCCAGCCTGACGCGCCGCGCTGGTCTCGTTCGGGCTCCCAGATGTAGCGGGCGGGTGTGTGCGCGTAGACGAACTTCTTGACCCCGGCCGGAGCCTTCACATGGTGGGCGAACAGGTGCGAGCTGACCAGCATCCACTCGGGCGTCGAGGTCATCGGCAGCCGCCACGTCGGGATCATCGCCGGCAGCGCGAGCATCTTGTTGTTGCGCAGTGGGGTCTTCGAGATCCAGGTCTCGTGCACGTCACGGCCGTCGAGCAGGCGCGTGTCGTCCCACAGGACGCGGATCCCGGCATCCGGGAACGCGTCGACCATCGCCTCGAGCACGCGCTCCGCGCCGCCCCACCGCTCGACCCACTCGTGCACGATCAGGCCGGATGCCGTCGTCTCGGCGCGGCGCGAATCGACGCCCGTTGTCGCAAAACTGGTCATGAATGACCCCCCAGGTCAGTGCGCACCCACGGCGAACCCCCGTCCGCCCAGAGTCCTCGTGAATTCGGGTTTCACGAGGACCCTGCTGCAGCCCCCAGAGCTGCACGGTGCACGTCCGACGCTACTCGTCAGCGGGCGGCTGACAACCCCCTCGA
>JASBUD010000233.1 GCA_030148105.1 Microbacterium sp. | reverse complement strand
AGACGCCGTTGTCATGGCTGTGTCTCCTTCTGTTTCTGTCAGGACTGCACGGCCGCGGGTGCGGCCTGGGTGGTGGCGACGGAGCGAGCCGCCTCCCTGGCGGTGGCCGCACCGTTCGCGGCCAGGGCTGCCTCGGCGATGACTCGGGCATCATCGAGGGAGTATTGGAGCAGGGTCGCCCGCACGTCGGCGAGCGCCGTGGGGGCCATCGAGAGCGAGGTCGCTCCGAGACCGACGAGCACGACCGCCAGGAGCGGGTCCGCGGCGGCCTCACCGCAGATGCCGACGGGCTTGCCGTGCAGGCGCCCGGCGTCGCCGACCTCGCGGATGAGCCGGAGCACCGCGGGGTGCCACGGGTCCTGGAAGCCCGCGACCGAGCCGAGCAGCCGGTCGGCGGCCAGCGTGTACTGCGTGAGGTCGTTCGTGCCGATCGACGCGAAGTCCGACCCTGCGAGGATGCGGTCGGCCAGCAGCGCAGAGGAGGGCACCTCCACCATGACGCCGGCGGTCTTGATGCCGTAGTCGCGCGCGATGTCGACGAAGTACTCCGCTTCCTCGACCGTGGCCACCATCGGCGCCATGACCCACAGATCCGCCTCGGTGGCGGCATCCGCCTCCGCCAAGGCGGTCAGCTGCTCGCGCAGGATGTCTTCGCTGGCCTGGAGGGCGCGGATGCCCCGGAGTCCCAGGGCGGGGTTCTCCTCGTGCGCGTCGTTGAGGAACGCGAGCGGCTTGTCGGCACCGGCATCCAGCACGCGTACGACGACCTTCTGACCGGGGAACGCCGCGAGGAGCTTCGTGTAGGCAACACGCTGCTGCTCGACCGTGGGCGCCTGATTCGAGCTCAGGAACAGGAACTCCGTGCGGAAGAGCCCCACGCCCTCCGCGCCGAGTGCGACGGCTTCCTCCGCCCCCTCGGGCTTGCCCAGGTTCGCCAGCAGCGGCACCGCGGTCCCGTCGGCGAGCGCCCCCGGAGTGAGGGGGGCGGATGCCGCTGATGCGCGATCCGCCGCGCGATTGGCCGCGCGCTCGAGTTCCTCGGCGCTCGGGTCGGTCGTGACGACCCCGGCGGCGGCATCCACGATCACCGTCTGCCCATCCACCAGGTCCTTCGCGCCGACCGCGCCGACGATCGCGACGATCGACTTCTCGCGAGCGAGGATCGCGGTGTGCGAGGTGGGACCGCCCTCGGTCGTGATGAGTCCGAGCACCTTGTCGAGGTCGAGCAGAGCGGTGTCCGCCGGAGCGAGGTCCTTCGCGACGAGCACGAACGGGTGCCCGGGGTCGGGGACGCCGGGTGCGGCGACGCCGCGCAGCCGTGCGATGACCCGCTGGGCCACGTCGTCGAGGTCGGCGGCGCGCTCGCCGAGGTACCCGCCCATCGCGGTGAGCATGTCGCGGAAGCTCGCGAACGCGTCGTGCACGGCGAACTCCGCCGTCTTGCCGGCCCCGATGCGGGTGTCGATCTCGCTCTCCAGGGACGGGTCCTCGGCCATCATCGCCTGTGCCTCGAGGACGTCCCGGGCGGCGCCGCCGGCCTGGATGCCACGCTGCTCGAGCTCGCGGGCAACAGCCGCGACAGCCTCACGCACGCGGGCCGTCTCCTCCTCGGTGCTGAGCTCGCTCGGGGTGTCAGCCGGCGCCGGCAGGGGCTCCGCCATGCGTGCGATCGGTCCCTGGGCGACGCCCAATCCGATTCCGACTCCTCTGATCTCCGTCATCTTCACTCCGCATCGTGGTCGGTCGAGAGCAGTTCGCTCAGGTGGTCCAGCGTGTTCTCCGCATCGTCGCCGTCGGCCGTCAGGGTGATGTAGTCGCCCTGCTCGATCCCGAGGGCGATCACCCCCAGGATGCTGGCGGCGTTCACCGGCGCTCCGGCATCCTTCGCGATCGTGATCGGGATGCCGGCCTCCTTCGCCGCCTGCGCGAAGAGCTTCGCGGGCCGGGCGTGCAGACCATGGGCCGAGCCGATGCGTACCGTGCGGGTCGAGAGCGGCATGTCAGTCCTGTTCCTGTCGGGCGAGGTGGTCGAAGCGGGACGCGAGTGCTTCCTGCACGAGGGCGAGCGTTCGCGTGCCCTCACGATCAGTGAAGATGTCGGACGGCAGCAGCACCACGGCCGCCCCTCGCCGCGCCGCGTCCGCCTCGATCCGCGCGAGCGCGTGAGACAGATGGGGTCCGACGAGGATCACGTCTGCGGCGTCGATGTCCGTCGCGAGAGAGGACGCGGTGCCGGCGAAGGCGGTGTACGACAGCCCCTGGTGCTCAGCCGCTGCGCGCACGCGCTGAGCGACGAATGTGCTCGACGCACCCGCACCGCAGACCACCAGGATCCTCATCGACCCGCCTTTCCGATTGCCATTCTTGTGAAAGCGCTGAGAGCCGACAACCAGTTCTGTTTCCGGAGGGGCGGAAACACGGATGCCCCGGACCAGACGGCCCGGGGCATCCGTGAGCGGTTCTCAGCGGAAGAACGCGTTCGCCCGCGAGGAGAACAGGATCGCGAGTCCGATGATCGCGAGGATGCCGGTGATGATCGCGCTCCAGACGCTCACGCCGATCACGAGCGCCCACACCGCTACGACGAGATTCAGCACGAAGAGGATCGCGAGCAGGATGCGTGCGACGTTGTTGCCGCGGAAGAGCCCGAGGCTCACCGCGATCGTGAGGATGCCGACGATCAGGGCGACCCAGGCGTTGCCGCCGCCCCCGGCGAGCAGGCTGATCACCGCGCCGATGATCTGCACCGCTCCACTGATCCATGCGATGACCGCGACGAGGGTGACGCCTCCGGGTCGTTGTCCTGCCATGTCCTTCTCCTTCTGCGAGGTGTGCCGCATCCGCAGCGGCGCCCTCACGGTACCGCCGAGCCGCCGTTGCCGCCATGGGGGATGTCCGCGTGATTGACTGGCGTGACAGATCGCATCGACGCGCAGAGGACACCGTGACCAGAGCGAGACAGGACCGACTCCTGGGGCTGCTCGTCCGCGACGGTGACTGGCTGACCGCGGCGGCGCTGGCCGACGGTCTCGGGGTGACTCCGCGCAGCATCCGTTCGTACGTGACGGCGATCAACGCGCGCGTGCCCGGTTCGGTCGCGGTCGAGTCCGGCCCCCTCGGCTACCGCGCGGGCCCGGAGGCGCCGGTGGCGCTGCGTGCAGGCGGGGCGACGGATGCCGGCACGCCGCGCGACCGCCTGCACACGCTCGTACGCGCCCTGCTCGACGAGGACGACGGGATCGACGTCTTCGAGACCGCCGACGCGCTGCACGTGAGCCCGGCGACGCTGGACGCCGACCTCGCACGCGTGCGCGGCCTCCTGGGCGGCACGGAGCTGACGCTCGAGCGTTCGGCATCCCGCGCACGTCTCCGCGGCACCGAGATGGCGCAGCGACGCCTGCTCAGCAGGCTCGCCCACGACGAGATGGATGCCGGATCCTTCGACCTGGAGGCGCTCCGGCGCACTCTCGGTGAAGGATCCGTCGGGGCGCACGCGTTCGGCCCGTTCAAGACCGAACTGGTCACCGAGCTCAATGCCCTCGGATATTTCGTGAACGAGTTCGGCATCGCCGACGTCGTCATGCACATCGCGATCGCGGCCGACCGGGTCGCCAGCCACCGCGGCCTGGACGCGGTCGGCGGCGACGCGTCTCCCGCGCAGGCGGAGGTCGCCGCCATCCTGGGTCGGCTCGTCGAGCGTCACGTGGGCGTGCAGCTCGGTGCAGGCGACCTGCAGCACCTGTCCACGATCGTGCTGACCCGCATCGTCGCACCGGGCGCGGCCGCCCCGGCGGACCATGCGCGCGAGCGTCTCGAACCGGAGGTGGAGGCTGCGGTCCGCGAGGTCGTCGAGCAGGCGGCCGCGGAGTTCCTGGTGGACATCGCGCACGAGGACTTCATCCTGCGCCTGGCCCTGCACGTGCAGAACCTCCGCCATCGCGCCCGGGAGCAGGCGTGGTCGCGCAACCCGCTGACCCGGTCGCTCAAATCGACGTACCCGATGATCTTCGAGGTGGCGGTCTTCATCGCCAGCGGGTTGCAGCATCGGCTCGGCATCCCGCTCCTGGACGACGAGATCGCCTACATCGCGATGCATGTCGGTGGACGCCTGGAGCGGAGTCGTCGCGCCGATCAGCTGCTCACCGCGACGATCGTGTGCCCGGGGTACTACGAGCTGCACGAGCTGCTGCGCTCGAGCGTGGACCGCTCGCTCGGCCAGGCGATCGAGGTCGTCGGCGTCGAGACACGTGTGGACCCGGACTGGGCATCGATCGACACCGACCTCGTGCTGACCACGATCGACCCCGCGGTCTCCGGGGACCGGTTCGTCCGGATCCAGCCGTTCCTGACGGATGCCGACGTCGACCGCGTGCAGACGGCGGCCGCGCGGATCCGCCGCAGCCGTCGCCTCGCCCGCCTGCGTACCGAGCTCGAGCGGTACTTCGTGCCGGGCGCGTTCGTGCGGGGACTGGATGCGGACGCGGGTGAGGAGGCGGTGATCCGGCGGCTCGGAGCGCCCCTGGTGGCCGAGGGTGTGATCGATGAGGACTACGTCGAGCGCACGATCGAGCGCGAGCGCCTCTCCTCGACTGCCTTCACCGATGCGCTCGCCGTGCCGCACGCGCTCGGGATGACCGCGACCCGCACGGCGATCGCCGTCGGGATCGCCGACCCGTCGATCCCGTGGGGGGAGGGGCGCGTGCAGGTCGTGGCCGTCGTCGCGTTCTCCGAGTCCGACCGCGGCGCGTTCCAGACCGTGTTCGAACAGTTCGTGGAGGTCTTCTCCGAGCGTGACAGCGTCCAGCGGATCGTCCGCCGCGCGACCGATTTCCCCGGCTTCCTCGACGAGCTCGTCGCCGTGATCGACGGCTGAGGCCTCAGCGCGCGAGCCGCGCCTGCAGGCCCAGCCGCACCGCCGGCCACTCGCCCGGCAGGATCGAGAAGACCACGGTGTCCCGCAGAGTGCCGTCCGGACCCAGACGGTGGTTGCGGAGAACCCCGTCCTGCTTCGCGCCGAGGCGGGCGATCGCCGCACGCGACTGGAGGTTGTGCCAGTGCGTCCGGAACTCCACGGCGATCGCGTCGCAGCGCTCGAACGCATGCCCGAGAAGGAGCAGCTTCGCGGCGGTGTTCACCGCGGTGCGCTGCGCGTCCACGCCGAGCCAGGTGTGCCCGATCTCGACGTGACGGTTGTCCTGGTCGATGTTGCAGAACGTGGTCTCGCCGACGACGACGCCGGTGTCGAGCCGCCGCACGGCCCACGGATTCATGTGGTGCTCGTCGCGCCAGGTGAGTCGCCGGGCGATGTCGGCGGCGACGCCGTCCGCGGTCGGGACCGAGGTGTACCACGCATGCTCCAGGCCCGCGGTCGCGGCCGCGAGCTCCTCGGCGTGCTCCGCACCCAGCGGCTCGAGTCGCACGACCTCGTTCTCGAGGGTGATCGCATCGCGCAGCAGCATGGTCCGCGCCTCAGCCCCGTTCGCTCAGCAGCGCCCGGGCGCCGTCGCTGAGCGCGCTGATCCGCTCGCGGGCATCGTCGGCCGAGTCGCCGCGGACGTCGAGGTAGACCTTGAGCTTGGGCTCCGTGCCGCTCGGACGCACGATCACACGCGACCCGTCCTGCAGCCACAACCGCAGCACGTCACCGGGCGGCAGGGCGTCGACGCCCTCGAGGAGATCCTCGACGGCATCCACTCGCGTCGTGCCGATCGATTCCGGATGCCGCTCCCGCAGCGACGCCATGATCCGGCCGATGACCGAGAGGTCGTCGACCCGGAGGGAGATCTGGTCGCTCGCGAAGAACCCGAAAGTCCGGTCGAACTCGGCGAGCACGTCGGCGAGGCTCTTCCCGTCGCCCCTCGCGTCGGCGACCAGTCCGAGCATCGCGATCGCGGCCGAGATGCCGTCCTTGTCGCGCACGGTGTCGGGGTTGACGAGGTAGCCGAGCGCCTCCTCGAACCCGAACACGATGCCGGGTGCGCGCGAGATCCACTTGAACCCGGTCAGGGTCGTGTGGAAGTCCAGGCCGTAGTGATCGGCGACGGCCTTCAGACCCGGGGACGACACCAGCGAGCAGGCGAGAGACGCACCCTCGCCGGCGTCGGCTTCGCGGGCGAGCCGGGCGGCGCGCCAGCCGAGCAGCAGGCCGATCTGGTTGCCGGTGAGGCGACGCCATCCACCGGGCGCGTCCGGATCGGGCAGGGCGACGGCGAGGCGGTCCGCGTCGGGGTCGTTTGCGATCACGAGCTCGGCGCCGACCTCGCGGGCCCGCTCGAACGCGAGGTCCATCGCCCCCGGTTCCTCGGGGTTCGGGAAAGCAACGGTGGGGAATCCACCGTCCGGATGCAGCTGCGCGTCGACGGGGATCGGCGCGGGGTACCCGGCGGTCTCGAGGATCCGCGACAGGGTCTCCCACCCGACGCCGTGCATCGCCGTGTACACCCAGCTCAACCCGTCAGCGCCGGAAGGGGCGGGGGCGACGGCGGCGGTCGCGGCGATGTACGCGTCGAGCACCGACTCCGGCGCGGTCTCGTAACCGAGCGACCGGGGGAGGGCGCCGACATCGCCGGTGTCCGCGATCCGCTGGATGTGCGCGGCGATCTGCGCGTCGGCGGGCGAGACGATCTGCGCACCCTTGTCCGTGCCGCCCAGGTACACCTTGTATCCGTTGTCGTTCGGAGGGTTGTGGCTCGCGGTGACCATCACACCGGCATCCGCCCCGAGGTGTCGCACCGCGAAGGCCAGCACCGGCGTCGGCAGCAGCCGGGGAAGCAGGATCGCCCGCAGGCCCGCGCCGGCGAACAGCTCGGCGGAGTCGCGCGCGAACACGTCGGAATTGCGGCGCCCGTCATAGCCGATCACGACGGTCGGCACGCGATCCGTCCCGGCGCGCTCGAGGACGAACGCGGCCAGGCCCGCGGCCGCCTGCGCGACCAGAACGCGGTTCATGCGGTTGCTGCCGGCGCCGAGCTCACCGCGGAGTCCTGCCGTGCCGAACGCCAGGCGCCCCGCGAAGCGATCGGCGAGGTCGGCGGATGCCGCCCCCTCGCCCGCGGCGGCACTCGAGATCAGCGCCTCGAGCTCTGCGCGGGTGACCGGGTCGGGGTCCTGCGCGAGCCAGGCGCGAGCGGCGGCGAGGACCCCGTCGTCCGGCCCGTTCACATCGCGCCGATCACTCGCGCCAGCAGTGACGAGATGACCGGGCCGGCAGCCTGCCCGGCCTCCATGACCTCCTGATGGCTGAGCGGGGTGGTCTGGATGCCGGCCGCCATGTTCGTGATGAGCGAGAAGCCCAGGATCTCCATGCCCGACTGCCGTGCGGCGATCGCCTCGAGCGCCGTGGACATCCCGACGATGTGGCCGCCGATCGTCTTCGCCCACTGCACCTCGGCGGGGGTCTCGTACTGCGGACCGGTGAACTGGCAGTAGACGCCCTCGTCCAGGCTCGGGTCGATCGAACGCGCGAGGTCGCGCAGGCGCATCGAGTACAGATCGGTCAGGTCGATGAACGTGGCGCCCTCGAGCGGGGTCGCGGCGGTGAGATTGATGTGGTCGCTGATGAGCACCGGAGTGCCGGGCTTCCAGTGCGGCTTGATGCCGCCGGCGCCGTTCGTGAGCACCATGGTGCGCGCTCCCGTCGCGGCGGCGGTGCGCACGCTGTGCACGACCCGGCGGGGGCTGCGCGTCTCGTAGTAGTGGGTGCGGGCGCCGATGATCAGGACGTTCTTGCCGCGCGGGGTGCGGACGCTGCGGAGCGTCCCGACGTGCCCTGCCAGGGCGGGCTTGCTGAATCCGGTGACCTCGGTCGCCGGGATCGTCGCGACGGTCTCGCCGATGAGCTCCGCCGCACCTCCCCAGCCGCTGCCGAGGGT
>JASBUD010000232.1 GCA_030148105.1 Microbacterium sp. | reverse complement strand
CACTGCAGGCCGGTGCGGACAGCGCGTACAGCGCGAACGAAGCCGCCGCCGCGCAGGAGGAACTGGTGAAGGCCGGGCTCTCGGTGAGTGAGGTCGTCGGCGGATCGCTGAACGGCGCACTCTCCCTCGCCGCCGCCGGTCAACTGCAGGTCGCCAGGTCCGCTGAGATCATGGCCACGACGCTGAAGCAGTACAAGCTCCCGGCGTCGGACGCGGCGCACGTGTCGGACGTCCTCGCGGCAGCCGCCGGCAAGGCGCAAGGGTCCGTCGATGATCTCTCTCTCGCGCTGGCCTACGTCGGCCCCGTGTCCAACTCCGCGGGGTTCTCGCTCGAGGAGACGGCGGGCACGCTCGCATACTTCGCTTCGCAGGGGCAGCTGGGCGAGAAGGCCGGCACGTCCCTCCGCGGGGTGCTGGCCACGCTCCAGTCGCCGTCGCTGCAGGCGGCGCGCACGTTGGAGGAGTACGGGATCCAGGTGTACACCGCGAACGGCCGGATGAAGGACGCCGCGGGGATCGCGCAGTCCCTGAAGGACGGGTTCGCGGGGCTCACGGATCAGGAGCGGCAGCTGGCTCTCGGCCGGATCTTCGGCAACGAGCAGATCACCGCCGCGACGCTGCTCTACGAGGGCGGGGCCGCCGCGATCGACGAGTGGACAGCGCAGGTCGATGACGCCGGGTACGCGGCCGAGCAGGCCGCCCGCCGCCAGGACAACCTCGCCGGGGATATCGAGAAGCTCGGAGGCGCGTTCGATACCGCGCTGATCAAGACCGGCTCAGGAGCGAACGACGTCCTCCGCACCCAGGTGCAGATCGTCACCGAACTCGTCGACTGGTACGGCGAACTCCCCGACGAGCTCCACCAGGGCGCCCTCATGTTCGGGGTGGTAGCTGGAGCCGTCGCGCTCACGTCCGGGGCCGCACTGGGCCTTACAGCACGATTTACGGAGCTTCGCGTCCAGCTGGAGCGGAACAACATCTCGATGGGCCGAACGGCGGCGATCGGTGGGGCTGTGGGTCTGGCTCTCGCCGGCGCGATCACCGTCGTCGCACTGCTCGCGCAGAAGCAGGCGGAGGCTCGCCTCAAGGCCCAGTCGTACGCGCAGGCGCTCGAGTCCGGCGGCGACGCGGCTCGGAAGCTCGCCGCCGACAACCTCGTGGCGGAGCGGTCCTTCCTGTGGATGTCTCAGGGGTCCGCCGTCGACAACGCGGAAGCGCTCGGGGTGTCCCTGGATCGGGTCCGCGAAGCGGCTTCCGGCAACCGGGCCGAGATGAGGGCGCTCGAAGACCAGCTGCAGATCTTCCTCTCCCCGACGAGAGAGAGCGCGGCAGCAGCCGGTGAGCTCGGGCTCTCCCTGCAGTCCGCGCAGCTGTTCGCTCAGCGACTGATCGAAGCCGCGCAGGAAGAGGCCGCCGCCCAGGAGCAGGGCAAGAAGATCCGTCAGCAGGCCACGAAGGTGACCGAGGACTCGGCCGAGGCGAACAAGACCGCTGCGGAGTCGTACCTGGCATCCGCGGACGCCGTCAACGACCTGCAGACGAACCTGTCGGACCTGATCGATCAGATCAACGACGCGAACGCGACCAACCTGGACACCCGCGAGGCCAACCGCCGCCTCATCGAGTCCTTCGCCGACTTCGACGCCGCCCTCGCCGAGAACGGGGCCACCCTCGACCTGAACACCGAGGCCGGGCGGGAGAACGAAGCGAACCTCGACGCGATCGCGCAGGCCGCGATGGACTCGGCGAAGGCAATCACCGAGGGCGGCGGCTCGTACGAGGAGTACCGGGCCTCGCTGGAGTCGTCACGGGCATCACTGCTGGAGCGGATCGAGGACCTCGGGATCACCGGGCAGGCCGCACAGGACCTCGCCGACAAGATCCTCGCGATCCCGACCGAATCCGACTGGAAGATGATCGCCGAGACGTCGGAGGCCGCGACCCGCATTCAGCGAATCCAGGACGCGATCAACAACCTGAAGGACAAGACGGTCCGCATCACCGTGAACCGCCCCGACGGGACGGCCCTGACCGATCAGCAGCTGGCGAACCAGTTCGGCATCGGCATGGCGGACGGCGGCAAGGTCGAGTTCTTC
The DNA here is from genome assembly GCA_030148105.1 of Microbacterium sp. Lineage (GTDB taxonomy): Bacteria > Actinomycetota > Actinomycetes > Actinomycetales > Microbacteriaceae > Microbacterium > Microbacterium lacus. The sequence continues at coordinate 5,833 of JASBUD010000232.1, read as the reverse complement.
GCGAACGGCGGTGCACGTCTGGCCGGAGCGGCGGGCGGCACAGTCGAAGTCGTCAGCGAGACGGGCAGATGGTCGCTGGCGATCTTCGAGGACAACCAGGCGGTGTTCGCGTGAGCGTCATGATTGCTCAGCAGTGGTACGACCGGGCGATCGTGATCACCGACACCATCGCCTCGGATCGGGCCACCGGCGACCGCACGGAGCGGACGGGCTTCGGGATGAAGACCTGGACACTGCCGCACCTGAACATGGTCTTCGCCTTCCGCGGAGCGTCTCTTCTCGCTCACCGCTGGCACCACCGCATCACGGAAGTGACGGCCTGTCGGGACATCGAGGACGTGCACGCCGTCGCGCTCGAAGGGTTGAGCGAGATGGTGGCGGCGACCGCGCGGCAGTTCGGAGCGGGCATCACGGGCGAGTTCTATCACTTCGGCTTCCCGCACGACTCGGAACAGATCGTGCATTACCGGTACGAGCCGAAGAACGAATACGCCGGCGAGCGGCTCGTCGTGGCGGAGCCCACTCCGGACGGTGTCCGTACCGTCCTCACCAGCATCGCCCCGACGCCCGTCACCTTCCCCTGGCCGAACCTCCAGGACCCGGATGTGGCGGAGTACGTCGCACTCGTCGACCGCATCAGGGACGAGAACGACCGGCGACTCGTATCTGAGCCCATCGCGATCGGCGGCGACCTGTTCGCGACGTTCGTCGAGAACTGGCGGACGCGCACCGTCCTCTGGCACCGCTTCCCCGACTACGACATGACGTGGGCGTCGATCCACGCGAGTCAATCCGCCGCCGATCTCGTCACGCAAGGCAGCCCCGCAGCTTTCTGAACCACCCACCGCCCGGACAGGCCGGGCACAACCCAAGGAGAACACCATGACGACATTCCGTCTCACCGCCCCCACGGACTCCACGTCCGTGATCGGCGACCGCCACAACCGCGGAAACCGAACCCGCATCATCCTCGGCCGCGGCTACACGGCCAACGAGAGCACCGCCGAGTACGCGACACGCGCCGGCTACAGCGTCACCGAGGTCCCGGAGATCCCGCCGACGTACCTCGACCAGGTCGCCCGGATCGACGCGCTCGGCTTCGAGCCCAGCTTCAGCCAGGACGGAGCCGACCCGGACGCGAAGTATCTGTTCACCGGCCCCGACGGTCACACCCAGATCGACATCCGCCACGTCATCAGCGGCCAGGCCGCCGTCTAAGCCCCCGAGGAGAACGCCATGACCATCAACATGTACTCGGTCCGCCTGCACACGGGGAAGCTCGCGAAGGCGAAGGACGAGGCTGTGCAGATCACCCGCGCGATGAACGACGCGATCAGCCAGGCCCTCACGTTCAAGGACCCCGATCTCACCGACGTCGGTCTCGCGAAGAAGCGCGAGGAGCTCGTCAAGCAGTTCCGGGAGGCGGGCGCAGCCGACCTGCGCAAGCTCCAAGCGGAGATCGACTACTCCCGTGACTACCTCGCACGGACACTCCAGGAGAACACGGCGTCTCCGACGGACGCGTACACGATCGCGCGGACGACCCAGAAATGGCAGCAGGTCGAGATGCGCCTCAACGCTGGCCAGAACATGCACCGCATCATCGCCGAGGCGGACGCCGACACGCTCGCGGCGATCCGGGACTACGCGCCCGCCTGGCTCGCGACCCTGCAGACCAACCCGGGCGGACTGGAAGATGCGGTAAAGGGCTGGCTCGGACAGACACGCACCGACCCGGGCGTCGCACTGAACCGCGCGATCCTCGCCCGATCCGCTCAGATCGCGGACCGGGACACCGCTGAACTGATCACCGGGAACCTGCAGGCCGACGTCCACCTAGCTGCTGCGAAGCCTTGGCTCACGGCCGCCGGCAACCTCATGGAGGGTATCCACATCGACATGGCGGCGACTGCGATCGAGTCGAAGTACGCCGGCGAGGAGCTCGCGGCAACGGTGCCCGACGCCGCCTGACCTAGACGCCTCCCGCTCCAGCCCTGACCGGTCTTCCCGGGGTGCGGGAGGAAGGGGCCGCCTCGCACTCCTCGAGGCGGCCCCGCACACACAGGACACGACGGAGCCCCGTCCCGCTCAACGCGGCGACGGGGCTATCGTCGTCCGGGCTAGAGACCCTTGAGGAGTTCGTTCGCGATCCGGTCGGCTTCGCGATCGATGGCTGCATCGATCAGCCGCTGCTCCTCTGCCTTCGATGCGCCGTCCGGGATCGCTACTTCGATCTCGTACTCCATGTCGCCCCTGCTTGTCATGACCGCTCCTCTCGCCTTCGCACCCTGCGTACGGAAGCGCTCAACCGTAGCCGGGCCCCCGACATCGATCTCGCGTAACGTGCTTCCATGTCCACGCCTCAGCCCGCCGCGACGCCGCAGCCGCTCGCCGCGCACGTCACCTCGCCAACCGTGCCCGACCTCCGCCACATCTGGATGGCCAGCCAGCGAAGCCTCTGCGACCTCGCGGTGCGCCGCGTGGTCGGGTCGAGCACGGAGGCCCATGCCGGCAACGTCGCCTCGCGCGAACTCCCGCCATGCGAGGCGTGCGTCGTCGTGGTCGACATGCTGACGGAGAGCAAGCGCGCGCTGACAGACGGCGGCCGACAGGCTACCTACCCGAGCCGCGAGGACGCGCTGGAACTCCTGTCCACTACGACGTGGCCGTGGGTCGCGAGCACGCTCGTTCGCCCGTAAACGGCTACGCGCTAGCGAGCGAAAGGTCGTCCAGTGCGCCGCGAACGCCCTTGAAATAGCGCGAGTGGGTGCGCATGAGCGCAGCTCGAGATGAAGCCGCAAGCACAGCCACTTCCTGGCTCGGGCGCGCGGTGCTTTCGGCGTCGAATCGCGCAGCGAGAGCCTGTTCAGAAGCAGCGGGGCCGTGGAACTCGCGGATGTCGGCTGCCCCGGTGCTTCGGTCGTAGACCACAACGAACTGAGTCACTGCGCCTCCCCCTGGACATTGCCTATGGCATCGACAGTCTCGCCGAGCCGTTCGAGCGATTGTCGCATAGCCACCTTTGCTTCAGCTAGATGCGGTTCCATCGCCTGATAACGATCGTACGTCTCCTGCCACTGGGCGGGGGTCACCCCGGCTCCAGATGTCTCCCAGTCCAGATTGATATGCACGATCCCGAGGGACGCGGTCGCGTCTTCGAACGTGGCGATCGTCTGAGACACGCGCTGCATCTCGTCCAGGACCGCGAGCTTGGCTGCGCGAACCGCCGGATCGGGCTCAACAAGCGGCTCACCGTAGCGCGGCTCCCGTCCCCACCGGTCGCACAGGAGCTCCATGAGCGCGGCCCAGGAGTGCTGGAGTGATGTTCGGATCTGGACCTCCACGGGCGCCCCGTCCAGTCGGACCACGAGATGAATTGCACGGTATCCGTGCATGGGCTCCGTGAGTCGGTCAATGACCTTGGCCGCGCCCGTGAACTCAGCCACTCTGTCGAACTGACTCGGCGCGGTCATTGTCTGGGCGAGCACCCCGGCAAGCGCTCGGAGCTCGACTAGCGAACAGTCCACAACGACACGGACTCCCGCGATGTCCCTGATGCTTGGCAGCGCCTCGTGGGGTGATCTGATGAGCTTCTCGCGAAGGGTCTTCAGCGTCTTGGTTCGACCGCTGTTGATGGCCGTCGCCGCGTTGGGCATGACATCGACCGTGCTACGGAGAATGACATCGATCGCAAGCTGCGCCACCTGACGCCGCGCGTCAGCATCGGCGATGAACGCCCTGTACAGCTGGTACTCATCCGCGGTCAGTTCCTGTCCCGACGCGATCGAGCGGCCGAGGCGACGAAGGGCATTGGTGCCCAGAGCAGCGCGGACGTACGCCCTGGACGGTGTGTTATCCGGCGCTGACTCCACTCCTCGACGGTACAGCGCCATGACCCGATGGCTGGACACCGCCACCGCTTGACTCCCCTCGGTAGCGGACGCGCCGGAATTCGCCGGCGAGGTCTTCGAAGCTTCGAACCCCGGGCCTCCAGACACGCGCCGCGGCCTGCTCCGGGGTGAGGCTATCGAGGATCGCACCTTGCTCGGCGACGATGCGGCGTAGATCCTCGAGCGCCTGCTCGCGCGTCTTCACTGCGTCACCGGCTCGGCTGCGATCGCGTGCGCGTCGTACCAAGAGCGCACGAGCTCCGCGATCGCCGCCGACATGCACTCTTCCTGCGTGGGCGTTCGGGTCACGACTCGTCCTCGCGCTCCTTGATCGCCTGCTGATCCCACCACGACCGGACGTACTCACGGATCGCCGCGGACATGCACTCTTCCTGCGTCGGTGTGCGCTCCGTAGTCATGCGCTGACTCTTGCACCCTCCCACGATGCCTGTACAGCCGCGATCGCGCGCAGGCGAGCCGCACAGCGGCGGATAAGACATGACGAAGCCCCGACCCTCTGCCAGGTGGGGTCGGGGCTTCGTCGGTCTGGTCAGACGTCGCGAGACATGAGGTGGTGATCGACGTCGGGGCGGCGTCGAAGCTGCGCACGGCGACCGTCCCGCTCCGCGTCGTCCGCGGCGGCCATCAGGGCGGCGGCGAGCTCGCGCGCCTCGTTCGGGAACATCCCCGCGCTGTCCCCCGGCATGCTCACCGTCACGCCCTGTCGGCCGTGCAGGTCGACGTGCTCAACGACGATCGGACCGCCCGCGAACCGCGCCTCAACTGCGGTCATCGCGTCACGACCTTCTCAACGAGCGCGTCCGCGAGGACGTCGGCCACGTGCCCCAGCCAGGCGGGCGTGGCGGTCGCTTGGCCGCGCTCCACACGCTTGAGGTAGCGGCGTCCCACGTGCGCACGGCGGGCAGCCTCGCGCACGCTCAGGCCCGTGCGGCTGCGGAGGGTCGCGAGGACCGATCCGGCGGCGGTCACGCCCTCACCCCCTCAGCGTCGGCGGCCTCGATGGCCAACGAAGTGAGGCGGCGAAGCAGTTCCCGCCGCTCATCGTCGTCGCGACTCAGGCCGTCCGCGAGGTGCGCGAGGTCCGCGAGCGTCCAGGACGAGTGCCCGTTGATCCGGTGCAGGAGCTTAGCCTTCGAGAGCCCGGTGACGATCGCCGCGTCTTCAACGGTCCAGTCCAGGTCGCCGAGGATCGCCTGGACCTCGGCGGTGATCGCCGCGTCGGCGGGGTGGACGTCCTTCTGGTCCTTGGCCCTTGCGCGCTCGAGGCGCTCGGCAGTGTCGATAAGGAATTTGATCTCGTCGACGAACCGCTTCGCCTCTGCGATGGTGATGTCTCGCTGCGCGCCGGCGTTCACTGGCGAGAGGCGCCATGGGCCGGAGTCCACGCTGGTCAGGCAGTGTCCGCGGTACTCCGTGGAGCGGAGCGCGGATTCGTACGTGTACTCCTCGATCCCGTTCTCGTTGGTGTGCGCGATGGAGGGTAGGGTGATCATGAATCTGTTGCCTTTCGGGGTGACGTCAGCCCTCGTCGAGTTGCCTCTCGGCGGGGGCTTCTTCTGTGGGGTGGGGGTTCGGGGTGGTCACGCGAGCGTCCACACGGACGCCCGGTTTCCGAGATTGGAGAAGCCGAACGCGTCGGCCTCCCGGACCTGGCCGGCGATGACGAGCTCGTGCCGGCGTGTGCGGACAGACTGAGGGGTGACGGTCGGCACAGCGGGATGGGCGCCCGCTCGGTCGTTGTAGCGGTCGATGATCTCGTCGTCGGTTTGGGGGCCGTACTCGGCGAGCACCGACATGATCACCGCCTTGACGCGGTCTGTGCGGGCGTTGGTCTGCAGCGCAGCGGCCTCGAGCGACGTGCCGGAGTCGAGGGCGGCCGGGCGGGTGCGAGCGGGGAGCGCCGTCATGACGCCTCCGCCGCG
>JASBUD010000198.1 GCA_030148105.1 Microbacterium sp. | reverse complement strand
GGATGCCGGGCCGATAGGCTCCCAGGGTGATCACCTTCCTCATCCGCGCCGCGATCTTCGTGTTCTCTGCGGCGCTCGCGCGCAGCGTCGCCGAGCTCGTCCTGCCCGGCTTCCACCTCGACTGGTCGGACTGGTGGTGCTTCGTTCTGGCGGTGCTCATCTTCGCGGTGATCCAGAGCGTCCTCTCGCCCTGGGTGTTCAAGGTCACGCGACGGCATGCGCCGGCGCTGCTCGGCGGCATCGGCATCATCTCGACGTTCGTCGCGATCCTCATCGTCGTGCTGATCCCGAACGCCGGGATCGGCATCTCCTACCCGCTCGCGTGGGTCCTGGCGCCCGTGATCGTCTGGATCATCACGGCGCTCGCGACGTGGCTCCTGCCGCTGGTGTTCCTGAAGAAGCAGGTCGCGCAGCGCCGCGCCGACTGAAGGTCAGATGCTGTACTCGGGCACTGTCAGCAGCGCCCGGGTGTCCAGGCCCTCGCGCTTGACGCGAGGCTTCGCGGGGATGCCGACCAGGATGCTGTCCGCGGGCGCATCGCGGGTCACCACGGCGTTCGCCCCGATCACCGAACCGGCACCGATCGTGATGGGTCCCAGCACTTTCGCTCCGGCACCCACCGCGACGCCGTCGCCGATCGTGGGGTGCCGCTTGCCGCCCTCGCGCTGACGGCCGCCGAGGGTGACCCCGTGGTAGAGCATGACGTCGTCGCCGATCTCGGCGGTCTCGCCGATCACGACGCCCATGCCGTGGTCGATGAAGAAGCGCCGGCCGATCGTGGCGCCGGGGTGGATCTCGATGCCGGTGAGCCAGCGGGTGAGCTGCGAACCCAGCCGCGCCACGAAGCGCAGGCGGCGGACCCAGAGGGCGTGCCACAGCCGGTAGGCCCAGACGGCGTGGAGACCGGGATACAGCAGCGCGATCTCGAGGCTTCCCCGTGCGGCGGGGTCCCGCAGCTTCGCGGCGGCGAGGTCCTCGCGCACGCGCGCCCACGCGCTCATGCCGTGACCGCCTCGTCCTCGCGGAGGTGCTCGTACAGCGCCGTCGACAGGTAGCGCTCACCGGCATCCGGCACGATCACGACGATGCGCTTGCCTGCGGCTTCGGGCCGCGCGGCGATCTGCAGGCCCGCCCACACGGCGGCACCGGCCGACATCCCGGCGAGGATGCCTTCGCGCGTCGCGAGCTCGCGGGCCACTCGGATCGCATCGTCGAACTCGACGTCGAAGATCTCGTCAACGACCGAGCGATCCAGGACCGCGGGGACGAAGTTCGGCCCGATGCCCTGGATCCGGTGACCGCCGGCGCGGCCCTCCGTGAGGACGGGGGAGTCCTTCGGCTCGATCAGGGCGACGCGCACATCGGGATTGCGCTGCTTGAGCACGCTGCCGACGCCCGTGATCGTCCCGCCCGTGCCCAAGCCGGCGACGAAGTAATCCACTCGTCCGTCGGTGTCGCGCCAGATCTCCTCCGCAGTCGTGCGGCGGTGGATGTCGGCGTTCGCGGGACTGTCGAACTGGTGGGCGAGGATCGCCCCAGGCGTCTCGGCCGCGATGCGCTCCGCGGTCGCGACGGCCTCGGTCATCCCCAGGTGGGGGTTCGTGAGGACGAGCTCTGCGCCGTACGCCTTGAGCAAGGTTCGGCGTTCCTTCGACATCGACGCGGGCATCGTGAGGATCACGCGGTAGCCGCGCGCGGCGCCGGTCAGCGCGAGGGCGATGCCGGTGTTGCCGCTCGTGGACTCCACGATCGTGCCGCCGGGCTGCAGCTGCCCTGAGGCCTCCGCCGCGTCGATCAGCGCGATGCCGAGACGGCACTTCACGCTCGCACCGGGGTTGTAGAACTCGAGCTTGACCAGGACCTCGGCCGCGAGGCCCGCGGTGAGCGCGTTGAGCCGGACGAGCGGGGTGTCGCCGAACGCGGACGTGATGTCCGAATGGATGCCGGGCACGGGGTGCCTTTCTCGCGGAAGCGCTCAGTCCTCGCGGAGGTGTTCGTACAGCGCCGTGGAGAGGTAGCGCTCCCCGAACGACGGCACGATCACGACGATGTTCTTGCCCTCAGCCTCGGGGCGCGCGGCGATCTGCAGCGCTGCCCAGATCGCCGCGCCGGAGGAGATGCCGACGAGGATGCCGTCCTTCGTCCCGACGGCGCGGGCGGTGTCGATCGCGTCGGAGAACTCGACGTCCACGACTTCGTCGATGACGCTCTGATCGAGGATCGCCGGGACGAAGTTGGGGCCGATGCCCTGGATCTTGTGGGGTCCGGGCGTTCCCTTCGTCAGCAGCGGCGAGTCGGCGGGCTCCACGGCGATTACCTTCGCGCCGGGTACGCGTTCCTTGAGCACCTGACCGACACCCGTGATCGTGCCGCCCGTCCCGATGCCGGCGACGAAGTAGTCGACTGCGCCGTCGGTGTCCCGGATGATCTCCTCCGCGGTGGTCTTGCGATGGATCGCGGGGTTCGCCTCGTTCTCGAACTGGCGGGCGAGGACGGCGCCGGGGATCTCGGCGACGAGCTCCTCGGCCTTCGCGACGGCGCCCTTCATGCCTCCGGCGGGATCGGTCAGCACGAGCTCGGCGCCGTACGCCTTCAGCAGCAGACGACGCTCGACCGACATCGAGGACGGCATCGCCAGGACGACGCGGTAACCGCGCGCGGCGCCCACCATCGCGAGGGCGATGCCGGTGTTGCCGCTCGTGGCCTCCACGATCGTGCCGCCGGGCTGAAGCAGGCCGGAGGCCTCGGCGGCATCGACGATCGCGATGCCGAGGCGGTCCTTCACGCTCGAGGCCGGGTTGTAGAACTCGAGCTTGGCGAGGATGTTGCCGCCCAGACCCTCTGCGACGCGGTTGAGGCGGACGAGCGGAGTGTCGCCGAAGGCGGAGGTGATGTCGGAGTGGATACCGGGCATGTCGGAGCCTTTCGAGGGGTCAGCGGGTGCGGGTCAAGCCTAAAGGAGCGTGCACGCCCCGGACCTTGTGTGACGACCGCGGGTGCCCGCGCCGGCGAGCCGTAGGCTGGGGTCGCCATGTCTGCGATGCCCCCCGATTCCGTGCCGCTCGGTGATGCACTCCGGCGCGCCGCCGCGCGCCTGGGCGCCGCGGGCGTGAACGATGCGCAGGTGGATGCCGAACTCCTCGCCGCGCACGTGCGGGGCACCGGGCGGGGCGCGATTCAGGCAGCTGCCGTGCGCGGAGACGCCCTGACGGCCGAGGAGGCCGCGCGCCTGGAGGACATGGTCGCGCGGCGGGCGACGCGCGTTCCCCTGCAGCACCTCACCGGCAGCGCTCCGTTCCGTCATCTCGAACTGCGGGTGGGGCCGGGGGTCTTCGTGCCGCGACCCGAGACGGAGATGGTCGCCCAGCTCGCGATCGACGCGCTGTCGGCGGCGGCGTCCCCGTCGCCGATCGCGGTGGACCTCGGCACGGGCAGCGGGGCGATCGCGCTCGCGATGGCCACCGAGGTCCCGCACGCCCAGGTCTTCGCGGCGGAGAACTCCGTCGATGCTTTCGTGTGGACCACCGAGAACTTCGCCCATGTCGGCGCGCAGAACGCTCGGCTCGCCTTCATCGACCTCGAGCGCGCCTTCCCCGAACTCGACGGTCGCGTCTCCGTCGTCGCCTCCAACCCGCCTTATGTCCCCGACGAGGCGATCCCGCGGGATCCGGAGGTCAGGTTCTTCGATCCCCCCGAGGCGCTGTACGGCGGCCCGGACGGCCTGGACGTCGTCCGCGTCCTCAGCCGCACGGGACTGCGCCTGGCCCACCCCGGGGGGACGATCGTCATCGAGCACGGAGAATGGCAGGGGGCCGCCGTCCGCGACCTCCTCACCGCGGACGGCTGGCGCGCGGCATCCACTCACCCCGACCTGACGATGCGGGACCGCGCGACGACGGCCGTGCGCCCCTGACCTGCCCAGGCGTCCCGGTGTCGCCGGTTAGACTGACCGCGTCATGTCTCCCGTCTTCGACTGCCACGACGAGGCCCAGCTGCTGGCCGGAATGCGCCAGGCGCGTCAGGCCATCGGCCGCGGCGAACTCGTCGTCCTCCCCACCGACACGGTCTACGGCGTCGCCGCCGACGCCTTCAGCGCGCGAGCGGTACAGGGCCTGCTCGAGGCCAAGGGGCGCGGTCGTCAGTCGCCGCCTCCCGTCCTGGTTGCTGGGGTTGCGACCCTGCGTGCCCTGGTCGCGGAGGTCCCCGAGCCTGTCGAGCGACTCGTCGAGGCGTTCTGGCCCGGCGGCCTGACGATCGTGCTGCCCGCGCAGCCGTCGCTGTCCTGGGACCTCGGCGACACCTTCGGCACCGTCGCGGTGCGCATGCCGGCGAACAACCTCGCTTTGGAGCTGTTGGAGGAGACCGGGCCCCTCGCCGTGTCCAGTGCCAATCTGACCGGCCAGGCGGCCGCGATCACGGCGGCGGACGCCCAGCGGATGCTCGGCGACAGCGTCGCGGTCTACCTCGACGGCGGACCGTCGCTCACCGGGATCGCCTCGACGATCGTGGACGCCACGAGTCTGGTGGGCAGCGGGTCCGCGCCGCTGGTCCGGGTCCTCCGCGAGGGCGCGGTGGCGCGCACCGACTTGCGCGGCGTCCTCGGCGACCTGCTCGAGCCGGATCCGACGCCGGGGGACAGCCCCGGCGAGCAATCGTGAAGCAATACCTCTTCACGATCCTCTTCACCGCCGCGATCACGCTTTCGCTCTCGTGGGCGGTCTGGCGATTGAGCCTCAAGTACAAGCTGTACCCCGACATCCGCGAGCGGGACGTGCACAAGACACCCACCCCGCGCCTGGGCGGTGTCGCGATGTTCCTCGGGGTGGTGGCGGCCTTCGCGGTCTCATCGCAGCATCCGTACTTCGCGATCTTCTGGCAGGACCCCGCCCCGGTCTACGCGATCCTCGGTGCGACACTGCTCATCGTCGTGGTCGGCGTGGCGGATGACCTCTGGGACCTCGACTGGATGATCAAGCTCGGCGCGCAGTTCCTCGCCGCCGGCATCATCGCGTGGTTCGGCCAGCTGCAGATCTTCACGCTGCCGATCGGCGGCATCATCGTCGCCTCCAGCTGGGTGAGCTTCACCCTGACGGTGTTCGCGATCGTCGTCGTCATGAACGCCGTCAATTTCATCGACGGACTGGACGGTCTCGTGGCCGGAGTCTGCCTCATCGCGAACGGCGTGTTCTTCGCCTACACCTACATCCTCGTGCGCGACACCGGCGCGAGCACGTACTTCAACCTCGCCTCCTTCATCGCCGCCGTGCTCATCGGCGCATGCATCGGGTTCCTGCCGCTGAACTGGAGCCCCGCGAAGCTGTTCATGGGGGATTCCGGAGCGCTGATGCTCGGGCTGCTCATGGCGACGTCGGCGATCGCGATCACGGGTCAGCTGAATCCGGCGACGCTGGATCCGGAGGGTTTCGGACGCTCGCAGCTGCTCGGCGCGTTCATCCCGATCCTCCTGCCGGTCGTTGTCGTGCTCCTGCCGCTGCTGGATTTCGGTCTCGCCGTCATCCGGCGCATGAGCGCGGGCAAATCGCCGTTCTCTCCCGATCGCAAGCACCTGCATCACCGGATGCTGGACATGGGCCACTCGGATCGCGATGCCGTCCTGATCTTCTATGCATGGACCGCCGTCATCAGCATCGCCGTGCTGCTGATGTACATCGGCACCCGCGAGAACTGGCCGGGTCAGTACGCGCTCGGCGTCCTGTTCGGCCTCGTGGGCGCCGGCGCCTGCCTCACCGTCACCCTGCTGCCCTCGCGGCGGCGCAGACCGCCCGTCGTCGTGCCGCACGGCGACACCCAGACCCTGGAGTCCGCCCGATGAGTTCGCCCCGCAGTTTCACCGTCCTGTCCAGCCTCAAGTGGCCGGCGATCGCGATCGGCATCCTCGCCGTCGGGGGAGCGGTCGTCGGATACCTCGTCGCGGGTGTCGAGGGCATGGTCAGCGGCCTCCTCGGCGCCGCGATGTGGCTCGTCTTCCTCGCCCTCACCTCGCTCAGCATCCAGCTCGCGATCAACTCGACGCGCAACGACCCGGGATCCCCCCTGTTCTTCGGCATCGTGCTCGGCTCGTGGGTGCTCAAGCTCGTCCTTTTCGTCGTCCTGGCCATCTGGCTCCGCTCACAGACGTGGCTGGATCCCACGGTGTTCTTCGTCACCGTCATCATCGCCGTCGTCGGCTCCCTCGTCTTCGACGTCATCGCGTTCCAGCGGGCGCGCACGCCGTACGTGGGTGACGTCGAGCTGCCCGCGAGTGCCCCCGAGGACACTGCGCCGGACGCCCGCTGAACCGGCCGCCGCCCGGCGGCCGAGGCCCAGGATGTGTCCTCTGGGCCCTGAGAGTTTTGCTAGGCTGAACTCATAAGCTCCCCCTGATCGCCAACGTCTCGGACGCCCGACGCCGGAGAATCTCCTGATTACCGCAACGCTCCTCCCCGCACTGTCGCTCGTCATGGCCGACGAATCAGATGGTGGCTTCGTCGGCCCCTCGATCGGCGAATTCGTCCCGGAAGGCCTCCTGTTCGTCGGGACGCCTTTCGAGCTCAACCGGGTCATGCTGATCCGCCTGCTCGTGGTCGCCGCCCTCGTGCTGTGGCTCTGGATCGGCACCCGCAACATGAAGCTCGTGCCGACCCGCGGTCAGGCCGCGCTCGAGTACATGCTGGGCTTCGTCCGCAACTCGATCGTCTTCGACACGCTCGGTGAAAAAGAGGGCAAGCGGTTCCTGCCCATCCTGATGACGTTCTTCTTCCTGATCATCGGGATGAACCTCACCGGTATCTTCCCGGGCCTGCAGATCGCCTCGACGGCCGTGATCGGGTTGCCGCTCATCCTCGCGGTCGTCGCGTACGTGATGTTCGTCTACGCCGGTTTCCGTCGTCACGGCTTCGGATACCTGAAGAACGCCCTCATCATCCCGGGTGTCCCGTGGCCGCTGCACATCCTGCTGATCCCGCTCGAGTTCCTCTCGACGTTCATCCTGCGTCCGATCACGCTCGCCCTCCGACTCCTGATGAACATGGTCGCCGGGCACATGCTGCTCGTGCTCTGCTTCACCGCGACGAACTTCTTCTTCTTCACGGTGCTCGCGGGTGGCAACCTCATCGGCCTGCTCGGCATCGGCACGTTCGCGTTCGGCATCGCCTTCACGGTGCTCGAGCTCTTCGTCGCCGTCCTGCAGGCGTACGTCTTCACGATCCTCACCGCCATCTACATCCAGATGTCGCTCGCCGACGGACACTGACCCGTCCCCGGCTGCAAGACCCACCAACCCCTTCGAAAGGAATCCCTGTGAACGTCGTCGGACAGCTCGCACCCCTCGCCTTCGGACTCGCCGCCATCGGCTCCGGTATCGGCGTCGGCATCATCGTCGGCAAGACCATCGAATCGGTCGCGCGTCAGCCCGAGCTTCAGGGTCGCCTCAGCGGCCTGATGTTCCTCGGTATCGCACTGACCGAGGCCCTCGCGTTCATCGCGATCGCGGTCGCCTTCATCCCGTTCCCCGCGCCGTAACCACCCGCTGCTGACCGAAGGAGTCCGAATGCTCGTCGCATTCGCCGAAGAAGGCCACGCGGGGGAGATCAATCCGCTTCTCCCCACGCTTCCGGACCTGGTCTGGGGCACGCTGGCGTTCCTCATCATCCTCGCGCTGTTCGTTTGGAAGATCCTTCCGAACCTGAACAAGCTGCTCGACGCGCGCGCCGAGGCGATCGAGGGCAGCATCAACTCCGCCGAGGCCGCTCAGGCCGAGGCTCAGGCCGCACTCGAGAAGTACACCGCCCAGCTCGCCGACGCGCGCGCCGAGGCGGGGGAGATCCGCGAGAAGGCCCGCGCCGACGGTTCTGCCATCGTGGCGGAGATGCGCGAGCAGGCCACGGCCGAGGCGGCGCGCATCACCTCGAACGCGCACGCGCAGATCGAGATGGAACGTCTGGCGGCCCTGGCCTCCCTGCGGTCCGACGTCGGCAGCCTCGCTCTCGACCTGGCCGGCGGCGTCATCGGGGAGACCCTCTCCGAAGATGCGAAGGCTCAGGCGGTCGTGGACCGCTTCCTCGCCGAGCTCGAAGCCTCCGAGAAGGCGAAGAGCTAGTGGGAAGCGCAACCACTCAGGCCCTCGCGGCGACGACGTCGGCGCTCAACGCCGCGGCGTCGGTCGACCTCGACACGTCGCGCGAGCTGTTCGCCGCGTCGCGCATCGTGGGCGAGTCGCCGCAGCTGAGCGGTGCGCTCGCGGATCACGCTGCGGCTCCGGCCGCTCGTCAGCGTGTGGTGTCCGACGTCTTCGGCGCCGCATTCAGCGCGACGACCGTCGCGCTGCTCAGTGCCGCCGCCGCGCAGCGCTGGTCCAGCGCGCGTCAGCTCGTCGACGGAATCGAAGAGCTCGCGGTCCGTGCGGCCGCGATCGCGTCGCCCGACGTCGACGTCGACGGTGAGCTGTTCCGCACCACGCGACTCATCGCCGACAACCCCGAGGTCGAACTCGCGCTCGGCAGCAAGCTGGGCGACGACTCCGCGAAGGGCGCGCTCGTGGAGACGCTTCTGCGCGGACGCGTGAGCGACGCGACGGTCCTGATCGTCTCCTCGCTCGTGCAGCAGCCGCGCGAGCGGCGCGTGCGCCAGATGCTCACGGAGGCGATGGACCTCGTCGCCGATCAGCGCGACAGCATCGTCGCCACCGTCGTGACCGCGACCGAGCTCCAGCCGGCTCAGGCCGAGCGTCTGAGCGCGGTGCTCACGCAGCGCTACGGCAAGAAGGTCGCTCTCAACCCGATCATCGACCCCACCATCGTCGGCGGACTGCGTGTGCAGATCGCGGACGACGTCATCGACGCGAGCGTCGCAGCGCGGCTCACCGACCTGCGCCAGCGCCTCGCCGGATAACTCGAGATTTCCCGCTCCGGCGGAAGCTTCTGGGGCCGTGGCCCCTCGAAACGAAGGAACACAATGGCAGAACTAACGATCAGCCCCGATGTCATCCGTGACGCGCTGAAGGACTTCGCCGCCGCGTACGAGCCCACCGGCGCGGCCGCGGCCGAGGTCGGCACGGTCGTCGACGCGGCCGACGGCATCGCGCACCTCGAGGGCCTGCCCGGTGTCATGGCCAACGAGCTCGTGACCTTCGCCGACGGCACGTCGGGCCTCGCGCTGAACCTGGACGAGCACGAAGTCGGTGTCGTCGTCCTCGGCGAGTTCTCCGGCATCGAAGCCGGACAGGAAGTCCGCCGCACGGGTGAGGTCCTCTCCGTCGCCGTGGGTGACGGCTACCTGGGTCGCGTCGTCGACCCGCTCGGCAACCCGATCGACGGACTCGGGCCGGTCGCGACGGTGGGGCGTCGTGCTCTCGAGCTCCAGGCGCCGGGCGTCATGCAGCGCAAGAGCGTGCACGAGCCCATGCAGACGGGCATCAAGGCGATCGACGCCATGATCCCGGTCGGTCGCGGGCAGCGTCAGCTCATCATCGGCGACCGCCAGACCGGCAAGACCGCGATCGCGATCGACACGATCATCAACCAGAAGAGCAACTGGGAATCCGGCGACGTCGACAAGCAGGTGCGCTGCATCTACGTCGCGATCGGCCAGAAGGGCTCCACGATCGCCTCCGTGAAGGGCGCGCTCGAGGACGCCGGCGCGATGGAGTACACCACGATCGTCGC
>JASBUD010000187.1 GCA_030148105.1 Microbacterium sp. | reverse complement strand
TCATGGGTCAAACACTTGCAAAATGCAAGTGTCATGTCAAGAGGCGTGCTCACGCATCGCGGGAGAGCGCTCGTCAAATCGAGTTGACATAATGTGCATTATCGGCGATTACCCGCAAACCCCAGGATGTACGCGCGGAGACCGGATGCCGACGACGTTCAGGATGCCGGCGCCGCGGCATCCGCCCGGAACGCCGCCACGGCGTCTTCGACGGTGGCGTAGATGTGCGCGTTGTCGAACTTCTTGAGCGTGTCGAGCTTCGCGAGGACTTCGAGCAGCCGTGGATCGGCCTGGGCGATCGCGAACACCCGGCCTTCGGCGTGCAGCGAGGCGATGAGTCCTTCGAGGTTCAGACTCGCCGAGTAGTCGATGTCGCCGATCGACGAGCAGTCCAGGATGAGCCAGCGCACACGCGACGGCGCCGCGGCGATGAGCTGTTGGATGCGGTCCACGAACAGACTGGCGTTCGCATAGAAGAGTCGCGAGTCGAACCGGAAGACCACGAGGCCCGGAAGGCTCTCCGTTCCCGGCTCCGCGGCCGTGTAGGTGGGCTCGCCGTCCTTCGAGACACCAACGAGGAAGTCCCGGGGCGTGTAGGCGCGACGGACCAGCTCCAGGACAGAGAGGACGATCGCGAGGATGATGCCCTCTTCCACACCCCACGCGAACACGACGATCGCGGTGAGCAGCGCGATGACGAACTCGCTCACCCGTGCGGCACGGATCCGACGCAGGCCCCGGAAGTCCACGAGCCCGAGCCCGATCATGAAGACGATGGCAGCCAACACCGCGACCGGCAT
This sequence comes from Microbacterium sp., assembly GCA_030148105.1. Taxonomy (GTDB): domain Bacteria; phylum Actinomycetota; class Actinomycetes; order Actinomycetales; family Microbacteriaceae; genus Microbacterium; species Microbacterium lacus. Next base: position 18,807 of record JASBUD010000187.1, on the reverse strand, counting down.
GTTCGTGAGGTACCGCGTCAGGAACAGGACCACGACGATCACGACGGCGACCATCGTGATGTTCGCCATCTGACTGCGTCCGCGCTGCTCGTCGAGGATCTCGGTCTTCGTCGGGCTGCCGTTCACGACGAAAGTGCCGGTGAGTCCCGCCGCGACGTTCGCCCCGGCGAGCCCGAGGATGTCGCGGTTGATGTCGACCCGCTCACTGTGCTTCATCGCGAAGCTCCGCGAGGTCGCCGCGCTCTGGGCGATGATCAGGAAGAAGCACGACAGCGCGACACCCATCACGGCGGGGATGTCGGAGAGATCGAGCCCCTGCGGCAGCCCGAACGGCGGAAGTCCCCCCTGGACCGGCCCGATGACCGCGACGCCCTGACTGGACGCGTCGAGCACGTTGGAGAGCACGATCGACAGGATGACCGCGATCACGGCGCCCGGGATCTTCCGGTTGATGAGCTTGCAGCCGACAATGATCACGAGCGTCCCGCCCGCGAACGCCATCGTCCAGCCGTTCGCATCGCCCAGATGGGTGAGCGTGCTCCACTGCTGCTCGAACCAGTTGCCCGTGCCCTTCGGGATGCCGAGCATGTCCGGCAGCTGACCGGTCAGCACCGAGATCCCGACGCCGGTGAGGAAGCCGATGAGCACCGACGCACTGAGGAAGTCGCCGAGGAACCCGAGCCGGAGCAGCCGGGCGAGGACGAGGAGCCCGCCGCACACGAGGGCGACGAGGCTCGTCCACGCGACCCATTCCGCCGAGTTCGGCGACAGCCCCGAGATGCCGAGCCCGGCCAGGCCCGCGGCGAGGATCGCCGCCGTGGCCGAGTCGGCACCGACGACGAGCAATCGTGAAGACCCGAGCAGCGCGAAGACGAGCGTCGGGAGGATGATCGTGTAGAGGCCGGTGATCACCGGCGTCTGTGCGATCGACGTGTAGCCCATCACCTCCGGGATCGCCACGGCGGCGAGCGTCACGCCCGCCAGGACATCCACCCCGAGCCAGGACGGCTTGTACTGCCGGATCCACGCCGGCACGATTGCAGTCAGAACGGACATCCGCTCCCCTCTCCCCCGTGCTCGGATCGTATGAGGCCGCCGGATGCGGCCGCATCATTCGGGCAGGGTGAGAGCCCATAGGCTCGAAGGCATGATCGAGAGCCTGACGGGATTCGTCGTGGTCGGCCTCGCGATCGCGGTGGGCTATGTGATCGGACGCATCGACCTCCTCGGCGAGCATGCCCGTCCGGTGCTGGCCCGGCTCACGTTCTTCGTCCTCTCGCCGTTCCTCCTGTTCGTCGTGCTCGCCGAAGCAGACGTCCGCACACTCTTCTCCGCACTGCTGCCCGTTTCGGCGATCGCCGCCGTGACCGTGATCGCCGTGTACGCACTCATCGCCCGGTTCGCCTGGCGGCGCTCGGCAGGCGAAGTGGTGATCGGTGCACTGTCGGCCGGGCAGGTCAACTCGAACAACATCGGCATTCCGCTCTCGCTGTATCTGCTCGGCAGCGCCGCCTTCCCCGCGCCCGTGATCCTCCTGCAGCTGCTCGTCTTCACCCCGATCTCGATGGCGATCCTCGAAGCGGCGACCTCCGGCGGCGGCTCGTTGCGCCGCTCGATCGGTCGGGCCCTGACGAATCCCATCGTGATCGGATCGGCGCTGGGGACGCTCGTGTCCGTGAGCGGCATCGATCTGCCGCCGATCATCTTCGAACCGGCGACCCTGCTCGCGAACGCCTGCGTTCCCGTGCTGCTGATCAGCTACGGGATCTCGCTGTACGGGCAGCGCGTGCTCGGACCGTCGGGGCGACGTCGCGACATCGTCCTGGCCACCGGGCTGAAGCTCGTCATCATGCCCGTGGTCGCGTGGGTCGTGGCCCGATTCGTCTTCGCCCTCTCCCCCGCCGATGTCCTGATCGTCGTCGTCCTCGCGGCGCTCCCCACGGCGCAGAACGTCTTCAACTACTCGCAGCGGTACGGCGTGGGCGAGACGATCTCGCGCGACACGGTGTTCCTCACCACGATCGGGTGCGTGCCGGTGCTGCTCGCCGCAACCCTCCTCCTCGGCTGACGACTCGACGGCAAGACGGGCGCTCCCGTCATGCCACGACACACGGGACCTTCGTCACTCGGGCCCGTTACAGCTGGGTCTATGCTGTGAGCGCACCTCGCAGGTAACTCCCAGGAAGGGAAATACTCATGACTACCGAATCCGCAGCGGAGAAATCAGCCGTCAACGGCATCCGCACCGCACTGGGCATCGGCGGCGTCCTGTCCGTCATCGTCGGCATCCTGATCCTGGCCTGGCCCGGCAAGACGGCGATGGTCGTCACCGCGATCATCGCGATCTACGTCATCGCCGCCGGTCTGGTCTACGCCGGTCTCGGCATCTTCTCCAAGACGCGCGGCGGCTGGTCGCGCATCGGGCACATCGTGCTCGGCATCCTGTTCATCATCGCCGGCATCGTCGCGTTCGTGAACCTCGGCGCCGCGACCGCGTGGCTCGCGATCTTCATCGGCATCCTCGTCGGTATCCTCTGGATCATCGAGGGCGTCGTGGCGCTGTCGACGCTCGGCGATGCCGCGTCCAAGGGCTGGACGGTCTTCTTCGCGATCATCAGCATCGTGGCGGGAATCGTCCTGCTGTTCTCGCCGCTGTACATCGCGGCACTGTGGTGGCTGCTGGGCATCGCGCTCGTAGTCCTCGGCATCATCCAGATCGTCCGCGCGTTCACGTTCGGCAAGAAGGATCTCGTCTGATACCTCGCTCGCACGACGAAGCGCCCCGGATCCGTCCGGGGCGCTTCGTCGTGCGAGCCTCAGTCCTGCACCGGCAGCTTCCGGCGCCACCAGTCCAGGATCGCGTCGAAGCGCTGCACCCGATGGCGGGGCGAACCGGACCGCGTGAGCTCGTGGTTCTCGCCGGGGAAGATGAGCATCTCCGCCTCGGTCCCCTGCCGCTTGAGCGTCGAGTAATACCGAGTGGCCTGTTCGAGCGGGCACCGGAAGTCGAGCTCGGAGTGGATCACCAACGTCGGCGTACGCACCTCGGGGACGACCGCCATCGGACTCTGCCGCGCGATCTGCGCGGGGTCGGTTCCGACGTACTCATCGCCGAAGAACGATCCGATGTCGCTCGTCCCCTGGAAGGAGACCGGGTCCAGGAATCCCCGCTCGACGATCGCGCCGGCGAACCGGTGATCGTGGGCGATGATCCACGCGGTGAGGTAGCCGCCGTAGGACCCGCCCATGATGCCGACCCGCGTCGCGTCGAGGGCGCCGTCTCGCGCGAGCACGCCGTCGAGGAAGTCGATCACGTCATCGAAGTCGAGCGTGCCCATCGCACCACGGATGCTGCGACCGTGCGCGCGTCCGTAGCCTGCGGAGCCGCGGGGGTTGCAGTAGACAACGGCGTACCCGGCGTCCACGAGCACCTGCGTCTCATCGAAAAGGTGTATGCCGTACGAGGCATACGGGCCGCCGTGGATCTGGAGGATGACCGGATGCCGCCCCTCCCCCGCGGGTTTGGCGACCCAACCGTGGACGGGGTAGCCGTCGCGGCCCGCGATCGTGATCTCCTCCGGGATCACCGCACCGACGTCCGCGCCGAATGAGGTCAGAGCGCGGCTTCCGTCCACATCGACCAGGAGGAGCTCGCCGGAGGACTCCGGAGTCGCCACCGAGACGACGATGCGGTCTCCGGCCGCCGCGTGCCCGCCGACCTCGAGATCGCCGCCGACCACGTCCTCCACGGCGCCGTCGCGCGCCACCCGCAGCAGCCGCACCCGACCACGCGTGCGGTCCTGTACGAGGAAGCGGTCGCCCTGCACCGTGATGTGGCTGCCCACTTCGCCGAGATCGATCGTCTTAGCGTCGGTGAGTCGCCGCGGGCCGTCGTCTTCGATGATCCAGAGCGCGACCCCGGGTGCCACGAAGTCGACGCCGGTCGACCCGGTCTCGGACGCGAGGACGGCCACGGCTTCGTCGCCGGCGACCGCGATCTCGCCGATCGAGAGGCGAGTCTCCGGGGTGATCACGTCGCGTCGTCCCTGACCGTCGGCACGGATCGCCACGAGGCGCGAGCTGAGGTCGCGGCGCTCGTGCTCGATCACGTCGACGACCGTGAGGATCTCGGCACCGCGGAATGCCACTCCCGAGACGGAGTGCGGCCCGTCGGTCAGCTGTCGTGCCGGAGCGGGCACGACAGTCTTCTCTGCGGGAGTCGTCCCCTCCGCGACGACGGCCGGCGCCGGCTCGTAGTACGGCTCCAGGTCGGTGGCGGGGACATCGACGACGAAGAGCTGCGCGGGACGATCGGCGATGTAGCCCACGCCGTTGGACTGCCAGCGGATGCCGGTGATGTGCCGAGGCGCTTCGGCGGCGGCATCCAAGCCCTCGACCTGTCCGTAACGACCGCGCTCCGGCACACGGGCGGTGAAGGCGATCGTCGCGCCGTCGGGCGCCCAGGCGAACTCTCCCACTCCGAGGGGAGCGTCTGTGATCTGTACCGGTTCGCCGCCCCCGGGGGCGACGACGTGGAGCTGCGCGCGGCCCTTCGTGTCGCCGCGCAGGAATGCCAGCACGGTTCCGTCGGGAGAGAGTCGAGGACTGGCGTCGGCGGTCCCCCGCGTGAGGCGACGCGGGATGCCGGTCGGCAGGTCGACGCGCCAGAGCTGTCCCACCGCGCGATTCGCCGCCAGGTCCGGACGCGAGGTGGCGAAGACCGCGAACGAGCCGTCGGGGGCGATGTCGGGCCGGCCGACCGAGACGAGGCGCTCGATATCGGTGGGGCGCACCGTCACTCCCCCGCGAACGAACTCGTGTCGCCGATGAGACGCGTGTTGTCCGCAGGGACGGGATCCACAGCCGCGCGGGCGACCTCGGCGGCGAACTCGCTCACGTTGTACAGCTTGCCGGCCGACTCGCGTCGTGAGGCGATCGCGCCGGGGTTCGCGCGCTCGAGGAGCGTCGCGGTGATCGTGCCCTCGATCATGTCGCCGGAGACGACCACGAAGCCGATGCCACGCTCCGCGAGCGCGGGGATCTGCTCGCGCAGCGCGTCCTCGCCGGCGCGCTTGGACAGCGCGACCGGGACGTACTCGGGCATCGTCGGGGTCGTCCGGATGAAGTGCGCCTGGTGGCTGGTCACGAACACGACGCGGGATCCGTCACCGAGGAGCGGCAGGGCGCTCTCCAGGACGTTCACCTGCGCATCGCGGTTGAGCTTCAGGGCGTATTCCTCGCCCATGCCGGATTCCATGCCGCCCGAGGCATTGAGCACGAGCACGTCCAGCGATCCGAACGTGCGCTGCGCCTCGGCGAACATCGCCTGCACGGACTCCGGATCGGTCAGGTCGGCGCCGACGACGAGCACCTGCACGCCGAGCTCGCGCAACTGGGCCGCGAGCTTCTCGGCCCGCGGCGCCTTGTTGCGGAAGTTGATGACGACGTTCGCTCCGGCCTCGGCGAAGTAGCGGACCGTGTCCGCGCCGATGCCGCGCGAGGACCCGGTCACGAGTGCGGTCTTGCCGCGGAGGGATCCGGGCGCGAGGGGGGACGGGGAATTCTGCTCTGCGGTGGGAGTGGGCTCGGTCACCCCACGACCCTACCAACCGGTACCCCGCACGCATCGGGTCCCGAGCCCTGCGAAAACGCCCGTGTTAGGTTTGGTCAAAGGGGAGGAACATCGTGGATCTCATCCAGACCATCGAACAATTCGCGTGGATCGGGTGGTTGGTCCTGATCCTCGCCTTCCTGGTGATCGAGATGCTCACGCTCGATTTCACCTTCCTGATGCTGAGCATCGGCGGGGTCGCCGGACTCGGCTCGGATCTGCTCGGCGCCCCGGTCTGGCTGCAAGTGATCATCGCCGCCGCGGTCGCCGCCGTGCTCCTGCTGGTTCTGCGCCCCCCGCTGCTGGCGCGGCTGCGGCGTGGCGAGGACCCGACGCCGACCAACGTCGCCGCCCTCGTCGGACTGTCCGGCCGCGTCCTGTCCACCGTGAGCGCGCACGGCGGCCAGGTGAAGCTGTCCAACGGCGACACGTGGACGGCGCGACCCGAACAGCGCGGCGAACTCGAACCCGGCACCGTCATCCGCGTGGGGCGGATCGACGGGGCGACCGCCTACGTCCACCCCGAAGAAGAGGAATCGACCGCATGACCCCCGAGAGCTTCATCCCGACGGCCATCGGCTGGCTGCTCGCCGCAGCGGTCTTCATCTTCGTCCTGGTGGTGATCATCCGGTCGATCCGGATCATCCCGCAGGCCACTGCCGGGGTCGTCGAGCGTCTCGGCCGGTACCACAAGACGCTCATGCCCGGACTGAACATCCTCGTCCCGTTCATCGATCGAGTGCGACCCCTCATCGACATGCGCGAGCAGGTCGTGTCCTTCCCGCCCCAGCCGGTGATCACCGAGGACAATCTGGTGGTCTCCATCGACACCGTCGTCTACTTCCAGGTGACCGACGCCCGTGCTGCCACCTACGAGATCGCCAACTACCTCGGCGCGGTCGAGCAGCTGACGACGACGACGCTCCGCAACGTCGTCGGCGGGCTCAACCTGGAAGAGGCGCTCACGAGCCGCGACGAGATCAACGGCCAGCTGCGGATCGTCCTGGACGAAGCGACCGGCAAGTGGGGAATCCGCGTCGGACGCGTGGAGCTCAAGGCGATCGACCCGCCGGTGAGCATCCAGGACTCGATGGAGAAGCAGATGCGCGCCGAGCGCGATCGCCGTGCCCTCATCCTGACCGCGGAGGGTACGAAGCAGTCCGCGATCCTCACGGCCGAAGGTGCTCGGCAGGCCGAGATCCTCCGCGCCGAAGGTGACAAGGCGGCTGCCGTGCTGCGCGCGCAGGGCGAGGCGGAAGCCATCCAGACGGTGTTCGACGCCATCCACGTCGGCAACCCGGACGACAAGCTCCTGGCGTACCAGTACCTGCAGACCCTGCCGAAGATCGCCGACAGCGCCTCGAGCAAGCTCTGGATCATCCCGAGCGAGTTCACCGAGGCGCTCAAGGGCATGAGCACCGCGTTCGCGGGCTCCGTCGTCGACGTCGCGCAGCGCAGCGGAGGCACGGTGGACAAGCCGGCCGCACCGCCCCTTCCCTGACGGTCAGCGCGACATGAGCCACCCGTGGTTCGAGGGTGCGACGCGCCCGCGCGTGCTCGCTCACCGTGGCCTCGTCCTGCCGGGGGATGCCGCGGCCGGAGTGGTCGAGAACTCCTTCGCCGCCGTCGCAGCGGCGCACTCCGCCGGCGCCGTGTACGTCGAGTCGGATTGTCATCTCACCGCCGACGGAACCGTCGTGCTGTTCCACGACGACGACCTTTCCCGCGTGACCGGCGACCCGCGGAAGATCGCCGACGTGACGGTCCGCGAACTCGAGTCGCTCATGGCGCCGCGGGGCGGGCTCATCACCCTCGCGCAGGCGCTCGAGTCCTTCCCGACGCTGCGGTTCAATCTCGACGTCAAGGCAGCGGATGCCGCCGCCCCGGTCGGCCGGATCGTGAGGGCGCATGCGGACCGGGTCCTGGTCACGAGCTTCTCGGACGAGCGCCGGCGCGCGGCGCTCGCCGCGGCGGATGCCGGGGACACCGGCATCCGTCCCGCCACTTCCGCCGGTCGCGGCACGCTCGTCCGCGTTCTGGCGGCGCTCGCTCTGCGGTCGGATCGACGCCTCAGCCGAGCGCTCTCGGGCGTCGACGCCCTGCAGGTTCCCGAGCGCAACGGCCGCGTCCGCGTCGTCACGCCGCGCCTGATCGATGCCGCTCGGCGGAATGGAGTCGAGGTGCACGTGTGGACGGTGAACGAGGCCGACGACATCCGTCGCCTGCTCGCGATGGGAGTCGACGGGATCGTCACCGATCGCGTCGATCTCGCCCTGAGCATCGTCTGTGAATGACTCCCCCACAGCTGTCGTTCGGATGATCCGTCCAGGTCGTCGCGTTATACCTGTACAGCGACGAGAGGACCACACAATGGCAGACCGCAGCCTGCGCGGCATTCGACTCGGCGCCCAGAGCCTACAGAGCGAAGAGGGCGTCGTGTTCCATGAACGCGCACAGCACACCTACAACTGCACGTCCTGCGGACGTGACACGACGATGACGTTCGCCGCCGACGCGGAGGTTCCCGAGGCCTGGGAATGCCGCACGTGCGGCGCCGAGGCGCTCCTGCGCATCGGCGAGGGAACCGCGACCGTCGATCACAGCGACGACAAGGTCGCGCGCACGCACTGGGACATGCTCCTCGAGCGACGCACGCTCCCCGAGCTGGAAGAGCTCCTGGAGGAGCGCCTCGCGTACGTGCGCGCCCGTCGCGGCGCCGGCGAGGACGTCACCGCGAGCAAGCTCAGCGCCTGAGTCTCATCTCTCGAGAGCGCCGGCCCCGTCGTGGGCCGGCGCTTTCTTTTCGCGTGCGGACCGGCTGCGGGCCAGGATCAGGCCGAGCACGGCCAGGGCGGTCAGGCTTCCCCAGCCGATGATCGCCTTCACCGCCTCGCCGGCGACCACCGCGGGCGTGAGTCCGGTGTGCAGCGGCACGTCGGTGATCAGGTGTCCGGCGACATCCGCCGGGAGTCCGTCGATCGTCGATCCGTCGGCGGCTATGACCTGGCTCGTGCCGACCGTGGACAGGTTCACGACCGACCGACCGGTCTCGATCGCGCGCATCCGCGCGAACGCGAGCTGCTGGAGGTTCTCGTCCGTGCCTCGGAAATCGGCGTTGTTGGTCTGGAACATGTAGATCTCGGCGCCGTCGCGTGCGCCGTCCCACACCACGTCGTCGTAGATCACGTCGAAGCAGATCGCGAGTCCGACACCGATCCCGTCGAGGTCGAAGATCGGGGCGGCCGTGCCCGGTGTGTACTCGCGCTGGATCAGACCGATGAGATCCGGAGCGAACGGCTCGAAGAAGGCCCGGTCGGGGACGTACTCGCCGAAGGGCACGGGATGCCGCTTGTCGTAAGTCTGCACGGCACCGCTCCCGGCCTCCCACAGGAGCGAGGAGTTGAAGTACTCGTCGCCGCGCTGTGTGACCGCCGCCACGATGAGGGGCGCCGCGACCCGATCCGACAGCGCATCCAACAGCTCGGCGGTCGATTCCACCTGCGTCGGGTCGGAATCCACCCCACCCTCCGGCCACAGCAACACGTCCATGTCCTCGCCGAACAGCGGAGCCGTGGCCTCGAGCTGCGCACGCGTGACGTCACCGGCCGCGCGCTGGTCGAAGTATCCGGCGGGACCGTTGCCCTGCACCGCACCGACCCGCAAGGTCCCGGCATCCGTCGTCGGGAACTGCGGGACGAGCACGAGGATGAGAAGCGTCACGAGTGCCGGCGCCGCGGTCGGGGGGCGACGTAGGCGCCCCCAGCGGACGTATTCGATCGCCGCTGCGCAGAACAGGACGACGAGGAACGTCAGTCCCGACATCCCCACCCAGGACGCGAGGTCGGCGAACGGGCCCGCGACCTGGCTGACGCCGATCCGGCCCCAGGGGAAGCCGCCGTACGGCCAGGAGCCCACGACCTGCTCCTGCAGCGTCCACAATCCTGCGACGAGTGCCGGGAGCGCGACGAGGCGGGCCCACGGGCCTGCGGCGACCCGCGGGAGCCAGCGATACGCGAGCGCGATGAGCGTCGCGCCCGCCGCCGTGAGCACCGACTCGAGCATCGACAGCGCGATCCACGGGACCGGTCCCAGATAGCGCGCCGTGAACAGGAGGTTCACGAAGAAGAACGCGGCGCCGAACGCGAAGCCGACCAGAGCCGACGACCAGAAACGCCGGCCGATGAGGGCGATCAGTGCCAGCGTGACGCCGACGAACGCCATCGGCCACCAGCTGAGCGCCGGGAAGGCCAGGGTGAGCACGAGCCCGCCGGTCGCCGCAACCGGACCGGCGGCCCACAGTGGCAGGACGGGGCGCACGGGCGCGGCGAGGGACACGGGAGAAGCCTAGACGCGCGCGCTCAGACCGAGCTGTACGCGACGATGCCGCGACGGACGGCGTCCAGCGCCATCCGCGCGGTGGCGCCCAGCGACGCGTCGGCGACGATCGAGAGCTGGTCGAGCAGGTCGATCGTCTGCTTGGACCACCGGACGAAGTCACCCGCGGCCATGTCGGCCTCGATCAGCACACGGTCCAGAGGAAGGCCGCGCGCCCACGAGTACATCGCCTGAGCGAGGCCCGTGGAGACAGCCTCGGTCCCCGGCAGGCGATGCTCCTGCTCCAGGTCGTCGAGCCGCTGCCAGAGGGCCTCCGTCGCCGACAGGGCGCCCCGGAACGCGCCGCGGGGCAGTCCGCGCTCACCCACTCCGGCCTCGTCGCGCCGCGGTTCGTAAACGAGACAGCACGCGAGTGTGGCGAGCGACGGCGCATCCAGATCGTTCCAGATCCCGGTGCGCAACGACTCGCTCACGAGCAGGTCCCGGTCGCCGTAGATCCGCTTCATGGTGCGGCCGGCGGTCGTCAGTTCGGCGCGACCGTCCGGGGAGACGGAGACGTAGTCGAGATCGCGGAGGACGTCCACGACCCGGTCGAAGATGCGGGCCACGGTGCCGGTGCGGCTGTCGATCTCCCGACGGGTCTTGTCGACCGTCCGCTTGAGCTTCCAGTAGCGCTCGGCCCATCGCGCGTGATCTTCGCGGTCGGGGCACCCGTGGCACGCGTGGCGGAGCATCCGCGTGCGCAGACGCGCGATCTGCTTCTGGCGCGCGTCGCGCGTCGACCGCGAAGCACCGGCGTCTTTGCGGTTCTGGCGCTCCAGGTCGCTCAGCTCCCGACGGATACCCGAGTACTCGGCGAAGTCCCCGCGATCGCAGGTCATGGCCTTCGCATAACCGGCGAGCGAGACTTCCTGCTCTTTCACCTGGCGGGCGAGCCCCACGACAGCACGGTCGGCCTGGAATTGCGCGAACGAGGACTCGAGGATCTCGCGGGCGCGCGACCTGCCGAACTGGTCGATGAGGTTCACCGCCATGTTGTAGGTCGGGCGGAAGCTCGAATTGAGCGGATACGTGCGCCGCGAGGCGAGCGCCGCGACCTGCTGCGGGTCCACGCCCTCCGTCCACTGGATGACCGCATGGCCCTCGACGTCGATGCCGCGGCGGCCTGCCCGCCCGGTCAGCTGGGTGTACTCCCCCGAGGTGATCGCCACGCGCGCCTCGCCGTTGAACTTCTCGAGCTTCTCGAGCACGACCGTGCGCGCGGGCATGTTGATGCCGAGCGCGAGGGTCTCGGTCGCGAAGACCACCTTCACCAGCTTGCGCTTGAAGAGGTCTTCGACGACCTCCTTGAAAGCCGGCAGAAGGCCGGCGTGGTGCGACGCCACACCGCGCTCGAGGTTGTCGAGCCACTCGTAGTACCCGAGGACCGCGAGGTCCTCGTCGCGGAGCGCCTGCGTCCGCTCCGTGACCAGCGCGCGGATCTCTGCGCGCTCTTGCGGAGTCGTGAGGCGCACGCCGGAGCGGCGGACCTGCTGCACGGCGGCATCGCAGCCGACGCGACTGAAGATGAAGAAGATCGCCGGCAGCAGATTGGCCCGCTGCAGCAGGGTGACGACCTCGGGTCGGTCGAGCCGCTCGATGCGCTGGACGTTCGCCGAGCGCACCGGTCGCTGACCGCCTTTGTGGGGCCGTCGACCCGATCCCTGCTGTCGACCTCCTCCGCGCCCGGCATCGCTGCGCAGAGCCTGCACCCGCCTGTTGTTCTCGAACGTCGCGCCCTTGAACGAGCGGATGCGCATGAGCTCTTGGTTGACCTGTGCGGTGGCCACCCCGGCACGGTCGTCGAACAGCGGCAGCAGATCGCCGCGAACCAGCACGTGCTGTTCGAGCGGCACGGGGCGCACCTCAGAGACGATCACCTCGGTGTCGCCGCGAACGGTGTCGAGCCAGTCGCCGAACTCCTCGGCGTTGGACACCGTGGCGCTGAGCGAGACGAGCCGGACCGCCGGCGGCAGGTGGATGATGATCTCCTCCCACACCGCACCGCGGAAGCGGTCGGCGAGGTAGTGGACCTCGTCCATCACGACGTACCGGAGCCCCCGCAGCGCCGCCGAGTCGGCGTACAGCATGTTGCGCAGGACCTCGGTGGTCATCACGACGATGCGTGCGGAGCCGTTGATGTTCGTGTCGCCGGTGAGGAGGCCGACCTGGTCTGCGCCGTACACCTCCTGCAGCTCGCGGAACTTCTGGTTCGAGAGCGCCTTGATGGGGGTCGTGTAGAACGCCTTGTCCGGATGCCGGGGCGCGGCATCCCGATCGGCGTGACGTGGCGCGTTCATCGCGAGGTGGATCGCGAACTCCCCCACGATCGTCTTGCCCGCTCCGGTCGGCGCGGCCACCAGGACGCTGCGCCCGTCTTCGAGCGCGTGACAGCCGGCGATCTGGAAGTCGTCGAGTTCGAAGCGCTGCGCGGCGGCGAACGCGGCCGTGAGCGGATGACTGCGGCTCTGCTCCGCCCGTGCGTAGCGCTCGGCCGGACTCGGCACCGTCACCGAGGATCCGTCACTGGATGCCCTCGGAGGCGAGGATCGCCGCGCTCTGCTTGGCACGGCGACGGTCGAACAGCATCGACAGGGCGGCCGCGGCGAAGAACAGAATTACGAGCATGCCGGCGAGCATGAGCATGCTGACGACGTCGGCGGCCGGCGTCGCCAGGGCGGAGAAGACGACGGCGATCAGGACCGCGACCCGCCAGCCCTTCAGGATCGCCTTGCCGCTCATGACTCCGGCGAGGTTCAACGCGACCAGGAACACCGGCAGGACGAACGAGATGCCGACGACGATCAGCAGTTTGAAGACGAAGTCGTAGTAGTAGCCGGCCTCGAAGAAGGATGCGCCCCCGTCGGGGACGAAGCCGGCCATCAGCTCGACGATATGGGGCATGACGAGCAGGCCGACCCAGCATCCGGCGAAGAACAGCGGCACGGCGGCTCCGATGAAGCCGACGGTGTACTTGATCTCCTTGCGCGTGAGTCCCGGCATGATGAACGCCCAGATCTGCCACAGCCAGATGGGCGCGGAGATCAGGATGCCGATCGCGAAGGACATGCGCAAGCGCAGGTCGAAGGCGCCCGTGACCGTGCTGAACATCAGCTCGACCTTGGCTGTCTCGCCTTCCGTCGCCGCGATCTGGCGGAGTGGTTCGGTGATCAGGTAGATGACCCAGTCGGTGATGAAGAACGCGACGACCATGCCCACGACGAGCGCGAGCGCGGCGAACATGAGCCTCTTGCGGAGCTCGACCAGGTGCTGGCCGAGCGACATGCGCTTGTCGCGCTGAGGCTCGCCGGGATCGGCGACGCGTGGCGACTCTGCTGTGGCCACGCGCGCGTCAGGACTTGGTGTCGGGGGCCCTGCTCGCGTCGGCGCTGGCCTGAGTGACCGATGCCTCGCTCGCGGGTGCCACCACCGAGTCCGTCTTGCCCTCGGTCGAGTCCTCTTCCTTCATGGCCTTCATCTCGCCCTTGAAGACGCGAGCCGACTGGCCCATGCTCTTGGCGAGCGCAGGGAGCTTCGCGGCGCCGAACAGCAGGAGGATGACCGCGAGGATGATCAGGAAATGCCATCCTGTGAGACCTTGGAACATGTCGGGTCCTTCCGGGTTCGTCCGTCAAGTGTATCCCGCGAACGGCGACATAGCCGCCCGGCCCGCGATCGTCAAGTCACCTCAACGGTACTGCACAAGACCCGCGTCGGCCCACTCGGCCGCCGCGCTGCGTGCCGCCTCCGGTTCGAGGATCTCCAGCGCACCCGCCCGGCGAGCCGCGAGGCGGCGCAGGCTGTTCTCGTCGGCGATGCGCATCGTCGCGATCGACGTGTCGCCGTGCACCTCCACCTGCGCGCGGTCGAGGTACTCCCCGAGCAGTGGGGCGAGGGAGGAGGGGAAGCGGATACGGGCGAGGATGTCACCCGTTCCCGTCTCGAACCAGTCCGGCACGGCATCCTGCCCGTGGGTGATGGGGATGTCCGTCAGGCTGAGCTCGCTCACCCGATCGAGGTGGAACGTGCGCATCGCCTGACGCAGGTGGCACCAGCCCTGCAGGTACCACTCTCCGGTCGCGATCAGCACCTTGACCGGGTCGACCGTGCGCGGGGTCGGAGCCGCGTCCGGAGCCTTGTAGGTGAACGACACCGCGACGCCCTGCGTGAGGGCGGCCGCGACCGCGTCACGGACGGCGTCCACCGGCCCGGGGGCGAGGATGACGTCGGCGGGTGCGCTGGAGGCGCCGCGGGCGAGTTTGGCCATGAGCCCCGCGTACAGCTCAGTGTCGCCGACGCCGGGGATCGCCCTGGCCAGCTGGAGTCCGGTCAGAAGCGCTGCCGCTTCCCGCGCGGTGAGGCGGGGTGCCCGCTCCAGAGCGACGGAATTCGTGATCACGATGATGTCCCGCTGATCCAGCAGGTCCCAGTCGATGTCGAACAGATCGTTCGCCATCTGCCAATAGCCCGCCTCCCCCGGCAGTCCGATGACGGTCAGGCTCTCCACCATCGCGCGCATCTGGTCGGCGGTGACGTCGAATTCGTCTGCGGCCTCGGCGATCGACACCTCGCCCTTGCCGATCAGGTACGGCACGAGCTGCAGCATGAGGGCGGCGCGGTCGGTGGCCACCAACGGCTTCCGCGCGCTCACGCTGCCCCCTCGTGCAGGTCGCGCGTCGCGCGCAGCCGCGCGATCACCTGGTCACGCAGGTCGTCGGGCGCGACCACACGCACCTCGGGACCGTAGGAGGCGAGCTCGTCCGCGAACACATGCGCGTCGACGTACGGTACGCGGATGCCCTGCTCGGCGGTCTCGGCCCGTCGGCTCAGGCGCAGCGCCGCCTCGGTTCCGGGATTCACCTCCAGCAGGGCGATGTTGCGGGCTGCGACCTCGGCCAGACCCGCGAGGGCGCGATCGCCGGCCCCGTCACGCAGGGCGGGATCGAAGGTCTCGCGGGTGATCGTGACGCCGTCCACGATGCGCGTGAGCAGGAACGTCCGCTCCGCACCGACACCCAGATCGTTGCCGAAGACGTGCCAGCGGCCCTCGTACTCCACCAGCGCGAGCGGCTGCACGCGGCGCGTGCGCGGCGCATCCTCCCCGGGCTTCAGGTAGGAGAACGTCACGATCCGACCGGACTCGATCGCCTGCTGCAGGGGCGCGAAGGCCGGCTCGCGGAGGCTGATGCGCGGCGAGTATCCGATGATCGGCTCGTCGACCGAGATGCCGAGCGCGCGGATCTTGCGCAGCCCGCTGCGCGCGTCCGCCGACATCGAGCCCTCGCTCCACACTCCCCCGGCGAGATTGAGCAGCGCGAGCTCTGCGGGGGTGAAGGCGATGTCCTCGGGCAGTTCGTACTCGGCCGTGGGGATGCGGTAGCGCGCCTCGCGCAGATCGTCGGGATCGGCCCAATCTCCGATCGTCTCGATCGGCACGCCGAGGCGACGCAGGTTCTCCTTGTCGCGCTCGAACATCTTCTCGAGCGCGTCCTTGGACGCACCCGCGTCGGACTGCTCCCGATAGCCGGAGACCGATCGAAGGATCGTGTCTTTCGTGAGCCCCTGCTCGGTGGCCACGAGTGCGACCACGAGGTTCACCAGCCGCTCCTCGGGCGGGTTCTTCGCAGAAGCGTTCGCAGGCACGAGCTTCATCCTAGGCGTTTCTTCGAAACCGTCGAGGGATGCCGGCCCCTCCCTTTCGGCGCGGCGCGGAGTGGGCTCAGCCCTGCGCAGGCTGATCGATTCCGAGGATGTCCACGACGAACACGAGCGTGGAGTCCGCGGGGATCGGTCCTTGCGCCTGGTCGCCGTAGGCCTGATCGGGAGGGATCACGATCATGACCTGCGAACCGACCGTCTGGCCGACGATCGCCTCGGAGAAGCCCGGGATCATCGTGTCGAGGTCGATCGACTTCGGGTCCGCGTCCCACGTCGTCTCGAACACGTTGCGGTCCGCCCACGTCAGGCCCGTGTAGTGCACGCGGACGGGGGCGTCTCCGGTGACCTTCTCGCCGTCGCCCTTGATCAGGGTCTGGACGACGAGGTCGCTCGGCGGTGCGGCATCGGGGATGATCACGCCGGGCCGGCCGTCAGGTGCGCGCACGACCGTGGGCAGGCCGTTGCCGACGTTGAACTGCGGGGTGCCCTCGGCGTGCGGGAGGTAGACCTTGCCCAGGTCGATCACGGCGATCGCGGAGTCGTCGTCGCCGAGTTCGAGACTCGCCGCGGTGGACTCCTCGACGCTCCCGGGCGGCAGGGCGACGACGATGCGCGACCCTTCCGTCGCGCACGTCAGGACGTCCTCGAAGCCCGGGATGACCTCGTACCAGCGCGCGACGGGCGATACGCGCGAGAGATCGCCGTCGTAGTTCGTCTTGACGAGGTTCTCGCCGGTCGCGCCGCTGAAGATGCTGATGTCCATCGAGATCAGCTGGCTGTCGTCCGTGATCGGGGTGCCCGTCCCCATCTCGACGTCCTCGAATGCGGGCTCGCTCACCCGGAAGGGCGTGTAGACCTCCACGTCCGGCGCCTGACCGGTCGTACCGGACACGGTGACGCCGGTCAGGGCAGACGCATCGGGGCGATCGCAGTCCGTCCAGCCGGGCAGGGAGCAGCCGACGAGTCCGACGGAGACCAGTCCGAGGACGGCGACAGAAGCAGAGATCTTGCGCACCGGAACAGTCTAAATGCCATCCTCCGCGGGCCCTTGCGCGGCGAGCCTGGCACCCTCCGCGGCACGCTCGGCCTCCCGCACACGCTTGCGGAGGTTCTTGTCCGTGATCTGACGGTCCCCCACGGCCCCCGGCGTCCACAGCTCGACGTCCTCGTCGCTGTAGCTGGACTTCGAGGCACGCCTCTTCTGCTCCGGCGCCACCGCCCCCGGGGCCAGCCTCCGCGCCCAGATGAGGAAGCCCGTGTGCGCGACCATCCGGTGATCCGGACGCACCGCGAGACCCTCCACGTGCCAGCCCCGCACCATGGTCTCGTTGGCGTCGGGTTCGGTGAACAGTCCCGTCCCGCGGATGTACTCGGCGACCCGACTGAGCTGCGTGGCGGTCGCGACGTAGCAGAGCACGACACCGCCGGGCTGAAGCGCGTCGGCGACGACGTCGATGCACTCCCACGGCGCGAGCATGTCCAGCACGACGCGGTCGACGGATGCCGGGGCGACGGCCGTCGGAAGCTCGGCGACCAGGTCGCCCACCACGACCTCCCAGTTGTGCGGGACATGGCCGACGAAGGTCTCCACGTTCGCGCGCGCCACGTCCGCGAACTCCTCGCGCCGCTCGAAAGAGACCAGTCGACCGTTCTCGCCGACGGCGCGCAGGAGCGACAGCGCCAGCGCGCCCGACCCGACACCCGCCTCCACGACGACGCTGCCCGGGAACACGTCGGCCTGCGCGACGATCTGCGCGGCATCCTTCGGGTAGACGATCGCCGCACCGCGCGGCATCGACATCACGAAGTCGCGCAGCAGGGGTCGCAGCGCGAGGTACTCGTGACCCCCGCTGTTCGTGACGACCGAACCGTCGGGCTGCCCGATCAGGGCCGTGTGACGCAGCACGCCGTGGTGCGTGTGCAGCTCTCCGTCTTCGCGGAGGGTGATCGTGTGCATGCGGTTCTTCGGACCCGTCAGCTGGACGCGGTCGCCGACCCGGAACGGGCCGCTGGGACGCTCAGGCGTCATGTTCTCTCTCCTCCGGTCCGGCCGCGGTGACCGGAGCTCAGGTGTGCGGAATGGAAGCGCGCGACGTCGTCGGCCGTGCGGCCGGCGAGCGTGGGCCAGACCGTGTGCGCTCCGGCGCCGGCGATCGAGACCATGTGCGGAACCCCGATCGCGGCCGTGCCCGCCGCGACGGCGGAGCGCAGCCCGTTGGGCGAGTCCTCGATCGCGACGCACGATGCAGGCTCGACGCCGAGCACGGCGCACGCCTGCAGGTAGGGATCGGGAAACGGCTTGGGACGCGTAGAGTCATCCCCCGCGATCACGACGTCGAACGCCTCGAAGTCCATGAGGTCGACGACGGTGCGCGCCATGCGGGACAGCGACATCGTGACGAGCGCGGTCGGGATGCCGGCCTCACGCAGGCTGGCCAGGAGCTCGCGCGCGCCGGGGCGGAACGGCACGCCACGCGTCGCGAGCTGCCCCATCACGTCATCGGTGAGGTGATCGACGATGTCGTGGATGCCCATGCGCACACCCGAGTCCTGGAAGATCCGGGCCGAGTCCTCGAGCCCGAGACCCACGAGTCGCAGCGCCTGCTCGTGGGACCACGTCCCTCCGAAGCGCTCGACCAGCGCCGTCTCCGCGCTCATCCAGTAGGGCTCGGTGTCGACCAGCGTGCCGTCCATGTCCCACAGGACCGCCGCAAGGGTGCTCGCACTCACTTGACCATGGTAGTCGGGGCCATCCGGGCCTCCGACGCCTATCCTGGAGGCACCCGTTCGGACGTCACGCCGCGGTGCGGGTGGAGGAGGTCGTGTGGACGGACTGGGACGGAAGGTGCTCGTCGCCGCGTTCGACGGGTGGAACGACGCCGGCGAGGCCGCGTCCGCCGCGATCGCGCACCTGCGGGCCACCGGAGAGTACGAGCCGGTGTTCTCGGTCGACCCCGAGCTCTACTTCGACTACCAGTACACCCGCCCTCAGGTCTCCGTCGACGCGGACGGCAAGCGCATCCTGAGCTGGCCGGAGGCGACTCTTCTGCGGCCCGTGACCGCGTCGCAGGATACGCAGTTGTGGCTGTTGACGGGCGTCGAGCCGGCTCGCGCGTGGCAGGCGTTCGCCTCCGAGTTCGTCGACGACGCCCTGCGCGAGGACA
>JASBUD010000175.1 GCA_030148105.1 Microbacterium sp. | reverse complement strand
CGATGCGGCGAACGCGTTCCCTCGGGATAAGGGAGTCGATCACACCACCGCATCCGTCCGGGCAGCCTGTGTCGGAGTGCGTCACCGGCCGGGAACCCCGATCGGCCACCGGCCGTGAAAACCGGGGAATGCCACGGCCGCCGACGTCGACCACGCCGAAATCGAGTCTCGTCACCATGGGGCCCTCCGCTCCACACGCGCACGCCATCAACATGCTGCCCGGACACGTCGGCCCCAACCGACCCGAACAGTTTCCGCCCCGATGACCAATTCGCGGCCGGGCTTGACAGCTGCCACACGAACACGCAAGCGTCCCGGACTGTGAAACGACGAACTCAGACGCTCACGAGCGCCCGCGAGCAACCTCATCCGGGCGCAACCCGCACCGGGAATCTCCGGTTCCTGCCAGGTGCGAGGTGCTCAGACCCTCACCTTTCGGCGTCGCGGCGTCGCGCGACGACCGCCGCGGCGATGCGTCCGACGAGCCCATACGGAATGGGAGCGCGATGCGAGAACACCACGGAGTCCTTCTCCGCCCGAAACGGAGCGACCTCCGCTTCGAGTTCGTCATCGAGCGGCGGCACGGGGTACAGGCCGATGTGCTTCTTCCAGCCGGCGAAGTGGAGCGCGTACCGCCCGCCGAGCATGATCGCCGGCATCCCGTACCGGATCTTCTCCTCGGGATCGGGCACCTGAGCCGCGATCTCTTCGCGAATGCGCTGCAGCCTCTCGGCCACGGACTTGTCATCGAAGCTCGCGATGTACGCATCGATCGATTCCGGTGTCGCCACGGGGCAAGCGTACGGCTGTGCAGTGAGAGGCAACACCCTCGGGCTCGCCTCATCATCGCCGTCCGGTCATCGAGCGCGCCGTGGCCTCGGGGCGGGAGCGGACCGACGGAGGAGCCGGGCGTTGAGCGCGACCGGCGTCCGCAGGCGGGCCGTTAGCATCGACCGATGAGCAGGAACGCGATCATCTTCCACGGCACCGGCGGCCACCCGAATGCGGTGTGGTACCCCTGGCTCGACCGCCGGCTCACCGCCCGCGGGTACCGCGTGGAGCGTCCCCACTACCCGGGCGTGAACGTCGAGCCCATCGCCGAGTTCCTGCCGAAGGTCCTCGCCGGCCACACCTTCGACGCCGAGACAGTGCTGGTCGGCCACTCGGGCGGAGCTGCTCTGCTGCTTGCACTGTTGGACCACCTGCCCGGTCCCGTGGCGCAGTCGATCCTGGTCGCGGGCTACGCCGTGAGGCCCACCGGGGCGGAGGAGCCGGTGCTGCAGGAGGTCTACGACTGGGATCGGATCCGTGCGAACGCCGGCGACCTGTACATCATCAACTCGATCACCGACCCGTACGACTGCGATGCCGACCAGGGGCGGCTGATGTTCACTCATCTCGGCGGCACACAGATCGTGCGAGACGAAGGCCACTTCGGGGACTGGAACCAGCCCTACGACACATTCGACCTGCTGGACCGGCTCATCGCCTAGACGGGTCGCGCGATCGTCGGTGGCTCTGCCTCGGATGTGAGTGTCCGACGGCGTCACCCTTCGCGCCGCACGGCGTCGAGCGCGTCGAGGGCGCCGCGCGTCGGCGCGACGGCGACCAGCCCCTGATGCAGGGCGATGAGCGCGTCGCGGTCGACCACGCCGGTGCGCGCCCGCTCGCAGTGCACGGACTGGATCGCCGCCTCGAGCTGGAAGCGACCGAGGGGAGCCCCCAGCGATGAGGCCCGGCGGAGGAGCGCCTCGCCTTCGGAGATCAGCGCGGCGTCCCACAGCGTGGTGTCCTGTGCGTCGATCCCCGGCCAGGGGTCGCCGACGCGGGCGGGCGCGCGAGATTGCGCGAGTGTGAGGAGGGCGGCCAGCCCCCAGGCCTCGGCATCCGAGCGTCCTTCGCTCTCGAGCAACGTCGCCAAGAGCACCGCGAGCCATCGTGACTCGTCGGACAGCGAGTCGCGGTACCCGTCGGACTGATCGAGCCAATCGATCGCGTAGGCACCGTAGATCGCCTCGAGCACGGCTGGGAGGCGGCCCGGCATCTCGCTGCGGGTCGGGATGCGGAATGCGATGCCCGCGTCACGAATACGCCGCTTCGCGCGCACGAGGCGCTGCGCCATCGCATCCGCCCCGACGTCGAAGGCGGCTCCGATATGGGCGGCGTCGAAGCCGAAGACGGCCTGCAGCATCAGCGGTGTGCGGATGCCGGCATCGATCGCGGGATGCGCACAGGCGAACAGCAGCTCGAGTCGCCGATCCGGGATGCTTTCGGCGCGGGTGACCCACGCGTCGAGGTCGCGTTCGTCCACGGCATCCACCCCCTCCTCCAATGCGACCGAGGTCTTGCGAGCGGCGGCGCCCAGCAGGTCGCGCAAGCGGTTGCGCGCCACGGCGAGGAGCCACGCCTCCGGGTTGTCGGGAATTCCCTCGACGGGCCACCGCGTCAGTCCTCGTTCGAGCGCGTCGGCGAGGGCGTCCTCAGCCAGGGCGATGTCACGGGTGCCCGCCGCCAGGAGCGCGACGAGCCGGCCGTACGACCTGCGTACGACCCGCTCGATCGCACTGTCCGCGTCGGGCATCAGTGATGGTCGTACGACGTCCAGTCCCCGTCGACGACCCACGTGGCGACAGGGCGGATCTCAACGTGGCCGTACGCCGCGGGCGGCGCCTGCTGAGCCCAGTCGATCGCGGCATCGAGGTCGGCCACATCGATGTCGACGACACCGCCGAGCTTCTCGTGCGTATCCGCGAACGGGCCGTCCTGGACCACGAGCTCGCCGCCCGCGAGGGTCAGCGTCGTCGTGGCGGAGACCGGTCGCAGCACCTCAGCCCCGACGAGCACGCCGGCCGCGTCGAGAGCCTTCACATAGACGTCGAACGCCCGCATGCCCTCGGCGAGAGCCTCGGGTCCGAGCTGCTCGGCGGTCATCTCGGGGTAGTGGAGCAGAAGCGAGTAACGCATGATCGTATCCTTCCGTTTCGTGTCGAACCGACACCAGGATGACGATCGACTCGTCGCCCGATCGACACGGGCACAGGAGCCGGACGCATCGCGCAGGCGCCGACTTCCTTCCGCTTGACCTTGTCACTGTGTCAGGGTCGATCGTGGTCTCCATCATGTACACCATCGGAGAGTTCGCAGCGTACGGACGCGTGAGCGCGCGCATGCTGAGGCACTACGACGCCATCGGGCTGCTCAAGCCCGCGCGGGTCGACCCGTCCACCGGATACCGCAGCTACGACTCGTCGCAGCTCGCGGACCTCCTGCGGATCGTCGAGCTTCGCGGGTTCGGATGCTCGCTGGACGACGCCGCCGAGGTGCTGTCGTCGAGTGATCGGGATGCCGCCACCCGCGCGATCCTGACCCGCCGACGCACAGACCTCGAGGATTCGATCGCCGCAGATGCTGCACGCGTGTCCCGGATCGATGCGCGACTCTCCCGTCTGGAAGGAGCTCCCTCCGTGAGCGGAATCACCTACACCTCCCTGCCCGCCGTCACCGTCTACGCGACGAGCGGGATCGCCCCCGGCAGCGGACCCGAGAACGTCTCGCCCGTCGTCGATCGCCTCCTGCCCCCGCTTCTGCACGCGCTCCAGGAGTCGGGTGTCGACTTCCGGGAGCCGGGCATCTTCTGGTACGAGCCGGTCGACGGCAGCGACGACATGCGCGTGTGGGTGTCGTGGATCGCCGGCGGTGATCCGGTCGAGAACCCGGCATGGGAGGTCGTCACTCTCCCCGCGGTACCCGCTGCCGCTGTCTTCGACTACCGCGGCGACATGCCCGGCATCGGCGACGCCTGGCACGAGTTCATGACCGGTCTCGCCGAGGCGGGGGTCACGATGACCGGCGCGGGACGCGAGGTGTACCTGGAGTCGGAGCCGCTCCCGCAGTCGCAGTGGCTCACCCAGCTCCAGCAGCCGATCGTCGGCATCCCCACGCCGAGGTAGCCTCGCGGTCCGCGGTCGTGCCGTTCAGGCCGGCTCGGTGGTGCGGATGAGTCCGCAGTTCACGCACGACCAGGCGACGAGGAACTTCTCGTCGTCGAGGATCTCGAACTTCAGCTGATCGCCGCAGGTCGGACAGACCCACGGCTCCACCCCCGGCGGCTTCACGTCTCCAGCCTAAAGAGGGAGCCCGCACGGACGGACCGCGGAGTACCGTGAGCGGCGGGGGCGGCTGATGAACGGATGGCGGGCGGGAATCGCGATCTCGGTGCTGATGGCGTGCGGGCTGCTCGCAGCCTGCGCGCCGTCCGGCAGCGGCTCACCCAGCGGTCCGACGCACGAGGCGGTCGACGTGAGCGGCACGTTCGACATCGGCGACGGTCGTCGGATGTTCCTCGAGTGCACCGGATCCGGGTCGCCGACCGTGATCCTGGTCGCGGGGCAGCGGGCGTCGGCGGAGGACTGGGCGATCGTCGCGGACGGAGTCGACTCGCCGCCGGTGTACGCGCTCATCGGTGCCGACACCCGGGTGTGCGCGTACGACCGCCCCGGGACTCCGGTCGGCGAGGCGCCGAGCCGAAGCGATCCCGTGGATCAGCCCACGACCGCCGCGGACATGGTCTCCGATCTGCACGCCCTCGTCGGCGCGGCCGGGATCGAGGAGCCGTTCGTCATCGTCGGACACTCCGCGGGTGGGTTGGCGGCGCGCCTGTACGCGGCGACCTATCCCGACGACGTGTCCGGGATGGTGCTCGTCGACGCTCTGGGCGAGGGTCTTCGCGACCACATGACCGCTGAGCAGTGGGCGATCCAGAAGCCGATGCTCCGCGGCGACATCGATGCGTCGATCGCCGAGTACCCGGCTCTGGAGTGGATCGAACCCGACGCGAGCTTCGACCAGATGCGCGCCGCTGGAGGACTGAGGCGGATGCCGCTCATCGTGATCTCGGCAGACCAGCCCATCGGCCCGACCATCCCGGCGCTGAAGGCCGCGGGCGTGCTCGGTCAGGAGGTCCCGGACGACTTCGGCTACGTCACCGACGCGGCGCAGGTGAAGAGTCAGGCGGACCTGGCCGCGTCCGTTCCGGGGTCGATCCACGTCACCGAGACGAACAGCGGGCACAACGTCCACATCGAGCAGCCCGCCCTCGTCGCCGGCGCCATCCTCGACGTCGTCCGCCTCGTGCGCGACGGCATCGACGTCGCGACGGGGTGACGTTCGTCTCCCCCCACGCCGGCCCGACCCCGCGTGCAATCCTTGACATGCAAGTCATGACTTGCATATCATCACCGGTGTGGGTGACCTCTACCTGGCGCTCGCCGATCCGACACGACGGCTGATCCTCGACGAGCTGACGGAGCAGGACGGCCAGAGCCTGTTCGAGCTGTGCGGACGACTCGCGATGCGGCACGGCATCACATCCAGCCGCCAAGCGATCTCCCAGCACCTCGGCGTGCTCGAGGAGGCAGGCCTCGTGAGCTCCCACCGCGTGGGTCGCACGCGGATCCACCATCTCCACACCGATCCGCTGCGCGAGATCAGCGAGCGCTGGGCGTATCCCCGAAAGGACTGACCATGAGCATCCGCATCACCCTCACGAGCGTGTTCGTCGACGATCAGGCGAAGGCGTTGGAGTTCTACACCGACAAGCTCGGGTTCGTGGCCAAGGCCGATGTCCCGCTCGGCGAGTTCCGCTGGCTGACGCTGGTGGGCCCCGAAGAGCCCGACGGTATCGAGCTTCTGCTGGAGCCCGACCAGCACCCCGCCGCGAAGGCGTACACCGCCGCACTCGCGGCCGACGGCATCCCCGCCGCGTCCTTCGCCGTCGACGACGTCGCCGCGACATACGCGGACCTCTCCGACCGGGGCGTGGTGTTCACGCAGAAGCCGACAGCGATGGGACCGGTGGTCACCGCGGTGCTCGATGACACGTGCGGCAATCTCATCCAGCTGAGCAGCCCGGCCTGAGCACTGCGCGACGCGGTGCCTGCCGAATCGCGTCGGTGGTCACCGAGCGGGGCGGCGCTCCCCGCGGCGCAGGAGCAGAAGGATGCCGTCCTCCAGGTGCGCGGCGCCACCGTCGGGCGCCGTCGCCTCGCTCGCGCGGATCTCGACGACCTCCGCCAGCCACTCGGCCGGGTCACGATCGAGGAGGGCCAGTTCCTCGTCCGGCGTGCGCAGGAGCGGCGCCCGGTCGTGCAGATCGCGAGCCCACGGCGGCGGCGCGGCGTGGGAGAGGACGAGAAGGCGGCCACCCGGGGCCACGCGCCCGGCGGCATCCCGCAGCAGTCGAACGCGCGGGAAGTCCGCCTCCCACGAGTGCAGGAAACTGGCGAGCACCAGATCGAACTGCTCGTCGATCCGCCCCACGCCGTCGCCGGCGACGAATCGCGCGGACAGCCCTCGTTCCGCAGCGAGCCGCGACGCGCGGGCGACCGCCGTCGGGGACACATCCACGCCCGTCGCCTGCCAGCCCTGCTCGACGAGCCACAGCACGTCGCCGCCCTCGCCGGAGCCCACGTCGAGCGCGCTACCCGGCTCGAGATCGCTGACGATCGCCGCCATCGATGCGTTGACGCGGCCCGACCAGACGCGATCCTCGGCGGCGTATCGCGCGTCCCACGCGGCGTTGCGCGCGGCGGTGCGCTCGGCGACGGCCAGATCGAAGTCCTCCTCCGTGAGCCGCGCATTCACCCCCGCGCCCACCATCGAGCCGGAGCCCATCGACACCGGCACGTTCGCGAACGGCGCGATGACGTTGCCCGCCGCGAAGACGCGACGGTGACTCGTCGCCCCCGTCAGGTCGACTGCCAGCGGCGCGCCGGGCGTCTCGGCGCGTGCCAGATCGAGTGAGGCCGCGAAACCGAGGTTCAGCACGGGCGCGCCCGCGGTGAAGATCGCGTCCACGACGTGCTCGATCCCGTCCTCCGTCACGACGGTCAGCCCGTCCTCGCCGGGCACGACGCGGGCGACGCCCGCTGAGACGACGCGGATGCCGCGGGCAGCGAACCGAGCGACGAGGTCCTCGCTCCACGGTTCGGCCGTCGCGGTGAAGGCGATCACGTCGTCGGAGAGCTGCCGGACGAGCTGGACCTGGTGCGCGCTCATCGGCGAGGTCGCGAGGACCGCGAGACGTGTGCCGGCGACCTCCCAGCCGTGACAGTACGGGCAGTGCAGAACGCGCGTGCCCCACTCCCCCTCGAGGCCCGGTACGGTGGGCAGCTCGTCGCGGACGCCGGAGGCGATGATGACGGCGCGTGCGGTGTGCACCACACCGTCGGTGCGATGCACGCGGATCCGGTCGTCGTCGTCGGTGAGGCCGGCGACCGCGCCCTTCACGAATTCGACGCCATACGCGCGGGCCTCCGCGCGCCCTCTCTCGATCAGATCGGCGGGGTCCACACCGTCGTGCCCGAGCACACCGTGCATGTGCGCGGCGAACCGATTGCGCGGCATCCCGCCGTCGATCACGAGGGTGCGGCGACGCGACCGCCCCAGCATCTGCGCGGCACTCAGCCCA
>JASBUD010000173.1 GCA_030148105.1 Microbacterium sp. | reverse complement strand
GCTCGATCGCGGCGAGCACGAGCCCGTGCACGTCGCCGAGCGGGGCGAGCTGTCCGGCGATCGACTCGGGCTCCGAGATGTCCAGCGCGATCGAGGCGGCGCCCTCGCCGAGCGAGGCGGCGACCTCGGCCGCGCCTTCGGCGCTGCGGCCGGTCAGCACGACGCGATCGCCACGGGCGATCACGTCGCGGGCGAGCTCGAGTCCGATGCCGGATGTTCCTCCGACGACGACGATCGTGCGATCCGTCATTTCTCCTCCAGGGGTGGGTACAGTCCGCGGCGCATGACTTCGGCGGCGGCGCCCCAGTCGTACGTCTTCAGCTCGCTGTCGGCGAGGGCGATCTCGTACACGCGATGCATCGCCGGCGCAGTCGGCAGGACGACGTCGCGTTCGGCGGCCACTTCTTCCGCGAGCTTCAGATCCTTGAACCCGAGGGCCATGACGAAGCCGGGCGGATCGTAGGACTGATCGACGATCTCCGCGCCGTACCCCCGATAGACGACGCCGTCGAACAGCGTGCTGGTGAGCAGTTCGTGGAACATCGCGGGGTCCACGCCGTGCCGCTCCGTCATCGCGACGGACTCCCCCAGCGCCTGGATCGCATGGATGATGTTGTAGTTCACCGCGACTTTGACCACGTTCGCGGCACGGGGACGCTCTCCGAGCCGCCAGACGCGCTGACCGAGGACCGCGAGGAGAGGCAGCACCTGTTCGATCAGGGTCGCCGGGCCGGCAGCGAGGATGTTGAGCTTTCCGGCTGCGGCGACCGTCGGGCGGCCGAGGACGGGCGCCGACACGTATCCGATCCCCGCACTGCGGAAGAGCTCCTCGAGTCGGTCGGCGGCTGCAGGGCTGATCGAGGCCATGTTGACGTGGATGCCGCTCCCCTCCGCGACCGACGCGGCCTCGAGCACCCGCTCCGCGGCGGCGTCGTCGGCGAGCATCGAGAAGGACAGCCCCGTCGCGAGCGCCTCGCCGGGCGTGTGGGCCCTGCGCGCCCCCGCCGCGATCAGGGGGTCCGCTGCCGCTTCGGATCTGTTCCACACGGCGACGTCGTGCCCGGCCTCCACCAGACGCGTCGCCATCGCGGACCCCATCGATCCGAGGCCCAGGAAGCCGATCTGCACGTCAGGCCTCCCCGCGACCCCACGTGGTGTTCAGGTGGGACTGACTGTCGCGCTGCAGGTTGAGGGGTCCGCCGACGGCGATGTAGCGGGGCCCGGCGACCAGCAGCTCTTCGGCCGGGAATTTGGTGATGACCTCGCACCCGTCCGCGGTGACGACGACTTCTTCTTCGATCCGGGCGGCGCCCCATCCATCCGCCGACGGCCAGTAGGTCTCCAGCGCGAACACCATGCCCTCCTGGATGACTTCGGGGTGATCCAGCGACACCAGGCGCGAGAAGATCGGCTTCTCCCAGATCGACAGACCGACACCGTGTCCGTACTGCAGTGCGAACGCGGCTTCTTCGTCGGCGAAGCCGAACTCCTGCGCGGTCGGCCAGACCGAGACGATGTCGGCCGTGGTCGCCCCGGGCTTCACGAGCGCGATCGCGCGGTCCATGTACTCCCGCGCCCGCGTGTACGCGTCGCGCTGTGCCGAGCTCGCCGAGCCCACGGCGAACGTGCGGTAGTAGCACGTGCGGTAGCCGTTGAACGAGTGCAGGATGTCGAAGAACGCCGGATCTCCCGGACGGATCAGGCGGTCGCTGAACACGTGGGGATGCGGCGAGCAGCGCTCGCCCGATATCGCGTTCACGCCTTCGACATACTCCGAGCCGAGGTCGTAGAGGGTCTTGGCGACCACCCCGACCGCTTCGTTCTCGCGGACGCCGGGACGCAGGAACCGGTAGAGCTCCTCGTACGCGGCATCCACCATCGACGCCGCCTGCGTGAGAAGCCGGATCTCGTCACCGGTCTTGATCCGTCGCGCCTCCATGAAGACCTGCTGGCCGTCCACGACCCGGATGCCCTCCTGCTGCAGCGCGAACAGGATGGGCAGCTCGATCACGTCGACGCCGAGCGGCTGATCCGCGAGGCCGAATTTCTCCAGCTCGCGCTTGATCTTCTTCGCGACGCCCTCCGCGATGCCCGCGTCGGGGGTGAAGGCGCCGCGCAGGGTCGAGATGCCCGCGCGGGCACCGCGCTCGAGCCGCGGACGCGGGGCGTTCTCGTGCGGCGCGTTGGGGTCGGCATCCATCTCCGCCGTCGTGACGTCCAGCCACGGGTTGTACAGCGCGTGATGCTTGGCCGCGGAACCGAAATCCCACGAGATCGGGTCGCTGTTGCGGGTCAGCAGGCTGAAGCGGATGAGCTTGTCCATGGCCCACGTGCCGATGTGGGTCGCGGTCATGTAGCGGATGTTGGAGAAGTCGAACGCGAGCACCGCGCCGAGCTCGGAGCGGTCGAGCTCGGCCCGGAGGCGCCGCAGGCGGTCGGAGCGCAGGCGGTCGAAATCGACGCGCGCCTCCCAGTCGACGGCGTTCATGCCGGTCGTTCCGGTGTTCTTCATGATGTCCTCTCTGACGTTCTGGTCCAGGGGGCTCAGCCGGCGCGCAGCCGGCCCAGACGCGCGCGGTCGTTGCGGATGAGCGCGATCGTGATCGGCACGATCGCGGCGAACAGGACGAAGGCGCCCTGGATCCAGTACTGCCACGACAATCCCACCGAAAGGAAGGAGAGCGCGCTGGTCACAGTCTGCAGAAGGATTCCCGCAGCGGCGACGGCGAGCGCGGAGCCGGACCCCCCGAAGATGCTGGCTCCGGCGATCACGACCGCCGTCACCGAGGTCAAGGTCAGCGCCTGCGCGGCGTTCGCGTCGCCGATCCCCGACCGGGAGTAGACGACGAGGCCGGCCATCGCCGCCAGCACCCCGGCGGTGATCGCCGCGTACAGGCGGGTCGCGGGCACCCGCACACCCATGCGATTCGCCTTGACCGGATCCGAACCGGCGGCGCGCAGCCCGCGCCCGGGACCGGTCCGCTGGATCACGAACCACAGCGCGACGGCGACCGCGACGGCGATCGCGAGCACGATCGGGATGCCGGCCACAGCGAGCCCGAGGGTCGTCAGCAGACCGCCGTCGGCGGATCCGCCGGGGAAGGGCCGGAGGACCTGCGCGATGCCGAGGACGGCGATCGAGGTGACGAGCGTGGCGATCACGGGCGGCAGGCTCAGTCGGGTCACGAGCAGACCGTTCACGAGACCCACCAGTGCGCCGGCGAGCAGGGCCAGCAACGCGCCGAGCGCGAAGAAGCCGATGTCCTGCTGCGCGAAGAACGACACGATCACCGCAGAGAGCGCGACGACCGAGCCCACGCTGAGGTCGATGCCGCCCGTGATCACGACCACCAGCTGCGCGAGCCCCACGAGGATGAGCACGGCGGACGCCGCCAGAAGCTGACTGATGCTCAACGGGCTGAGGAAGGCCGAGGAGACGAAGGACGCGACGATCGACAGAGCGACGGCGAGCCCCAGGAGGATCGCCGCCTGACCTTCGCCGGCGAGGGGAGAACGGCGTCGCCGACGTGCCACCTTCGCGACATCGACGTTCGCCGTCTCGTGCGAGAGCACCGCGGCGCCGGTGATCGCGCGCTCGTCGACCTCGTCGCCGCTCAGGCTGGCCTGGACGCGGCCGCGGGAGAACACGACGACGCGGTCGCACAGTCCCTCGAGTTCGACGGCGTCGGTGGAGAGCACCACGACCGCGACGCCGGACGCCGCCATGTCGCGGAGGAACGCGTAGATCTCGACGCGCGCCCCGGCATCGACACCCTGCGTCGGATCCTCGACGAGCAGCACGCGCGGATTGCCGAGGCGCCCCCGAGCGAGCAGCACCTTCTGCTGGCTTCCCCCCGACAGGGCGCTCACGGGCACCTCGAGGTGCGGCGTCTTGACGGCGAGCCCGGCGATGCCCTCGCGGGTCAGCGCGTACTCGCGGCGGCGGTTGACGAATCCGAACGGCATCGCGAGCGAGAGCGCCGGAGCGACCGTGTTCTCACGGATCGACATCTTTCCGAACATGGCCTCGCCGAGCCGGTCCCCCGGGAGGAAGGCGATGCCGGAGTTCGAGGCGGCGCGCAGCGACCGCACAGAGATCTCCTCGCCACCGATCAGCACCTTTCCGCCGGTGGCCCCGCTGCCCGCGATGCCGCGAAGCACCGCGCGCTGGCCGTTGCCCTCGACGCCGGCCAGACCGATGATCTGGCCGGGGTGAGCGGCGAACGAGACGCGTTCGTAGCCCGGACCGGTCAGCTCCAGCACCTCGAGGGCGGGGACCGTTCCCGCTTTCGGCAGGGGTGCCTTGTCGGGGAACGTCGTCTCCAGGGACCTGCCGATGATGAGCTCGACGATCTGGTCGGCGGTGAAGTCCGCGACCTGTCCGCGGCCGACGACCCGGCCGTCCCGCAGGACGCTCAGATCGGTGGCGATCTCGATCACCTCGGGGATGCGGTGGGTGATGTAGATGATCGCGACGCCGCGCTCGACCAGTGCGTGCACCTGGTCGAACAGCCAGGCCGTCTCTTCGGGCCCGAGCGCCTCGGTGGGTTCGTCCAGGACGAGCACGCTCGGATCCGATGCCAGTGCCGCCGCGATCTCGACCAGGTGGGCCTCCCGAAGGGAGAGCGAGGAGACGACCGCATTGGGGTCGATCTGCAGCTGGAGCGCTGCGAAATGGTCGGCCAGCCAGGAGCTCGCCGTCCGTCGCGAGGGGCGCTTCGAATCCGGCAGAAGCAGCATCACCGCATCCACGACGCTGAGGGACGGCGCGAGGGCGGGAGTCTGGTAGACGATCGCGAGGCCCGCTTCGCGGGCTTCGCGGGGCTGGATGCGGTCGTACGACCGCCCGCCGAGGCCGATGGTGCCCGCATCCGGCACCACCGACCCGGCGGCGATCCCCACGAGGGTCGACTTTCCCGCGCCGTTCTCACCGAGAACGGCGTGGACGCGGCCGGCGGCGACATCGACCGTGACGTCGTCCAGGGCCTTCACGCCCGGGTACGTCTTCGTGATGCCGGTCAGCGTGAGCGCCGACGTGACCGTCGTGGGAAGGGCATTCATCAGCCGAACAGCTCCTTGATCTCATCGGCGGTCAGCAGCGTGGACGGGGTCGCGTCCGACGGGGCGTCGGGCAGGCACGCCTCGTCCGGGGTGATGGCTCCATCGGTCGTGCCGGTGGAGTCCTCGTAGAGCGCGAGCTCGTACAGCGACGGCTCCTGGTCGCTGCCGCCCTGGAAGGCGGCGACCGCCTTGCGCAGTGCGACGCGACCGATCCAGGTGCGCGAGGACACCGTGGACAGCTCGTAGTCGGGGTTGGCCGACTTGAGTGCGCTGAAGCCGCAGCTCAGGGAGTTGTCGTCCGTCGTGGAGATCACCGGAAGCGGCTGACCGGCGGCCTCGTACGCGCGGATGACACCCGAGGCGGATGCGCCGTAGTCGGCGATCACCGCGTCGATCGGGGTGCCCTGAGCCAGCACGCCCGCCATCGCCTGCTGCGCCTGCGCCGGGTCCCAGTTCGTGGTGATGGGCTCCTCGTTCACGAGCGTGATCTGCGGGTTCGCGTCGAAGACCTCCTTCGCGCCCTCGAACTCCTGCGTCGACACGAGCGCCCCGGCGGGTCCGCCGAAGAACACGACGTTGCCGCCCTCGTCGCCCAGCTGGTCGACGATCCACTGCGCCTTGGACTTGCCGACGAACTGCGGGATCTGGTCGGTGTAGTCGAGGTAGTCCACACCCGCCTCCCCCTGCGGGTCGGAGGCGAAGTTGATCACGATCGAGCCCGCCTGCGTCGCCTGGCGGATCGCCGGCAGGTGCGCCTCGCCGGGCCCGGCATCCGGGATCACGAGGATGATGTCGGTGCCCTTCGCCGCCAGCGACGTGATGCCCGAGGTCGTGGCCTCGAGGTCGCCGCGGCCCGCGACGAACTCGACGCTCGTGATCGCCGGGCACTTGGCCGCTTCGCTCTCGATCTCGGCGAGGACGGTCTTGGACCACGTGTTGGTGCCGTAGCCGTCGACCACGCCGACGGTCATGTCCTTCGCGTCGTCCGCGCACACGTCGGACATCTCGATGAACTGGTCGACCGTCCCGACGCTTCCCGCGGCGATGTCGGCCTCGAGGTTGTTCGCCGTCTCGCCGGTCCCCTCGGTGCTCGTTCCGCCCGTGCTGTTCGTCGAGGAACAGCCCGCCAGGATCAACGCGCTGAGCGCGAGCGCCGCGACGGCAGTGCGCCGCAGTGTTGCTGTGTTCTTCATTGACAACTCTCCTTCGAGTTCTGTGTGTTTTGTGAGAGTCCGGCTAGGGATCACTCGGGTGCGGGGGTCCCTG
>JASBUD010000165.1 GCA_030148105.1 Microbacterium sp. | reverse complement strand
GCATTTCCAAGGCTTCGGCGATCTCGCTGGCATTCACGCTTTTCCTCACCCCCGTCTTCCTGCGGCTGTTCCGCAAATGGGGCTGGGGTCAGGTGATCCGCACCCCGGAGAACGTGCACAATCCCAGTCACGGCGAGAAGCGCGGTGTGCCGACCATGGGCGGCACGATCTTCATCGTCGGCACGATCGTGGGCTATCTGGTCGGCGCGTACAGCGGTAACAATCCGCCCACGATCTCGGGCTGGCTCGTCGTCTGGATGATGGTCGGCTTCGGGGCGGTCGGCTTCATCGACGACTTCATGAAAGTACGCCGCCAGCGCAGCCTCGGGCTGACGGGGTGGCGCAAGATCGTCGGTCAGATCCTGGTGGCCGTGCCGTTCGGCATCGTGGCGCTGAACTTCCCGAACGCCTGGAACCAGACGCCGGCCTCGGCGTACGTGTCGTTCTTCCGGGACATCCCGATGCTGTCCTTCATGGCCCTCGGCCCGATCATCGGGTGGCTCCTGTACCTCGCGTGGACGACATTCATCGGCGTCGCGTACTCGAACAGCGTCAACGTCACCGACGGGCTGGACGGCCTCGCCGCGGGCGCCGGCGTCTTCGTGGTCGGGGCGTTCTCGCTCATCGCCTTCTGGCAGTTCAACCAGTCCTGCAGCGGGGGAGCGATCCTCTCCGACGGGGTGGCCGGCGCCTGCTACGCCACGAGGGACCCGTTCGATCTCGCGATCGTCTCAGCGGCGTTCATCGGAGCCCTCGTCGGTTTCCTGTGGTGGAACGCGCCGAAGGCGCAGGTGTTCATGGGCGACGTCGGATCGATGGCGATCGGCGGCGTCATCGCGGCCATGGCGATCCTCACCCGCACCGAGCTGCTGTCCGTCCTGATCGCCGGCGTCTTCGTGATCGGCCCGGGCTCGGTCATCCTGCAGCGGGCCTACTTCAAGCTGACGCGCGGCAAGCGCCTCTTCCTGATGAGCCCCTTCCACCACCATCTCGAGATGCGTGGCTGGTCCGAGATCACGATCGTCGTCCGCATGTGGATCATCGCGGGGCTCCTCGCCGTCTCGGGCATCGGCTTCTTCTACGTCGAGTGGCTCTCGCAGACATGAGCGCCGCGCGTCTGGACGGGCTGTACAGCTGGCACGCGGACTGGCGAGGAGTGAAGGTCGCGGTCCTGGGACTGTCGGTCACAGGATTCTCGGTCGCCGACACGCTCGCCGAACTCGGCGCCGACGTGGTCGTGTTCTCCGAGTCGGCCGACCCCGAGTACGAGACCCTGCTGCCGGTGATCGGCGTCCGCGCGCACGTCGGCGCCCTGTCCTCGCCCCCGGTCGAGCTCGTCGACTTCGCCCCGGACGTCGTGATCGCCTCGCCCGGGTTCTCGCCCGCGCACCCGGTCATCGTCTGGGCGAGGGATGCCGGCATCGCGGTGTGGGGCGACATCGAGCTCGCGTGGCGCGTGCGCGACAAGGTCGTGCGCGCCGACGGCACCCCCGCCGACTGGGTGGTGATCACCGGGACGAACGGCAAGACGACCACGACGCGGCTCACCGCGACGATGCTCGTCGAGGGCGGCTTGCGCGCCGCGCCCGTCGGCAACATCGGCACTCCTGTGCTGGATGCCGTCCGCGATCCGGAGGGGTTCGACGTGCTCGTCGTCGAACTCTCCAGCCACCAGCTCTGGTATCTCGGGCTGCAGAGCGGACCGCACCCCGTTTCGCCCCACTCGGCCGTCTGCCTGAACCTCGCCGACGACCACCTCGAGTGGCACGGGTCCTTCCAGGCCTACCGCGACGCCAAGGCGCACGTGTACGACAACACCCGTGTGGCGTGCGTGTACAACAAGGCCGATGTGGCGACGCGGGAGATGGTGGAGGACGCCGAGGTGGTCGAGGGCGCCCGCGCGATCGGCTTCGACCTGGGCGTGCCCGGCCCGAGCGATCTGGGCGTGGTGGACGGCATCCTGGTCGACCGCGCATTCCTGGAGGACCGTCGTACGAGCGCCCTGGAACTCACGACCGTCGCCGATCTCGCCGAGCTAGGCCTGTCCGCGCCGCACATCGTCGCGAACATCCTTGCCGCGAGTGCACTCGCCCGATCGCTCGAGGTGACCCCGGCGGCCATCCGGGACGCTCTGCAGGGCTTCACGCTGGACCCGCACCGAATCGAGGTCGTCGCCGTCTCGGGGGGGATCACCTGGATCGACGACTCGAAGGCGACGAATCCGCACGCGGCGGCATCCTCTCTCGCCGCCTACCCCGGCGCCGTGTGGGTCGTCGGCGGACTGCTGAAGGGTGTCGACATCTCCGAACTCGTGGCATCACGGGGGACCACCGCGAAGGCGGCGATCGTGATCGGCGCCGACCGCGAACCCGTGCTCGCGGCTTTCTCGCGACACGCGCCGGGGGTCCCGGTGTTCGCCGTGGAGGCCGATGAGACTGAAGAGGTCATGGCACGGGTCGTCGAACTGGCCTCCCTGGTCGCGCGTGACGGTGACGTGGTCCTCCTCGCCCCCGCCGCCGCTTCCTTCGATCAGTTCGCCTCCTACGCCGACCGTGGGCGGCGGTTCGCCGCCGCGGTGCGAGAGCACACAGCGAGGGAGTCCGGTGGCGAGTACGACGCAGGCACCACCGGCAACCCGTCCGCCGACTCCGACTGACGAGCCTTCGCGCAGCGGTCTCGCCGCACGCGTATTCCTCGGGCGCGTCTTCGCGCCCGTGCCGAGCGAGTTCCTGCTGATCGCCTCCACGGCGCTCCTGCTCACCGGATTCGGGCTCGTGATGGTGCTGTCGGCCACGTCCGCCACCGCAACGGCTGCGGGGGAGCCGCCCTATGAGGCGGTCATCAAGCAGGCCGTGTTCGCCGTGATCGGCATCCCGCTCATGTTCGTCGCGAGCCGCATGCCCGTGCGGTTCTGGAAGCGCATCGCGTGGCCGGCCCTCATCGGGGCCGTCCTGTTCCAGCTGCTGGTCTTCGTCCCGGGTCTCGGTGTGGAGGCCAACGGAAACCGGAACTGGGTGCAGATCGCCGGTCTGCAGTTCCAGCCCGCCGAGTTCCTCAAGATCACGCTCGCACTGTGGATCGGCTACGTGCTCTTCCGCAAGCAGACGCTGCTGGGGTTGTGGCGTCACGTCTTCATCCCGCTCGTGCCGATGTCGATCCTCGTGATCGCGACGGTTATGGCGGGGCACGACATGGGCACCGCGATGATCCTCGCGCTCGTCGTCCTCGGCGCGCTGTTCTTCTCCGGCGTGAAGCTGCGGATCTTCATCCTCCCGCTCATCGGCGCGGCGATCGGAGCATTCCTGTTCGCGGTCAACAGCCCCGACCGCATGCGCCGCATCCTGAGCTTCTTGAATCCGAACTGCCTCGCGGACTACTTCAACGACTGCTACCAGCCGCTGCACGGCATCTGGGGGCTGGCCGGCGGCGGCCTGTTCGGGCTCGGCCTGGGCAATTCGAAGGAGAAGTACGACTGGCTGCCCGCGGCGGCGAACGACTACATCTTCGCGATCGTCGGCGAGGAGCTGGGACTCATCGGCTGCGCGGTGGTCCTCGCGCTTTTCGCCCTGTTCGCGATCGGCGCCTTCCACGTGATCCGCAAGACCGACGACCCGTTCGTGCGGATCGTCTCCGGCGCGATCACGGCGTGGATCGTCGGCCAGGCGCTCATCAACATCGGCGTGGTGCTGAGGGTGTTCCCGGTGCTCGGTGTGCCGCTGCCGTTCATGTCGCAGGGCGGTACGTCTCTGCTGTCCGTCCTCCTCGCCTCCGGGGTTCTTCTGGCGTTCGCGCGCACGCTGCCCGAAGCGGAGGCCAAGCGCCGCGCCGCGATCCAGCAGGCGGCCATCCGGCGCGAACGCGCGGCGGCGCGCGCCGGACGCTGATCTTCGCCGGTCGGCACCGCAACAGGAGTTTCGGCTGACACAGGTCTTTCCCGCCTCGGTTCATCCTGCGCTTCCCGAAACACCTCTTCTCGTGCCGCACGGGGTCCCGCAGGCCGGGGTTCGAGGGTCGCGCGGGCCGCGGGTTAAGGTCGGTAGGTGACGACCTATCTTCTCGCCGGCGGCGGCACCGCCGGTCACGTCAACCCGCTGCTTGCGGTCGCCGACGCGCTCCGCGCCCGCGAGCCGGAGGCGGAGATCCTCGTCCTCGGCACGCGGGAAGGTCTCGAGGCACGACTGGTGCCCGAGCGCGGCTATGAGCTGCTCTTCGTCGACAAGGTGCCGTTCCCGCGTCGACCCGATCGCGCGGCCGCCGCCTTCCCCGCGCGCCTGCGGCGTGCGATCGCGCAGGTGCGCACCCACATCCGCGATCGCGGCGTCGAGATCGTGGTCGGGTTCGGCGGCTACGCGGCGGCCCCCGCCTACCTCGCCGCCCGCGGCGCGCGGATTCCCGTCGTCGTGCACGAGGCCAACGCGAAGCCCGGAATGGCCAATGCGCTCGGCGCGCGGCGCGCCGCGGCCGTCGGGGTCGCGTTCGAGGGGACCCCGATCAGGGGCGGGCGTGTCGTCGGGATGCCGTTGCGCCGTGAGATCGTCGACCTCGACCGGGCGGCCCGGCGGGCGGATGCCGCGGCGTACTTCGGACTGGACGCCGACCGGCCGACGCTGCTCGTCTTCGGCGGCTCCCTCGGCGCGCAGCGGCTGAACGAGGCCTTCGCGGATGCGTGGCGGGACGTCCTGGACGCCGGCTGGCAGCTCGTGCACGTCACGGGGGAGCGGTCCGAGCTGACCGACCCCGGTGCACCCGGTTACACGGTGCGGCGTTACGTCGACCGGATGGACCTGGCGTTCGCGCTGTGCGACCTCATCGTCTCGCGCGCCGGCGCCGCGACGGTGAGCGAGATCAGCGCGCTCGGCATCCCCGCGGTCTACGTCCCGTATGCGGTCGGCAACGGCGAGCAGGCGCTCAACGCGGCGAGCGCCGTGCGCGCGGGTGCAGCCGTGCTGATTCCGGATGCCGAGTTCACCGGTGACCGCATCAGGTCCGAGGTCGTGCCTCTCCTGGCCGACGAAACCCGACGCGAGGCGATGACGCGGGCTGCGGCATCCGTCGGCACGCGCAACGGCACCGAGAACGTCATCGCGATGATCGACGCCGCGCTCGGGAGGGTCGCATGACGGCCCGGCTCGTGGCGGCCGCCGCTCTGACAGGTGCGCTGGTCGCTCTCCTGTCCGGGTGCGCGCAGGGTCCGGCGACGCCGGCGCCGACCCCGACGCAGTTCACGGATCGCGCGGTGCTGCCCTCCTGCGGCGAGGTGGAGCTGGGCCAGGGCGACGAGATCCCCGCCGAGAACCTCACCTGCCTGCAGGATGCCGCGGACGAGGGGGCGGAGCTCGCGGTCACGCGCCCGACCACGGAGGGCGACCCCGTCACGGAGTACTACCGCGTGCTTCCCGGGGGCGGCTGGGAGGCCTACATCGACGGAAGCCAGGACGCGAACGGCGGCATCTGGTGGTTCACGCCGTGTCCCGAGGCGAAGACGCTCGAAGACCTGGCGACCTGCCAGGGTGGGCCGCTCTGAGGCGGTGACTTCTCGGGATCCGCACCGCACGGGGTGCCGGGGCGGGCTCCCAGACGCGTCGACCTAGGATTGTCGGGTCATGATCAGACCCGACCTGAGCCTCCCCATCCCCGAGCACATCGGCGCCGCCCACTTCATCGGAATCGGCGGATCCGGCATGTCCGGCCTCGCGCGCATGTTCCTGGAGCGCGGCATCCGCGTCTCGGGATCGGATCGCGCGGACAGTCAGGCTCTGCAGGATCTCGCGGCCCTCGGTGCCACCGTCCACGTCGGCCATGACGCCGCGAACCTCGGCGATGCCGACACGGTGATCCACACGGGGGCGATCTGGCCGGAGAACCCCGAGTTCGTCCTCGCGAAAGAACGCGGGATGCCGGTCATCCACCGTTCGCAGGCGCTGTACTGGCTGATCGGCGGCCGCCGGCTCGTCTCGGTCGCGGGAGCCCACGGCAAGACGACGTCGACCGGGATGATCGTCACCGCGCTGCGGGAGCTCGACGAGAACCCCACGTTCGTCAACGGCGGCGTGATCGCCCAGTTGGGCGTGTCCAGCGCCACGGGTGCCGACGACCTCTTCGTGATCGAGGCAGACGAATCAGACGGCACGTTCCTGCTCTACGACACGTCGATCGCCCTCATCACGAACGTCGACCCCGACCACCTCGACCACTACGGCAGCGACGACGCGTTCATCGACGCGTTCGCCACGTTCGCGAACCGCGCCCGCGAGGCGGTCGTCATCTCGTCCGATGACCCCGGGGCGCGCACCGTCACCGAACGACTCGTCCACGAGCGCATCGTGACGTTCGGTCAGGCGGAGGATGCGGACGTGCGGGTGAGCGGCATCCGCACCGACGGCCCGGTCTCGTTCACCCTCACGCACGAGGGCGTTGATGCGCCGGTGCGCCTTGCCGTCCCCGGCGCGCACAATGCGATCAACGCGGCCGGTGCCGTCGCGGTGCTCCTCACCCTCGGCCACGGGCTCGCCGACGCCGTCCGCGCGGTGCAGGGTTTCGAGGGGACGGTGCGCCGGTTCGAACTGCACGGCGTCCAGCGCGGCGTGAGCGTGTTCGACGACTACGCACACCACCCGACCGAGGTCGCGGCGGCGCTCGAGGCCGCGCGCACCGTGATCGGCGACGGCCGGATCATCGCGATCCAGCAGCCCCACACGTATTCGCGCACGCAGCAGATGTACCGCGAGTTCGCTGAGGTGCTCGAGACGCACGCGGACCACACCGTGATGCTCGACGTCTACGGGGCGCGCGAGGATCCGGTTCCGGGGGTGACCGGCGAACTCGTCTCGAACGCCTTCGCCGACCCCGCCCACGTGCACTTCGTGGCCGACTGGCAGCAGGCGGCCGACTACACCGCGTCCGTTGCGCGCGAGGGCGACTACGTCATCACGCTCGGCTGCGGCAACGTGTACCAGATCATCCCGCAGGTGCTCGAGGCGCTCGCGAGCACCCCGACCGCCCGAGCAGCCGCGCCCGACGCGGCGGAGTGACCGCCGTTGCGCCGCCCACCGCCGCTGCCGCCGTCGGGGACGACCGCGGGTCCGGCGTCGACGACCGGCCGGGAGACCCGTCCCACGCACGACGATGAGCAGACGGATGCCGCTCCCGCCGCACCGGGGCCGGGTGAGGAGCCTGCGGCGGTCGCGCCGGTCATCCCCCTGACCGTTCCGCTCACGTCTGCCGGAATGCAGCGCCCTGCGGGTCTGCCGACGTCCGCGGAGCAGCCGATCGAGCAGGCCCGCGACGATGCCGGAGACGAGGAGATCGGCATCCGCGAGGTCTGGTCGGCCGCGCGGGCGCGCCGGAAGGCTCTGCGCGCCGAGGTGCGGCGCTTCACCGGGCGGCAGAGGAGACGGCGCCTCCTCTGGGCGGGGGCAGCGGCATCCGTCGTGCTGCTCGTCCTGACGACGCTCGGTGCGGCGTACAGTCCGCTCTTCGCCGTCGAGCAGATCCGGATCGTCGGTGCCGAGAATCTGGACACCCTTGCGGTGGAGAAGGCACTGTCGGATCAGATCGGGACACCGTTGCCGCGCATCGACGAGAGTGCCGTCAAGGCGGCACTCGTCGCCTTTCCCCTGGTCGAGTCGTACTCGCTCGAGGCCCGCCCGCCGCACGAACTGATCGTGCGGATCGTCGAGCGGACACCGATCGGTCTCATCCAGACCCGGGCCGGGTACACCCTCGTGGACGCGGCCGGCGTCGCGCTGTCGACGACCGAGACACCGGCAGCGGGTCGCCCGCTGCTGACGGTCGAGGGGGGGACGCGGTCGAAGGCCTTCACCTCCGTCGGTCAGGTCATGCGATCGCTGCCGTCGTCGATCCTCGCGCAGGTGACGGCCGTGTCCGCTTCCACGCCGGATGACGTCACCCTCACTCTCGGCGACTCGAACGCGCAGGTGGTGTGGGGGAGCGCCGAGGATTCGGCATTGAAGGCTGTCACGCTCGAGAAGATCATGGCGGCGCGGCCGCCCGCTACGGTGAGCGTCTACGACGTGTCCTCGCCGAGCGCGATCGTCGTCCGCTGACCCGATCTCAGCCCCGCGCGGACGGGTTCTGGAGACGATGTCGCGACACGCCGCGACGATCCCCGCCGCGGGTCGGCGTCCGCATACTTTCGACCCAGAGGAATTGCATACCGGGCAATTCTTTAAGCCTCTAGATGAGGTTGAAGGTTTCACACCACGTGATTCCACCAGGGCGCAGCACAGACGGAGGCCGGCATGAGCCAGAACCAGAACTACCTCGCGGTGATCAAGGTCGTGGGTGTCGGCGGCGGCGGCGTCAACGCCGTCAACCGCATGATCGAACTCGGCCTTCGCGGCGTGGAGTTCATCGCGGTCAACACCGACGCGCAGGCTCTGCTCATGAGCGACGCCGACGTCAAGCTCGACGTCGGCCGCGAGCTCACGCGCGGCCTCGGTGCCGGCGCCGACCCCGAGGTGGGGCGCCGCGCCGCGGAAGACCACGCGGAAGAGATCGACGAGGCGCTGCGCGGCGCCGACATGGTCTTCGTGACCGCGGGCGAGGGCGGCGGTACCGGTTCCGGCGGTGCGCCCGTCGTCGCCAAGATCGCGAAGTCGTTCGGTGCGCTCAAGATCGGCGTCGTGACCAAGCCCTTCTCCTTCGAGGGTCGTCGCCGTCAGAGCCAGGCCGAGACCGGCGTTGCGAAGCTC
>JASBUD010000164.1 GCA_030148105.1 Microbacterium sp. | reverse complement strand
AACCAGGCACGACGAACGTGGGGTTTCGATACGCGTCTGCGCGTCGCGCAGGCGCTACTCAACCCGCGGCTACCGCTCATGCGGTTTCGATACGCGTCTGCGCGTCGCGCAGGCGCTACTCAACCCGCGGCTACCGCCCATGCGGTTTCGATACGCGTCTGCGCGTCGCGCAGGCGCTACTCAACCCGCGGGGGTGGGTCAGCCCCAGTAAGGACGCAGGAGGGCGGCGGTGGCGGCGCGGCCGGCCTCGAGGAAGCGTTCGTCACCCGCCGGATCGAGGCGGAACGCCCGAGCACACAGGGCATCCGACGCGACGACGGACGCCGCGAACGCCGCACGCGCCTCGGCGGAGGAGTCGAGGTCGAAGCGCGCGACGAGCGCGTCGAACAGCGCATCCGCGAACGCCTGCAGGGCGGGGGTGCCGCTCGCCGGGCGCAGGTCGATGGCATCCCCGTAGCGGAGCGACGCGAATCCGGGCTCGTCGCGGAAGGCGATCATGACGTGGTGGAACGCCGCCGACAGCGCGGTCAGCCAGTCGCGGTGCGCGGACTGGGAGATCTCGGCGAGGGCGAGCCCGCTCGTGCGCTCCGCGTTGCGCGCCGCGAGACTCTGGAGCACCGCGATGCGATCGGGGAAGTAACGGTAGACGGTGCCGATCGAGGCTCCGGCGCGATCCGCGACCATCGCGGTGGTGAGCCGCTCGTAGCCGATCTCGTGCACGACGTGCGCTGCGGCGTCGAGCAGTGCCGTGAGCCGCGCAGCACTGCGGGCCTGCACCGGTTCGTTGCGGATGACCGCGGTCCCCTCGACCCGCGGAGCTTCCAGATGCGTCTGTACCATCGGGGTCTCCTCAGCCTGATCCGTCCGTGAGTCTAGACCCGCGAGTGTCGAGGATTCCCTGAAATGTCGCCATGACACACTGGGGGACATGGCGGATCCGGTGTTGCGATTCACGCTCCGCCTCGGCGACGCGGTGCATCGCCTCCGGTCCGGGTGGGCCCGCCGCGCCGGTCGGGTGCCGACCGTCGTACCCTTCGTCGGCTACGGCGGTGACGGGTGGGTGCGCGTGCTCGGACGCGTCGTCCTGCGCAAGCCCGGAGTCGACCGCTTCACGAGCATCCGCGGCTGGCGCAGTTTCACCTCGGTCCCGGTGCGGGATGCCGAGGTGACGGTCAGCGCCGGCGCGGTCACCAGCATGGTGCGCACCGATCGCGGGGGTGTGATCGACGCGCGCGTCGAGTCCGACGTCGCCCCCGGCTGGTCGTCCGTCCGTCTCTCGTTCCCCGGTCGGGATGCCGTCGACGAGCCCGTGTACGTGGTCGACGAGTCGGCCGAGTTCGGCCTCGTCTCCGATGTCGACGACACCGTCATG
Source organism: Microbacterium sp. (assembly GCA_030148105.1). Lineage (GTDB taxonomy): Bacteria > Actinomycetota > Actinomycetes > Actinomycetales > Microbacteriaceae > Microbacterium > Microbacterium lacus. The sequence goes on along the minus strand of JASBUD010000164.1, from coordinate 1,838 downwards.
GTGACCGCACTTCCGCGCCCGTTCCTCGCCGCCTGGAACACCTTCGTGCTCAACGAGCACGCGCGCACCGCCGTCGCCGGCATGGCCGTGCTCTACGAGCGCATCATGCGCGCGCATCCCGGCGCTCCCGTCGTGTACCTCTCGACGGGCGCCTGGAACGTCGTGCCGACCCTCACGCGCTTCCTCACCCGTAACCTCTACCCGCGCGGACCTCTGCTGCTCACCGACTGGGGGCCGTCGCCCGAGCACTGGTTCCGCAGCGGTCGCGTGCACAAGCGGCGAAGCCTCGAACGGCTCGCCGAAGAGTTCCCCCGCATCCGCTGGCTGCTCGTCGGCGACGACGGCCAGCACGACGAGAGCATCTACGGCGACTTCGCGACGACGCATCCGGGTCACGTGCGCGCGGTCGCCATCCGACGGCTCACCCCCGGGGAGGCGGTGCTCGCCGGTGGGCGCTCGACCGAGGGCGACCCGGGTGCGGCCGTGCCCTGGGTGGCGGCTGCCGACGGGGCGGGTCTCAGCGAGAACCTCACCGCGCTCGGCGTGCTGTGACCGCCGAGTCCGCGTCCCTCACCCGGGTTGCCCCCGAAGACGGGGGAACGACATCCTTGACCCTGCGCGCCGCGGACGGGTAGTTTCGACTTCGGTTGCGAGTCCCCCTTTGTGCGGACACGCCGCCACCCGCCTCACCCCCCCAGGCACCACCCGCGTCCGGCTCCCCCGCCGGGCAGGTCCCCCAGACCCGCGGTTCCCTTTCCCCCGAGAGGAACAGCAAGGCATGTCCGCCGCGCTCTTCACCACCGCCGCTTCGGCCGCGCCCGACGCCGGGCTGTTCGCCGCCGTCATCGTCGCCGCAGGCGCCACCGCGCTCGCCGCGCTCGGCATGATGCTCTTCGGGATGCACCGCACCTCGCGTCTGACGGTTCTCCGCGGACTCGCGACCGCGGGCCTCGGCCTCGGCGTCGTCACGATCGCCATCGGCGGCGTGTTCGCCGTGTCGCCCACCTCCGCGCAGGCCGCGCCCGACCAGTCCGGCCCCACCTACGTCGTCACCTCCGACGACGACCCGGCCATCCAGCTGCCGACCCTCCCGCTCGACTGAGGTTCGCCTCCGCGTCGTACCTCCGCCCGATACTGGACGGGTGGCCCGACCTTTCGACGCCGATCGCCGCCGCCTGACCGCGCTGCGCCTCACGGCGCTCGGGATCGCGGGCGGCTCGGACCCGACTCCGGTCGCCGCCGTACGACGGCTGCTCGCGCTGCAGGGGCAGGACTTTCCCGGTGCGCTCTGGTCGATCGGCCTCCGGTGCGGAGCAACCGTGACCGAGGTCGAGGCGGCCTTCGCGTCGGGTGAGCTCGTGCGCTCGTGGCCGTTCCGCTCGACGCTGCACGTCGTCGCCGCCGAAGACGTGCGCTGGATGGTCGCACTCACCGGCGACCGCGAACTCCGTGCCGCCGCGGGACGCCACCGTCAGCTCGGCCTGGAGGCCTCCGACTTCGATCGCGCCGAGCGGATCGCCCGCGACGTGCTCGCGGACGGCGGACGACTCGAGAGACGCGAACTGCTCACGTCCCTCGCTGCGGGCGGATACGACATCAGCGGGCAGCGCGGAGCCCATCTTCTCGGGCGGCTCGCCCAGTCGGGCGTGGCGGTGCTGGCCGGCAAAGACACCTGGACGCTCCTCGATGATCACGTGCGCGAGCCCCGGCGGCTCGACCGTGACGCCGCGCTCCGCGAGATCGCCCGCCGCTACCTGCACGCGCGCGGCCCGGCGACCGACCGCGACCTCGCCTGGTGGACCGGACTCACCCTCGGCGACGTCCGCGAGGGGCTCGCC
>JASBUD010000159.1 GCA_030148105.1 Microbacterium sp. | reverse complement strand
AGGAAGATCGCGGTGATGGCCAGCAGCTGCGGGAACATCTGCAGCACCAAGAGGGTCGCCAGGCCGAATCGGCGTCCGCGGAAGCGCATGCGCGAGAACGCATACGCGCCCAGCGCACAGAGGAAGACGGTGGCGACGCTCGTCACGATCGCGATGATGAGCGAGTTCACGTACCAGGTGGCGTACGGGATGCTCGGGTCGTTGAACAGCCGCTCGTAGTTGCGCGTCGAGAACGACGAGAACAGCTGGTTCGAGCCGGTCAGGGTCCCCACCGGGTTGAACGATGCCGAGACGATGTACAGCAGCGGGAACAGCGCAAAGATGATCGCGACCCAGGCCACGATGTGCCGCCAGCCCGTATCGGTGAACCATCGTTTGAAGCTGCGCCTGTTCTGCGGCGGAGCGACGGTGGTCTGCGCGGGAGCCAGGGCGGAGCCCACGAGCTCCCCCTCGACCGCGCCCTGGCCGGAGAAGGTTCCGACGACGGCGTCCTGCATGGCGGCGCGCTCGCGACGCGTGCCGGCGGAGTTGGTGTTCTCGCTCATCAGTTGATGTCCTCCAGTGCCTTGGTCTGCCGGAAGCTCACGATCGCGACGACCGTCACGATGATGAAGATGAGGATCGACAGCGCCGATGCCAGGCCCAGGTCACGACCGCCGCCACCGCCGAAGGCGACCTTGTAGACCATGGTGATCATGATGTCGGTGGCTCCGACGTCGAGGGTCGTGTCCGTGAAGCGCGGATTGCCTCGCGTCAGCATGTAGATCACGCCGAAGTTGTTGAAGTTGTATGCGAACGTCGCGATCAGCAGCGGCGCGACCGCGACGAACAGCAGCGGCATCTTGATCGAGCGGAAGATGCGCCACGCGCTCGCGCCGTCCATCTTGCCCGCTTCGACGATGTCGTCGGGAAGCGACTGGAGGGCCCCGGTGCACACGAGGAACATGTATCCGTATCCGAGCCACATGTTGACGAAGATCACGCTGAAGCGTGCCAGCCACGGGTCGGCGAGCCAGGGGATCGACGCACCTCCAAGCAGCACTTCGTTGATGTAGCCGAACTCCTGATTGAGCATGCCCGCCCACACGAGGCCCGTGAGGTAGGCCGGGAACGCGTACGGCAGGATCACGAGGATGCGGTAGATCCGCTTGCCGCGCAGGGTCGGGTGGTTGAGCACGATCGCGAGGAAGAGGCCGAACGCGAAGCACACGAGGGTGGACAGCGCGGCGAATGCGAACGTCCACACCGTCACACGCAGCAGGGGGTCGCGGATCTGCTCGTTCGTGAAGACACTGGCGAAGTTGTCCCACCCGATCACGACACGCCACCCGGGCGTCAGGGTCGCCCCGTCCTCGGCGCGGAAGTTGCCCTCGCCGTCGTCGACGTAGACCTGACCGGTCTGGGTGTTCGTGAACGTGTCCGCGGCCTCGTCATAGGCCAGGCTCGAGACGAACACGTACGCGTTCTGCCCATCGGACGTGCGCAGCGTGCCGTCGTTCACGTCATCGGTGACCTGGACGTTGAGGTCGAGGACCTGGTCCTGGAAACGGATGATCTGGTTCAGGTTCAGCTGGTCCCAGCCGTCCGGCGCGCCGTTCACGCTTTCGAGGGGCTGCTCGTTCGTACCGAACGACAGATCACCGCCGGGCTCGGCGAACAGCATCCCGAACTGGTCGCCCTGCTTGAACACCTGCACGGTGTACGACGGCGAATCGGGCACGCGATCCTGGGAGGTGCGGATGATCTGGGCGATCGCATCCTCTTTGGTGCTGTTGTGCGCGTCACCGGCATTCGTGAAGGCGATGTAGCCGGTGTAGATGATCACGAAGATCTGGAAGATCGCGAGGAAGAAGAGTCCCGGTGTCAGGTACTTGCCCGGCAGGAGGCCAGGGCGGAGGTAGATGAAGTTGACGAGCGCGACGACGATCACCAGCACGCCGGCGGCGATCCAGTCGCCCTTGCCGATCAGGATGTAGACCGCGAGGATCGCGACCGCATCGATGATGCCGAGCAGGATCACCTTGAACAGGAGGGCGATCAGACCGCCCGAGGTCAGGCGCTTCTTGGGCTTGAAGAGGGGGTCATCGCCCCAGCGGTTGAGCGAGGAGCCTCCGGCGGTGCCGGTCGGCTTCACCGTCTCCTGATCAGCGGTCGCCATCGATGGACGCTCCTTCATCGCAGTGTCGTGCCTCAGAGATTAGACAGGTGGGTGGGGCCGCGAACAGCCCCACCCACCTGGATTGCTTTTCGGGCCTTAGATCTTGCCCTGGATGTTGGTGGCAGCGGTCGTCCAGATGGTCGCCGGCTCGCCTCCCTCACCCTTGATGATCTGCAGCTCGGCGTTGCCCCAGTCCGACCACACGGCACCCATTTCGGGGATGGCGGGCATCGGAGCACCGGTCTGGCCGATCTGACCGAACGCCTTGACGTCGGGGTTCTCGGCGGCAGCGGTCTCGTAGGCCGCGGTCAGTGCCGGCGGACGGCCGCCGACCTCGTACAGCGCGAGCTGGGCGTCCTCGGTGCTGAGGTAGTTGACGATGAAGTTCGTCGCCGCCAGAGCGTTCGTGGACTTGCTCGAGAGGAAGAAGCCGTTGACGCCGATGAAGGGCTTGGCCTCCTGGCCACCGGCGCTCGGGAGCGGGTCGATGGCGTAGTTGATGCCGGCCTCGGAGATCGCGGGGATGTTCCACGGGCCCGTCAGGTAGTACGGGGACTGGCCGGCGAGGAAGAACTCGCGAGCACGGTCGCCGTCGATGTTGGCGTTGATGACGTTCGATCCGGCGGCACCCTGCGTGGCGAGCCAGTCGGCGAACGCGATACCGGCCTCGTCACCGAGCACGAGCTGCGATGCGTCGTAGCTGCCGTCGGCGTTCTGGGCGAACACCTGGGAGCCGAACGACGTCTGCAGCGGGTACAGGTGGTACGGGTCGCCCTGCTCGGGGCTGAGTCCGACGAGGAACTTGTACTCCGTGCCGGCGGCGGTGCCGTTGGCGATGACCTCGTCGTACGTCGTGGCGGGCTCGGCGACCAGATCGGTGTTGCGCACGAGCGCGACGTTCTCGATCGAGTACGGCACGCCGTAGACCTTGCCGTCGTACGTCATGGCCTGGATGGAGGACTCGGCGAAGCCGTCCGCGACGTCACCGAGCTCGAGCGGCGCGACGACACCCGCGGCGACGTAGGAGCCGAGCTTGTCGTGGGGGCTGACGATCACGTCCGGGCCCTTGCCGGTGGGGACCTGGCTGATGAAGTCCTGGTCGACCGTGGCGAAGTCCTTCGTCACGAGCTTGACCTCGACACCGGTCTCCTCGGTGAAGCTCTTGGCGACACCCTCCAGCGCGGGCTTGCGCTCGATGTCGACCCAGACCGTGATGGGCGTCGAGTCGGCGCTGTCGCCGCCGCTGTCGCCGCCATCCGTGCTTCCGCCGGCGCAGCCGCCCAGCAGGACCATGCTTCCGGCGATGAGCGCGCCTACTCCGATCGCGCTCTTCCTGTTCACCTTCATCGGTGTGCCTCTCTTACGTGCAATAGGGGGATGTCCGGCCGAGCCGGGGCGGGTGCACCGTGAAGGCCGTTCTTCCGCTCGCGATATGCAAGCGCTTACATTTTTACCACGGACCCGGAAAACCGCAACCCTTCACTCTCCTGATCGATACGGGTTCGTGACCTGATGAGAGGTTGACGACAAGCGGATGCCGCTCTCGGCGGCCCGAGACGTACATAACCGCCATCGCCGGTGCAAGCGCTTGCACAGTCTGTGCCCCGTCAAGCCTCGGTGCAGCGAATGAGAGGCTGGGGGGATGACGAACCGCTCGCTCGCCGCGAGACCGGCACCGGTCCGTACGCACCCGGTTCGCCGGAACCGGTGCCCCACGACGACGTCGACGCGCAGTACGTGAAGAGCGGCGCGCTCACGGGTTCTGCAGCGGAGCACATGCTGGATCAGGTCGAAGCCGCGACAGAGAGGCTGCTGGCGGAGCGGCTGCTCACGGATCGCGGCTTCATCGCGAACTCGGTGACCCGCTGCGCAGTTGAGGATCCGGACTCCGAGGCCCCGGCATCCGTGCCGAGTAGACTGCCCGGCATGGCTGATTCTTCCTTCGACATCGTGAGCAAAGTCGACCACCAGGAGGCGGACAACGCCCTGCAGCAGGCCCGCAAGGAGGTCGAGCAGCGGTACGACTTCAAGGGCACCGGCGCGTCGATCGAGTGGAGCGGTGAGGCGATCCTGATCAAGGCGAACACCGAAGAGCGCGCAAAGGCCGTGCTCGATGTCTTCCAGTCCAAGCTCATCAAGCGCGGCATCTCGCTCAAGAGCCTCGAGACGGGCGATCCGGTCGCCAGCGGCAAGGAGTACCGCATCACGTCGACGCTCAAGGACGGCATCTCCCAGGAGAACGCGAAGAAGATCGGCAAGATCATCCGCGACGAGGGCCCGAAGGGCGTCAAGTCGCAGATCCAGGGCGACGAGCTGCGCGTGCAGTCCAAGAGCCGCGACGACCTGCAGGAGGTCCAGCGCCTCCTCAAGGCCGCCGACCTCGACGTCGACCTGCAGTTCACCAACTACCGCTGACCCGCTTGTCCGCGCCCGCCGCTATCGTGCGGGCATGAGCGATCTGCGACTCGTCGAACTCGACGAGGACAATCTCCCGGCGGCCGTGCGTATCCCTCCTGCGGAGGGCGAGAAGGCCTACGTCGCACCCGTGGTCTTCTCGATCGCCGAGGCCTACGTGACTCCGACGGCATGGCCGCGCGTGATCATGGACGGCGACGAGGTCGTCGGGTTCGTGATGGCGAATTGGGACCCCGACAACGAGATTCCCGAGTTCCGCGGCGGCATCTGGCGACTGAACGTCGCGGACGAGGCCAAGGGGCGGGGCGTCGGACGGTTCGCGGTGGAGCGAGTGTGCGATGAGGCCCGCCGGCGGGGCTACGAGCAGATCACCGTGCTGTGGGATCCCGCTGACGACGGACCGGAGAAGTTCTACCTGCGCGTCGGGTTCGAGAAGACCGGCGAGCTGTTCGGCGAGACGGTCGGCACGCTCGCGGTCTGAAGACAGCGCGCCCTATTCGTACGTGTCCGTCCACGAGGCGAAGTCGACGCCGTGATTGTCCGGCGACGCGAGCGACCACCACGCCGGGGCGTTCGTGTCATCGACGAGTCGCCCACCTGCTGCCAGCGCCGCCTCGACCCGCGCCTGCGCCTGGTCGGCCGGGACGAAGACATCGAAATGGGTGCGCCCCCGCGAAGGGGCGTCTCCGCGGATCGGGTTGAAGGCCAGTTGAGGGCCGCGCCGAAGCGGATCGATGGCGTCCGGCCGATCAGACCGGAATCGGTCGCATCGTCGTCCATGCCGTCTCCTCCGTGCTCTCTGGTCGCCCACCCTCAGGTCCGGTGACCTCACCCTGGCGACGGGATCGACGCCGGAGATCACCTCATCCCCCGCGTCCGCACCTTGTCAAGCCCTCCGGCAACAGCCCGATGCCGTCGTAGTGTCGAACACATGTCCGAATCAGAACAGACCGACGACGTCCTCGGCGCAACCGCCACCACCGACAACCCCGCCGCGAAGGATCCCTCCGACTGGGTGACCGGCGACGAGCCGATGACTGCCGCTCAGCGCAGTTATCTCGACACCCTTGCTCGCGAGGCCGGCGAGGAGATCTCAGCCGACCTGACCAAGGCCGAGGCGTCGGAGCACATCGACCGCCTGCAGGAAGCGACGGGTCGATCCAGGTCCGACGAGCGCTGAGACGCCTCCGCAACGCTCTGCCATCAGCGCGCCGGCGATCCTGTCGCGACATCGATCAGCACGCCTGCGGCCGCACGCGCCTGCGCTGCGGCGCCCGGGTCGCCGCTGATCGCCGCGGTCGTCTGAGCGCCTTCCGCGAGGAGGGCGAGCTGGGCGGCCAAGGCAGGCGGCGCACCGAGTTCGAGCACGAGCGCGTCCAGATAGCGCCGGAAGGATTCCTTCTGCTCCCGCACGAGGCCGGCGACGGCCGGGGAGACCTCCCCCATCTCTCCGAACGCATTGATGAACCCGCAACCGCGGAAGCCGGTCTGACGGAACCACCCGTCCAAGAAGTCGTACACCGCGAGCAGTCGCTCGCGAGGCGAAGTAGCGGATGCCGCAGCACGAGCGATGCCGTCGTCCCAGATCATCGCGCGGTGGCGCAGAACTTCGATCAGGAGCGCGTCCTTGGACGAGAACTCGCCGTAAAGCTTCTTGAGGGACACGCCCGCTTCCGCGCGGACGGCGTCCATCCCGACGGCCTGGATGCCCTTGCCGTAGAAGAGCCTGTCCGCGGCGTCGACGATGCGGTCGTGGTCTGTGAGCGTTTCGGACACGTTCACCTCTCGGGTACTTGCGGTGAGAACGAACGTTCTCTACGATAGCCGATATCGGCAGAGAACGATCGTTCTCCGCGTCAGCGAAGGAGAGAAGCCATGGGATACATCAACGTCGGCACCGAGAACTCGACCCCCATCGAGCTGTACTACGAAGACCACGGCGCCGGCCAGGCCGTCGTGCTCATCCACGGATATCCGCTGGACGGATCCTCGTGGGAGCGCCAGTCCCGCGAACTGCGCGAGGCGGGCTACCGAGTCATCACGTACGACCGCCGCGGCTTCGGCCGGTCATCCAAGGTGGAGGCCGGCTACGACTACGACACGTTCGCCGCGGACCTGAACGCCGTCCTGACCGCGCTCGACCTGCAGGATGTGATCCTGGTCGGGTTCTCGATGGGCACCGGCGAACTGGCCCGTCACGCACGACTGTTCGGCACCGATCGCGTCGCGAAGTACGCATTCCTCGCATCGCTCGAGCCGGGGATGCTGGCCCAGGGCGTCCCGCAGGAAACCTTCGACGGCATTGCGGCTGCGGCCAGGGCAGACCGGTTCGCCTGGTTCACCCAGTTCTACAAGGACTTCTACAACCTGGACGAGAACCTCGGATCCCGTATCTCCGAGGAGGCCGTCACGGCGAGCTGGAACACCGCGACCGGCAGTGCACCTGTCGCCGCCTACGCCGTCGTGCCCGCGTGGATCGAGGACTTCTCCGCCGACGTCGCCGCGGTGCGCGAGAGCGGCAGGCCCGTGCTCATCGCGCACGGAACCGCCGACAACATCCTGCCGATCGACGCAACCGGACGCCCGTTCCACTCCGCGCTGCCCGAGGCCGAATACCACGAGATCGACGGCGCCCCGCACGGCATGCTCTGGACGCACGCCGCGGAGGTCAACGCGGTTCTGCTTCCGTTCGTGCAGAAGTAGCCCGCCCGTCATGAGCCGCCGCCCGCTCGGGGGGCGGCTCAGTCGTATGTTCCGGGTGCGAGTGGAAGCCGGGACGTGCCGAGGCTGCCCATCACCCAGCGATCCATCCGCTCGTACGCGGTGTCGCGCGCCTCAGGTCGGGACAGGAACACGTCGTGCAGGGCGCCCGGGATTCGCTCGATCGTCACGGAGTCCCCCAGCTTCAAGGCCGCGCGCGCGATGTCGTCGACCACGAGCACACTGTCGGTCCGCGTGAGCTCGTCCGACCAGCGGGCGGGGACGGCGGACTTCTGCGACAGGAGCACGCACACCGGCGCACTCACGTGCAGTCCTGCGGCGACCTTCGCGTGGCCGGCCAGGATCGCCGCCAACCAGCCGTGGTGCACGGCCATCGTCTGCTCGGGGCGCCACTCCGGGTTCACGTCGAGCTCACGGCCCGCCGCCTCGCGCTGCGCCCGCGTGTAGAAGCCCATGTCGACCTGCGGCAGGGTGCCGAGCGGTCGCAGCCGGGACTGCAGCTCCACGACGGGTGCCACGGCCCCTCGCACGACCCCGAGCTGGAATTCCAGCCACGGGCTGTTCAGGATCAGCGCGGACGCGGCATCCGGATGATTCGACGCCCAGATGCTGAGCGTAAGCCCGCCGGTCGAGTGACCGACCAGGACGAGACGGCGATCGGTGGGCGACCCGTCGCCCGGGCGACCCATCGCGATCAGCGCGGCGGCGATGTCCTCGTCGTATGTCGTCAGGTCGGCGATGTAGCCCGGAGTCTGCCCCGGGCGGATGCTGCGACCGTACTTGCGGAGATCGAGGGCGTAGAAGTCGGCTCCCCGATCGTTCCAGTAGCGCGCAAGGCTGCGCTGGAAGAAGTAGTCCGACCAGCCGTGGACGTACAGGACGTCGACGTCGTGCAGCGGCCTCCGGTCGCCGAGCAGGTTCGCGAAGACCGAGTGGCGCGCGAGTGATCGCACGAGCGTCGCGACGACCGGTCCTTCCGAATCCTCACCGAGGTCGAGGGTGAGCTGCTCGAACGGCTCGCCGAGAACATCCGCGACCCAGTCATGCGCCATCGCGCCAGCCTACCGGCGGCCCTCAGCACGGCATCCGTCCCGTCCCCGGCCGCGCGGGGTCACTCTCCGCGCGAGACCCGCACCATCTCGTCGCGCGGTACGACCTTGATGCGCGCACGCTCGTGCGGCGCACCGAGGGCGACCTCGTGCTCGTCGAGCCGGTGCCAGCCGTCGAGGTCGGTCCAGCGCACGCCGCGCTCGGCGAGAAGTGCGGGGATCGCTTCCTCCGACGGATCCACCGGCTGCCACCAGGATCCCTGGTCGTTGATGAGGTGGCGCACCGTCTCCATCGCATCCGACTTCGTGTGCCCGATCAGGCCCACGGGCCCGCGCTTGATCCAGCCGGTCGCGTAGACGCCCGGCACGCGGTCGTTCGAGTCCTTGCGCAACGCCTGGCCTTCGTGGTTCGGGATGACGCCGTGGCGCTTGTCGAACGGGATGCCGGGCAGCGGCGAACCGAAATAGCCGACGGCCCGGTACAGGGCCTGGATCGGGACCTCACGGATCTCGCCGGTGCCGATCACCCCGCCCTCGCCGTCCGGCCGCGTGCGCTCCCAGCGGAACGCGGACACGCGGCCCTCGGCATCCGTGACGACCTCGAGCGGCTTCGCGTAGAAGTGCAGGTGCAGGCGACGGGATGCCGTCCCTCCGGCGTTGTTGACCGAATCGCGCTTGCGCCACGACTGCAGCACACGGTCGATCACCATGACCTGCTTGTTGCTCGCGATCGCGGCGCGCGACGCGTCGTCGTAGTCGAAGTCCTCGTCGTAGACGACCATGTCGACATCACGCAGTTCGCCGAGCTCACGAAGCTCGAGCGGGGTGAACTTCACCTGCGCCGGACCGCGGCGCCCGAACACGTGCACATCGGTGACCGGCGAGGCCTTGAGGCCCTCGTACACGTTCTCGGGGATCTCGGTGGGCAGCAGGTCCTCCGCGTGCTTGGCGAGCATGCGGGAGACATCCAGCGCGACGTTGCCGTTGCCGATGACCGCGACGGATGCCGCCTCCAGAGGCCATTCGCGGGGCACGTCGGGGTGACCGTCGAACCAGCTGACGAAGTCCGCGGCCCCGTAGGACCCCGTCGCCTCGATGCCGGGGATGTCCAGCGAGGAGTCCTTGGTCGCGCCGGTCGCGAAGATCACGGCGTTGTAGTGGCGCTTGAGGTCTTCCAGCGTGATGTCCTCGCCGAATCGCACATTGCCGAACAGGCGGATGTCGCCGCGGTCGAGAACGTCGCGCAGCGCCGTGATGATCCCCTTGATGCGGGGGTGATCGGGGGCGACGCCGTAGCGGACGAGGCCGTACGGAGCGGGGAGCTGCTCGAACAGGTCGATCGACACGTCGAACTTGCGTTCAGCCTTCAGCAGGATGTCGGCGGCATAGATGCCCGCCGGTCCTGCACCGACGATGGCCAGCCTGAGCTTGGTCATGTGGTGTCCTTTCAGGAGGAGCGGTCTGCGACGGCCTGGGCGAAGCGTGTGAGCGCCTCGCGAACGGCCCCGTCCGGCAGGGGCGCGAGCGCCGCGATCGCCTCGTTCGACCAGGCGTGGGCGAGGTCGAGGGTCGCCTGCGTGGCGTCGTGCCGGCGGAGATCGGCCAGTTCGTCGTCGAGGATCGCGGGGTCCTCCCCCGCGGAAATGCGCTCGACGCCCTCGTCGATGCGCTCTCGGAGGGCGATGGAATCGGCATCCGTCCGCTGTCCGAGCACGAGGTACGGCATCGTCGGAACGCCCGCCCGCAGATCCGTGCCGGGCACCTTGCCGGTCTCGTCGGGATCGGCGGAGAGGTCGATCACGTCGTCCAGCAGCTGGAAGGCGACACCCACCTTCTCGCCGAAGAGCACGAGCGGCTGCTCGAATTCCTCGGGGGCGTTCGAGAAGATCACGCCGGACTGGGCCGCCGCGGCGATGAGCGACCCGGTCTTGTCCGAGAGCACCTTGAGGTAGAACGCGGCGCGGTCCTCACCTTCCTGCGGGCCCACCGTCTCGTGCATCTGGCCCAGCACGAGGCGCTCGAACGTGTCGGCCTGCAGCCGGATCGCCCGATCGCCCTGGCGCGCCATGATCTGGCTCGCGCGTGAGAACAGCAGGTCTCCGGTCAGGATCGCGACGCTGTTGCCCCATACGGCGTGGGCACTGGGAACACCGCGGCGCTTGTCCGCGGCATCCATCACGTCGTCGTGATACAGCGTTCCGAGGTGGGTCATCTCCAGCGCCGTCGCGCCGAGGACGACGTTCTCGTTCGCCCCGTCGCCGAGCTGCGCGGTGATGAGGGCGAGCATCGGCCGGACGCGCTTGCCGCCCGCCTCGTAGAGGTAGCGACTCGCCGCGTCGGCGATCTGGTCGGTCATGCGCAGCTCTTCCGCGAGCACGCGGTCGACCTCGATCAGGCCCGCATCGACGGCCTTGCGGAGCTTGCGGGAGCGGGGACCGGCGAATGTGCGGTCGGTGAGGCCCAGCTTGCCCGCTACGCGCGAGCCCTGCGCTGAGGGAGTCACCCGCCCAGCCTATCGGGGGCCTTGGTGGCCCGGTGCAACGCGACGATCCCCATCGAGAGGTTGCGGTGCGCCACACCGATCCAGCCGACCTCGCGGATCCAGGTCGCGAGGGTGCGCTGGTCGGGCCAGTCGCGGATCGACTCGTTCAGATAGTCGTACGCGTCGGCGTTCGAGCTGACCGCTTTCGCGACGACGGGCAGGACGCGGTCGTTGTAGAAGCGGTACAGCCCCTCGAACGACCGCGACGGCGGGTGCGAGAACTCGCACACCACGAGCCGGCCGCCGGGCTTGGTGACCCGCAGCATCTCGGCGAGCGCCTTCTTCGGCTCGTTCACGTTGCGCAGCCCGAACGAGATCGTCACGGCGTCGAACTCGTCATCACCGAACGGCAGGGCGGTCGCGTCGGCTTCGACGAACGACAGGTTGCGGATGCCGCCGCCCGCGGACCCCGCACCGTAGCGACGTCGGCCCTCCGCGATCATGCCCGGCGAGAAGTCGGCCGCGACGACCTCGGCGCCGCTGCGCGCGAGCGCGACAGAGCTCGCACCCGTCCCCGCTGCGAGGTCGAGGATCCGCTGGCCGGGCTTCGGAGCGACCGCACGCAGAGTCGCAGCCCGCCAGAAGCGGTCGTTGCCCATGCTCAGCACGGTGTTCGTGCGGTCGTAGTTCTTGGCGACCTGGTCGAACATGCCGCTCACGCGCGCAGGGTCCTTCTGCAGGTCGGCGCGGGTGTGCGGAGGTTCGGGGATCACTCCCCAAGTCTACGGTCGGGCAGATCCAGAGCGGCCAGGCGCCGGAGCCATCCGTCGGCGGTCGCGTCGTCGAACGGCGGGGTGCCCGCCCGCACCTGTTGCTCCAGATCGATCGCGACGTCCTCGAGCTCGGTGACGATGTGCAGCGGGTAGCCGTAGGCGACGCGATGCTCGTCCCACTCGTCACGGTCATCGATCCAGATGCCGCGCCCATCGACGGCGCTGACGACGTCGAGATCCATGTCGATGCCGTAGGGACCGCGCTGTCCGTCGCGCTCCTCCCACCGCACGTCCCACCCGAGGTCGATGTAGATGCGGTACGTCGCCGGTGGTGCGACATTGACCGTGAGCGCGTACTGCCCGCTCGGCGGGATGAGCGTGACGTTGTCGCCGTCCACCTGGTAGTCGCGCTCCGGCCGGTGGCTGCGCCACCCCGCTCGCTGACCGACCCAGTCGCCCCAGCGGTCGCGGCCGAGGTAGACGCATTCGTGCACCCAGTGCGCGCTGCCGTCCCATTTGCGCCACCGGAAGAGCACGGGTGTGCCCGGGGCAGGACGGTCGGGTTCAGTGCTCATCACGGTTCAGCTTATGACCGGCTCCGGACGCCGTGGTGGTCCGCGGCCGAACGCGGGGGCACACCCCGGACCGCCCCGCCGACCCTAGGCTGGAGCGGTGACCGACCCGCGCCTCCCGCCCGCACCGCGGCTTCGGGTGGTGACCCGGGAGATCGACCCGCTCGAGGACGTGCTCTCCTACACCTCCCCCTCGCACCCGACCTACTGGAACCGTCGCGGCGACGTCATGGCCGCACTCGGCGAGACGACGAGCTTCATCGGCGCGGGTGGCCCCGCCGAGGCCGGCTTCGCGGACTGGTGGCGTGCTGTCGCGGCGGATGCCGAAATCGATGACCCGATAGGGCTCCCCGGCACCGGACTCATCGCCTTCGGCTCGTTCGCCTTCGATCCGCAGTCCTCGGCCCGCAGCATCCTGAGCGTGCCGTGGCTCGTGGTGGGTCGCCGCGGCGGGCGGTCCTGGGTGACCCGCATCACGCACGTCGGCGACGACCTCAGCGACATCTCCCCCGCGCGCACCGAGTACGGTCCACACTGGTCGGCGACGCTCGGCCCCGGCGCGCTCGACCCGAGCGGATACCAGGATGCCGTCCGCGGCGGACTCGCCGCGATCGCGTCCGGCGAAGTCAGCAAGGTCGTCCTCGCCCGCGACCTCGCAGGGTCGCTCCCGGCGGGGTCCGACCTGCGGCGTCTGGCGCGCGCGCTCGCCACCGGGTATCCCGACTGCTGGACGTTCGCGGTCGACGGACTCATCGGCGCGAGCCCTGAGACGCTCGTCACGGTCTCGGGGGGAACAGTGACCGCGCGCGTCCTGGCCGGAACGACCGCCCGGGGCGCGGATGCGGATGCCGACACCGAGGCCTCGCTCGCTCTCGCCACGAGCGCGAAGGACCAGGACGAACACCTGTACGCCGTGCAGAGCGTGCTTTCGGCGCTGCGTCCGCACACGAGCGCGCTCGCGGCGAGCGAGCAGCCGTTCCTCCTCAAGCTTCCGAACGTGTTCCACCTCGCCACCGACGTGGAAGGCGACCTGAGCGGAGGCGCGTCAGCCCTGGATCTCGTGGCGGCACTGCACCCGACGGCCGCGGTCGCGGGCACGCCGACGGATTCCGCCATCGCGGTGATCCGCCGGCTCGAGCCGTTCGACCGGGGTCGTTATGCCGGCCCGGTGGGGTGGGTCGGCGCGAACGGCGACGGCGAGTGGGCGATCGCCCTGCGCTGCGCGCAGTTCGACCTCGAGGGGTCGTCGGGCGACGGCATCCCACTGCGCGCCCACGCCGGCGCCGGCATCGTCGCCGGGAGCGACCCCGAGGCCGAGATGCTCGAGACCCGCGTGAAGTTCCGCCCGATCGTGGACGCCCTCGCATGAGCGGAGCCGTGCCGTCCCTGCCGACCCGCGGTGATGCGGTGCTCGCGAACCTGCGCTTGATCGACGGCATCACGCCCGACGTGCAGGAGGGCCTCGCGATCGTGGTCCGCGACGGCCGCATCGCCGAGATCGTGCCGCAGGCGGACGCCGGTCCCGACGCGACCGACCTCGGCGGCGCGTACGTCATGCCGGGTCTGATCAACATGCACACGCACTTCTCGCTCTCGCTTCCCGGGCCGGGCGGCGACGCGGTCAGCGCGCTGGAGCCGCACGAGCTCGCCCTTCACATGGCCGACGGCGCTCGCCGGACCCTGCTGTCCGGTGTGACCACCGTGCGGTGCGTGGCCGAGAAGGGCGGAGCGGACTTCGCGCTCCGCCGTGCGATCGAGGCGGGACATGTGCCGGGGCCGCGGATCTTCACCGCCGGCCGGGCGCTCTGCTGCACGGGCGGGCACGGCCACGACGCCGACGACACCGTGGAGTGCGACGGCGCGGACGCGTTCGCGCGCGGCGTGCGCAGTCAGGTCAAAGCCGGCGCCGACCTCATCAAGCTCATGATCTCGGGCGGCATCGCCGGCGAGCACGAGCAGATCACCACTCCCCAGCTCACACGGGACGAGATGGCCGCGGCGATCTCCACCGCACACGCGTGGGGACGCAAGGTCACCGCGCACGCCGGTCCCGCCGCGATCATCGCGGAGGCGATCGAGCTGGGCCTGGACTGCGTCGAGCACGGCTACGAGCTGACGCCCGAGGTCGCGGCGGTGATGGCCGCGCGCGGTGTGGCCCTCGTTCCCACGCTCGTCGTGACGCGCGCGGGCGCGTTCTTCGACGACCTCGGCGTGCCGCCGTGGATGCAGGAGCGCTCGCTCGGCGCGGGACCTCGTCACCTCGCGTCCTACCGGTACGCACTCGAGGCCGGCGTCGACGTCCTGCTCGGCAGCGACATGCCGCCGTTCTGGGATTTCGAGGGCACGAGCGCCGTGGTGCGCGAACTCGAGCACATGCAGGCCGGCGGGCTGGCGGCATCCGGCGTCGTGCACGC
>JASBUD010000156.1 GCA_030148105.1 Microbacterium sp. | reverse complement strand
CGTCGAACCGGCGCGAGCCTGGCAGGCGTTCGCCGCAGAGCTGGTGGACGTCGCCTTGCGCGAGGACATCACCGGCATCGTCGGTCTCGGATCGATGATGTCCGACGTGCCCCACACGCGGCCGATCTCCGTCTTCGCCGGAAGCGACAGCGAGCAGATCAGATCCGCCCTCGAGCTCGAGCGCAGCACGTACGAGGGACCGGTCGGGATTCTGAGCGTCCTCGCGCACGCGGCCGACGCGGCCGGCATCCCCGCCGCGAGTCTCTGGGCGAGCGTGCCGCACTACGTCGCCGGGCACACGCCGTCGCCGAAGGCGACCCTCGCGCTGCTGGACCGGCTCGAGGACATCACCGGGTCACCGGTCGCGCGTGGGGACCTCTCGACGGATGCAGCGGCGTGGGAGGCCTCGATCGACGCGGCCGCCGCGGACGACGAGGAGATGACCGAATACATCCGCCAGCTCGAGCGCACCCGCGACACGTGGGACTCGCCGGAGGCCTCCGGCGCTGCGATCGCTCAGGTGTTCGAACGCTACCGCCGCCGCGGCGGAGACCCCGGTTCGGGCAAGCCCGGGCGCGACGACCCGCGCCGGTGACTCAGTAGGCCTGGATCACGCCCAGGCTGAGGAGGACGAGCAGCAGCGAGCCGAGCGCGACGCGGTAGATCACGAACGGCAGGAAGCTGTGCTTCGAGATCCACTTCATGAAGAACGCGATCACCCCGAGCGCCACGACGAACGCCACGACGGTGGCGACGGCCGTCTCGCCGAGAGTGAACACCCCGGGCTCGTTCCAGCTCTTCGCCAGCTGGTAGAAGCCGCTGCCGAAGACGGCCGGGATCGCCAGCAGGAAGGCGTACCTCGCGGCCGCGGCGCGCTCATAGCCCATGAACAGACCGGCCGTGATCGTCCCTCCGGAACGTGAGACGCCGGGAATGAGGGCGAGTGCCTGCGCGAAGCCGTAGATGATGCCGTGCGGGACGGTGAGGTCCTTCAGTTCGCGCTTCTTCGCACCGACGTGGTCGGCGATTCCGAGCAGCACGCCGAAGAAGATCAACATGCCGGCGATGAGCCATAGCGAGCGGAACGTCGTCTCGATCTGATCCTGGAAAAGCAGGCCGAGGACGACGATCGGGATCGTGCCGACGATGATGAGCCAGCCCATGCGCGCATCCGGGTCGCTCGCGGGCACACGACGCACGAGCGAGCGGAACCACGCGCCGATGATCCGGACGATGTCGCGCCAGAAGAACAGGATGACGGCCGCTTCGGTGCCGATCTGCGTGATCGCGGTGAATGCCGCGCCGGGGTCCTGCGCGGCGGGGAGGAACTCGCCGACGATGCGCAGGTGCGCGCTGGAGGAGATGGGCAGGAACTCGGTGAGTCCCTGGACCAGCCCGAGGATGATCGCCTCGATAAGCATGGGGATGCCTTTCGTGCTGTGTCGAGCGCCGTCGGTCGAGGTGGTCAGTAGGTGCGGAGCAGATCGGTCAGCACGCGCTGACCGAATTCGAGCGCGTCCAGCGGGACGCGCTCATCGACACCGTGGAACATCCCGGTGAAGTCGAGGTCGGCGGGCAGCCGCAGCGGCGCGAACCCGAAACCGGCGATGCCGAGGGCCGCGAGAGCCTTGTTGTCGGTGCCGCCGCCCATGAGATACGGGATGACGGGCACACCCGGGTCGGCACGGTCGAGAGCGCCGACCATCGCGTCGACGAGCGTGCCCGCGAACGGGACCTCAAGGCCGATGTCGCGCACGACGATCTCGATCTCGACGTCCTCGCCGACGATCCGCTGGATCTCGGCGAGCGTCTCGTCCTCCCGGCCGGGCAGGGTGCGCACGTCGATCAGTGCTTCGGCGGCGTCGGGGATCACGTTGTGCTTGTACCCCGCGGTCAGGCCGGTGGGGTTCGTCGTCGTGCGCAGCGTCGAGCGGATGAAGCCTTCGGCCGGCCCGGTGCTCTGCGCCAGTTCGTCGGGATCCGTCGTGCCGTTCGCCGCGAGGTCCGCGAGGCCCTCGAGCATGCGCTGCGTGGTCGGGGTGAGACGGACCGGCCACTCGGTGCGCCCGAGGGCCGCGACCGCCTCGGCCAGCCGGGTGACGGCGTTGTCGGGGTGGACGCGACTGCCGTGCCCGGCGCGTCCACGCGCGCGCAGGCGCAGCCACACGAGCGCCTTCTCACCGACCTGGAGCAGATAGGCGCGCCGCTCCCCCACCGCGATCGAGTAGCCGCCGACCTCGCTGATCGCCTCCGTAGCGCCGGAGAACCACTCCGGCCGGTCGGCGACGACGAGCTGAGACCCTTCGATGCCGCCGTTCTCCTCGTCGGCGAAGAACATCAGGATGAGGTCGCGCTCGGGCTGCTCCCCCGCACGCAGCAGCGTGGCCACGGAGGCGAGGATCATGGCGTCCATGTCCTTCATGTCCACGGCGCCCCGACCCCACAGCATCCCGTCGCGGATCTCGCCGGCGAACGGGTCGACGGACCAGTCGGCCGCCATCGCCGGGACGACGTCGAGGTGGCCGTGCAGCACGAGGGCGGGCTTGTGGGGGTCGCGTCCCGGCACGCGCGCCATCACGTTCGTGCGGCGCGGGATCGGCTCGTAGTACGCCGGCTGCAGGCCGAGGCTCTCGAGGAAGGCGCCGACGTACTCGGCCGCTTCGCGCTCGCCCTCGGAGCGACCGCCACCCCAGTTCGTGGTGTCGAACCGGATCAGATCCCGCGCGATGCGGACAACCTCGGGCAGGTCGGCTTCGTTCGCAGGCATGCGCACCAATGTACCGGCGCGGGCCGGGAGCCTCGAACCGAGGAGGGCGGGAACAGCGGAAGGCCCCCGTTTCCGGGGGCCTTCCGACCTGTGCGCGAGGGGGGACTTGAACCCCCACGCCCTATACGGGCACTAGCACCTCAAGCTAGCGCGTCTACCTATTCCGCCACCCGCGCATGGGTGTGGGTTGTCGCCAACCGAAGATCGACATTATCACGTTCCCGACCGTGGCCGAAAACGGCGGCCGTCCTGCCGGGGCTCAGCCGACCGAGACGCCGAAGATCCACCCGAGCACATACGTGACCGCCGCGGCGCCGAAGCCGATCGCCAGCTGACGCAGGGCTCGCCGCAGCGGCGGACCCCCGGAGAGCAGACCCACCATGGCTCCCGTGGCCATGAGCGCGATGCCCACGAGCACGAGGGCGGTCGCGACGGCCGCGAAGCCGGACAGCCCGAAGATCCACGGCAGCACCGGGATGATCGCTCCGGACGCGAAGAACAGGAAGCTCGAGATCGCCGCGTTCCAGGCGCCCCCGACGAGCTCGTGGTCGCTCGGCGGGTCCAGCGGCGCGCCGTGCGGGGCCGTGCCCTCCTGTGCGGCGGTGACCACGAGCCGCGCCCTCGCGAGCGCCTCGTCCTCGGACATGCCGCGAGTGCGGTAGACGAGCGCCAGCTCGTTCGCGTCCAGGTCCAGGTGCGGGAGCGACGCGTCGGCGTAGTCGTTCGGCTCGGTCGCGGCGAGCAGCTCCCGCTGCGAGCGGACCGAGACGAACTCTCCCGCACCCATCGACAGCGCTCCGGCGAGCAGACCCGCGATGCCGCTGAAGAGCACGAACTGCGGCGCGACCCCGGTCGCGCCGATGCCCATCACGAGGGCGAGATTGGAGACCAGCCCGTCGTTCGCGCCGAACACCGCCGCCCGGAATGTGCCGGACAGGCGCCTGCGTCCACGGGCCGCGAGGCCTCGGACGACTTCGTGGTGGATCTTCTCGTCCGCTGCCATCGTCGCGGTCGCGAACGGCTCGTCGTCGTACGGCGAGCGGGCCTCGGCGTTCTGCGCGAGAGCGAGGACGAAGATCGACCCGAACCGCCGTGCCATCCAGCCGAGGAGCACCGTACCGGTGTGGGGGCGGGGCAGTCGCTCGGGCTCACCGCCCAGCAGGCGCAGCCAGTGCGCCTCGTGACGTCCCTCCGCGTCGGCGAGCGCCGTGAGGATCTCACGCTCCTCGCCGTCCTTCCGGGCGGCGAGCTCGCGGTACACGCGCGCCTCGGCGCGCTCGTCGACGAGGTATTGCGACCACCGGCGACGATCTCTCGCGGTGGGTTGTGCGGGCGCGCTCAAGAGAGCCTCCAAAGGCTGCGGTGCGGGGATCCCTCCACGCTAATGAGCCGCGGCGCCGGCGCGTGCCTCCAGACGGGGATTGCCAGCATTTCGGGGTTCCGAACGGACACCCGCCGAACCCGATCAGGACCGGACGCGTGCCCGGAGGACGTCGATGCGTGCCTGCAGCTGCGCCACCGTCGCGTGCGAGACGGCCGGCCCGCCGCAGACGCGGCGCAGTTCGGCGTGCACCATGCCGTGCGGGTCACCGCTCTGCCGCGCGTACAGCCCGACGAGGCTGTTCAGCAGCTGTCTCTGCTCTTTGAGCGTGCGATGCAGCGCGGCCGGTGGGGCGGGCTGATCCGTGGTCTGGCCCGCCCCCTCGCGCGCCTCCCGCGCCCGACGGTGCCGGCTCTGGCGCGACTGGCGCTGCTGCAGAAGCTCGTGCACGTGCTCGGGCTCGAGGAGTCCGGGCAGCCCGAGGAACTCCTCCTCCTCGGGTGTCCCGGGGACAGCCAGCTCGCCGAACTCGCGACCGTCGTACAGGACGCGGTCGAAATGCGCGACGGAGCCGAGCGCCTGGTACGTGAACTCGTACGTCAGGGCGTCGGATGCCGATTCCTCGCGCTCCGCGGCATCCATCGCGTCCTCGTCCAGCCCCCCTTCGTCCTCGCCGCCGCCGTCACGGTCCAGGGCGTGGTCGCGCTGCCGCTCCATCTCTCCCGCGAGCGCGAGGAGCTGCGGCACGTGCGGAAGGAAGATGCTCGCCGTCTCGCCGCGCCGACGCGCCCGGACGAAGCGGCCGATCGCCTGCGCGAAGAACAGCGGCGTCGAGGCGGACGTCGCGTACACGCCCACCGAAAGGCGCGGGACGTCGACGCCTTCGGAGACCATGCGCACCGCGACCATCCAGCGGGACGAACCCTGCGCGAACGCCTCGATGCGCCCCGAGGCCTCGGCTTCGTCGGAGAGCACGACGGTGGGCGCCTCTCCGCTGACCTCCTCGAGGATCGCGGCGTACGCGCGGGCCGCGGTCTGATCGGTCGCGATCACGAGCCCACCGGCATCCGGAACCTGCTCGCGCACTTCGCTCAGCCGTCGATCCGCCGAGCGGAGCACCGCGGGGATCCACTCCCCCTCCGGATCCAGCGCCGTCCGCCACGCCTGCGCGGTGATGTCCTTCGTGTTGTCCTGCCCGAGCCGCGCCTCCATCTCGTCGCCCGTCCGGGTGCGCCACCGCATCTGGCCCGCATAGACGAGGAACATGACGGGTCGCACGACGCCGTCGGCGAGCGCGCGCCCGTAGCCGTAGCTGTAGTCGGTGCGGGAGAGCCGGATGCCCTTCTCGTCGGGCAGATACTCCACGAACGGGATGGGAGCCGTGTCGCTGCGGAACGGGGTCCCCGACAGCAGGAGCCGGCGCGTGGCACGCCCGTACGCCTCTCGGAGCGCCTCGCCCCAGCTGAGCGCGTCACCGCCGTGATGGACCTCGTCGAGGATCACGAGCGTGCGGGCGTCCTCCGTCACCCGCTGGTGCACGGACGCCTTGACGGCGACCTGCGCATACGTCACCGCGATGCCGTGATAGTGACGCGCCGGCGCGACGTGGCGATTGCTGAACACGGGATCCAGTCGCAGCGACACGCGCGCCGCGGCGTCGGCCCACTGAGTCTTCAGATGCTCCGTCGGCGCAACGACGACGATGCGATCGATCACCCGCCGGCGAAGCAGCTCGGTCGCGAGACGCAGCGCGAACGTGGTCTTGCCGGCGCCCGGGGTCGCCGCCGCGAGGAAGTCCCGCGGGCCCGAGCCCACCCCGTCGGGCCCGTCGAGTCCGAAGTACAGATCGAGTGCCTCCGCCTGCCACGCCCGGAGGCGCCCCGCCGTTCCCCAGGGCGCCCGCTGCGGGTAGGACGGAGACAGATGCTCGGCGGCGAAGCTGCCCAGGTGCGGGCCGGGGGCTTCGAGAAGGGCGTCTTCGTCCACAGCACCCTCCTCCCCGGACCGGACCGCCGGTCGACACGACGAGTGACCACGATAGACGACCCGCACGACATCTTCGGATCGGTGGGCGGGGTGGGGGCGCGATAGCCTCGTGATGATCACGAAGCGAGGAAGACCGATGCCCACAAGCGACGATCAGACCCCCGAGATCACGAATCTCGGCCATCATCCCTGGCGACGGTTCGTCGCGCTCGGCGACTCGTTCACCGAGGGCATCGGAGACCCCGAACCCGGCTCGCCGGGCGGGCACCGCGGCTGGGCCGATCGTGTGGCCGAAGTCCTCTCGCAGCAGGTCGATGACTTCGCGTACGCGAACCTCGCCGTCCGCGGCAAGCTCATCGCCCAGATCGTGGCGGGGCAGGTGGATGCCGCGCTCGAGCTCAAACCCGACCTCATCACGTTCTCCGCCGGCGGCAACGACGTCATCCGCCCCGGCACCGACCCCGACGAGATCTCGGCCCAGTTCGAGGACGCCGTGGTGCGACTGGGGCGGGACGGCGCGACCCTCGTGGTCTTCACCGGGATCGACACGAACTTCACACCCGTGTTCCGCGGATTCCGCGGAAAGGTCGCGATCTACAACGAGAACATCCGCGCGATCGCGGATCGGTACGACTGCATCGTCGCCGACCAGTGGGCGCTGAAGGAAGTGCAGGACCCGCGCTTCTTCGACCCCGACCGCCTGCACTACAACTCCCTCGGCCACCACGAAGTCGCGCGCATGGTGCTGCGGGCCCTGAACGTGCCGAACGACCTGCAGCCGATGCAGCCCGACCCGCTCCCGGTGCGCACGTGGCGTGCAGCGCGCACGGAGGACTTCGTGTGGGCGCGGACCCACTTCGTCCCGTGGGTGCTGCGCAGGGTGCGCCACGAATCGTCCGGTGACGCGATCACCGCGAAGCGCCCCGCACCGTTGCCCGTCACTACGCTCGCGCCCGCGAAGGACCCGACGGCCGAAATCGGCGAAGAGGCTTGAGAACCCCGCAGCGCTTGGAGTCCTACGGGTGCTGCTCCCGCAGCGCCTGGAGTCCTACGGGTGCTGCTCCCGCAGCGCCCAGAGCGCGACGGCGCCGGCCGCGGCGACATTGAGCGAATCCACGCCTCCGGCCATCGGAATCGTGACGATCGTGTCGGCCGCAGCCAGCGCTCGGCGCGTCAGCCCGTCCCCCTCGGCGCCGAGGAGGACGGCGACGCGTTCCGGCCGGGACGCGGCGAAGTCCTCCAGCGACACCGCACCCTCGTCGAGCGCGAGCGCCGCGAGGTGGAATCCCAGGCCGCTGAGGATGCCTCCCGCCTCGCGCCACTCCGGCAGCCTCGTCCACGGAACCTGGAAGACGGTCCCCATGCTGACTCGTACGCTGCGCCGGTAGAGCGGATCGGCGCACCTCGGAGAGATGAGCACGGCATCCGCCCCCAGCGCGGCGGCGCTGCGAAAGGCCGCGCCGACGTTCGTGTGGTCGACGATGTCATCGAGGATCACGACCGTGCGTGCGCCGTCCAGGACATCCGCGACCGCACGCAACACGGGCCGGTGCATCGCCGCGAGAGCACCGCGATGCACGGCGTAGCCGGTCAGAGCCTCGGCGACGTCGGACGGGACGACGAACACCGGCACGTCCAGACCGCTGAGCACGTCCGCGATCTCGGGCAGCCACTTCTCCTGCAGCAGGACGGACCGCGGACGGTGACCCGCCGCGACGGCCCGGGCGATCACTTTGGCAGACTCCGCGATGTACAGACCCCCGGCGGGCTCGAGCACGCGCCGGAGCGCGACGTCGGTCAGGTCACGGTAGTCGACGAGGCGCTCGTCGGCGGGATCGACGATCTGATGGACCTGCACGGCACTCCTTCTGATCGCCTGCCGGGGAACCTCCCCACTCTCGCATCCCCGGGTGCGGCGCACGGCCCGTAACATGCCGGTAAACCGCGCCGCCTACACTCTGAGCACGGACCGGACGCGAGGGGGTGAGCGGATGCAGACCATGCCGGAGCAGGATGCCGCCACCGCCGCATCGATCGCCGCCGGCGTGGACGCCCTGACCGGCCGACGCATAGCAATCCTCACCGGCGCCGGCGTCTCCACCGATTCCGGCATCCCCGACTACCGTGGGCGCGGCGCGCCGGTGCGCACCCCGATGACCGTCGAGCAGTTCCTGGCCAGTGAGGATGCCCGCCGGCGCTACTGGGTGGGCAGTCATCTGGGCTGGCGGGTTTTCGCGGCCGCCGACCCCAACCCCGGCCACCGAGCCCTTGCGACCCTCGAATCGCGCGGGATCGCCTCCGGGGTCATCACGCAGAACGTGGACGGTCTGCATGTGCGCGCGGGCAGTCGACGGGTGGTGGAGCTGCACGGAACGATGCGCCGGGTCTTCTGCACGCACTGCGGTCAGGTCTTCGACCGCCGCGACCTCGCCGAGCGCGTCGAGACCGACAACCCCTGGATCTCGGTGCCCGAGAGCGTCGCACTCGGACCCGACGGCGACGTGCTGCCCGAGAGCACGGCGGGATTCCGGATCCCGGCGTGCACGGTGTGCGGAGGGATGCTGAAGCCCGACGTCGTGTTCTTCGGCGAGTTCATCCCGGCGGAGAAGTTCCGCGAGGCCGAACAGCTCGTCCGTACGAGCGATGCCCTGCTGATCGCCGGTTCCTCGCTCGTGGTCAACTCCGGCATCCGCCTGCTTGAGCGCGCGCGGCGGCGGCGGCTGCCGATCGTGATCGTGAACCGCGGCGAGACCCGGGCGGACCGTCGGGCCACGGTCAAGATCGACGCGGGTGCAAGCGATGTCCTGCACACCCTCGCCGAGACCCTGCCCCCTCTCAGCTGAGACCGTCCGGCGTTCTCCCCGGATCACCCGCCTAGGCTCGAACGGTGACCCAGCTGATCCTCGTCCGACACGGCGAAACGGACTGGAACCGCGACCGGCGGATCCAGGGCGCCACCGACATCCCGCTGAATGACACCGGCCGCGCTCAGGCCCGCGAGACGGGTGCGGCGCTGCGCGGAGCGGCTGGAGAGCCGATCGTCGTCTCGAGCGATCTGTCCCGCGCCCGCGAAACCGCGCAGATCATCGCGGACGAGATCGGAGTCGGACTGGGCCCGGCCTACCAAGGGCTGCGCGAGCGCTCGTACGGCGAGGCGGAGGGCGTGGCGGCCGAGGAGTTCATCCGACGGTGGGGCGACTGGCACAGCGCCGAGATCCCCGGCGCGGAACCGTGGCCGCAGCTGCGACGCCGGGGCCTGCGCGCCCTCGATCAGGTTGTGCGGGACGCTCGTCGCGCGACCGCTCCGGCGGCGGCATCCGTCATCGTCGTCACGCACGGTGCGATGATCCGCGAACTGCTGCGCCACGCCACGGGCGGCGAACTCCCGCCGGTCGGCGAGCGCCTGCCGAACGGATCGGCGTACACGGTGCTCTACGAGCGCGAGCGCCTGCGCCTCGTGTCGTACGCGCAGACCGCGTGAGCCGGCTCAGTCCCCGGACCGCGCGAGGGTGGCGCGGGCGTGCCGGAGCACCGGTTCGTCCACCATGCGCCCCTCGTAGGTGAACACACCGCGCTCGGTCCGCGCGGCGGAGAGGACGCCGCGCGCCCATGCCACGGCGGCGTCATCCGGTCGATACGCCGCGCGGATGATGCCGACCTGGCTCGGGTGGATGCAGGCTGTCGCGGTGAATCCGGATGCCGCGGCATCGGTCGCCTCGATCCTCAGGCGCTTCGTCTCGGCGATGTCCAGGTGCACCGCATCGATCGCAGCCTTCCCGCGCGCTCCCGCCGCGAGCAGGACACGCGCGCGGGCATAGCGGGCGATGTCGCGGTAGCGACCGTTGGGCTTGCGGCTGCCCGTCCCGCCCAGGCTCGCCACGAGATCCTCCGCACCCCACATCAGGCCCGAGACCTGATCGTGCGCGGCGAACTTCTCCGCCGCGGCGACGCCACGCGCTGTCTCGCACAGCGCGATGATCGAGAACCGCCCGTCGATGTCGCGGAGCTGCTTCACGCTCTCCGCCTTCGCGACCATGACGGTGCGGTAGTCGGTCTGCGACAGCGTCGCGAGGTCGGCGACGAAGGCGTCGGTGCCCGGCGGGTTGACCCGGACGATCACCCGATCCGGGTCGAGCTCGGACTCGATCAGTGCGCCGCGCGCGGCGACCTTCGCCGACGGTGCGACGGCGTCCTCGAGGTCGAGGATCACCGCGTCCGCACGCTCGAGCGCTTTGCCGAACCTTTCCGGGCGGTCGGCCGGACAGAACAGGATCGCCGGACCGTGGTCGAAGACGCTCACGAGGTCTCCCCCTGCGCCGCGGGAGCGGCATCCGCTCTCCACATCAGCGCGACGCGCGTCGCCGTCGCGACGACCTCGCCATGCTGATTGCGTCCGGTGTGGCGGAGTGTCACGATGCCCTGCCCCGGTCGGGAGGCCGACGCGCGGACCGCGAGGACCTCGGTCTCGGTGTAGAGCGTGTCGCCGTGGAACAGCGGGGCCGGGAACGCGATGTCCGACAGACCGAGCTGCGCGACGAGCGTGCCCTGCGTGAGCTGGCCCACCGACGCGCCGACCATGGTCGCCAGCGTCCACATCGAATTCATCAGGCGCTGCCCGAACGGCTGGGTCGCCGCGTACGCCGCATCCAGATGCAGGGCCTGGGCGTTCATCGTGAGCGAGGAGAACAGGACGTTGTCGGTCTCGGTGGCCGTACGGCCGGGGCGGTGCACGTACACGTCCCCCACGGCGAACTCGTCGAAATACAGTCCGCGCTGCACGATCCCCGTCCGCTCCGTCATGGTGCTCACGCTACTCCGAGCGCGCGCGCGATCAGCAGGAGCTGCACTTCGCTCGTCCCCTCCCCGATCTCGAGGATCTTCGAGTCGCGATAGTGGCGGGCCACGGGGTATTCGTTCATGAAGCCGTTCCCGCCGAAGATCTGGGTCGCGTCGCGGGCGTTGTCCATCGCCGCGTCGCTCGCGGTGAGCTTCGCGATCGCGGCTTCGGTCTTGAACGGGCGCCCCGCGTCGCGGAGGCGGGCCGCGTGATGCCATGCGAGCCGGGCGTTGTGCACGCGCAGCTGCATCCGCGCGATCATGAACTGGATGCTCTGGCGGGTGGAGAGCGCCTCGCCGAAGACGGTGCGCTTCTTGGCATAGTCCAGCGCGGCCTCCAGGCAGCCCTCGGCGGCGCCCGTGGACAGCGCCGCGATCGCGATGCGTCCCTCGTCGAGGATGTGCAGGAAATTCGCGAATCCGCGTCCCCGCTCGCCCAGCAGATTCGCCTCCGGGACGCGGGCGTCCTGGAAGGTGAGCGGATGCGTGTCGGATGCGTGCCACCCGACTTTGTCGTACGCGGCCTCGACCGTGAATCCGGGCGTACCGGAGGGGACGATGATCGTGGAGATCTCCTTGCGGCCCTCGCGCTCGCCGGTGACGGCGGTCACCGTCACGAAGCGCGTGATGTCGGTTCCGGAGTTCGTGATGAACTGCTTCGCGCCGTTGATCACCCACTCGCCGTCCTCGAGCCGCGCCGTGGTGCGGGTCGCGCCGGCGTCCGAGCCGGCTTCGGGCTCGGTCAGTCCGAACCCGGCGAGAGCGGTTCCGGCCAGCAGATCGGGCAGGAGCTCCGCCTTCTGCGCATCGGTGCCGAAGCGGAAGACCGGCATCGCCCCGAGGCTGACCCCCGCCTCCAGGGTGATCGCGATCGACTGATCGACCCGGCCGAGCGCTTCGATCGCCAAGCAGAGCGCGAAGTAATCGCCGCCCTGCCCGCCGAACTCCTCCGGGAACGGCAGCCCGAACAGGCCGAGCTCGCCCATCTGGGCGACGACGTCCAGCGGCAGCGTCTTCGTCCGGTCCGCTTCGTACGAGCGCGGGGCGACGACCTCGTCGGCGAACGCCCGGACGAGTTGTGCGAGCTCGCGCTCCTCGTCGGTCAGATTGCGGTGATCCATGGTGCTCCTCGGGGTGTCAGGAGGTCTCGCGGCCGGGTTCGGCAGAGACGTGGGCGATGATCTGGTCGCGGCGCACCTGGTCGCCGACGCCGATCGCGAGCGAGAGGATGCCGTCGTGCGGGGCGAGCACGGGGTGCTCCATCTTCATGGCCTCGATCGTGAGTACCCGCTCCCCCGCGCGCACGTGCGCGCCGTCCGCCTGGTGCACGGCCACGACCGCGCCGGGCATCGGCGCGCGCAGCTCGGGAGCGGTGGCCGAGGCTTCGGCATCCCGTCCTCGCAGGCGGTGCTCCATCGCCTCACGCCGTCCGAGCGCCCGCAGCCGGTGAGTCGAGCCGTCGGCGTGCACCCACGCCCAGCCCTCGTCGTCGAGGACGGCGGCGGCATCGGACGGCGCGGGTGTCACGGTCCGGATCTCTCCGTCCTCGATGAGCACGGCGACCAGGGTGTCGGGCGCCGGCAGGCTCGCGCGCCAGCCCGACGCGGCGCGCCAGAGGGCGGACGCGTGTGCGCGTCCCGGGGACTCCGGGCGCAGTGCAGCCGCCGCGTTCAGCGCTGCCTCACCCGGGGGCGGGTCGGTGTAGGCGGGCAGTCGATCGATGAGCCCGGTGTCCAGCTCGCCGGCCTGGACGGCGGGATCCGCCAGGAGTGTCCTCAGGAACCCGAGGTTCGTGTCCACACCGAGAACGACCGTGTCGCCGAGCGCGCTGTCCAGTCGAGCGAGGGCCTCGTGGCGGTCGGCGCCGTGCGCGATCACCTTCGCGATCATCGGGTCGTAGTCGGCGGAGACCACGGAGCCGGTCTCCACGGCCGCGTCCGTGCGCACGGCGTCCGCCGCCCGCCACAGTCGCACGGGGCCCGCCGCGGGCAGGAAGCCCCGCGCAGGACTTTCGGCGTACACGCGGGCCTCAATCGCGTGCCCGTCCAGACGCACGTCGTTCTGGGTGAGCCCGAGAGGCTGCCCGGCGGCGATGCGCACCTGCTCCTCCACGAGATCGATTCCGGTCACGAGCTCGGTGACGGGATGCTCGACCTGCAGCCGCGTGTTCATCTCGATGAAGAAGAAGTCCTCCGGGCGGTCACCCGCGACGAGGAACTCCACCGTCCCGGCGCCGCGGTAGTCCACCGATGCCGCGGCGGCGCAGGCGGCTTCGCCGAGCCGCGCCCGGGTGCCGGCATCCACGACGGGCGAGGGTGCTTCTTCGATCACCTTCTGGTGCCGCCGCTGCAGCGTGCACTCGCGCTCGCCGAGGTGGATCACGGTGCTGTGCGCGTCGGCGAGGACCTGCACTTCGATGTGCCGGGGGCGTTCGATCAGGCGCTCCAGCAACAGGTTGTCGTCGCCGAACGACGCGGCGGCGATCCGGCGGGCCGTGATCAGGGCGTCCGGCAGATCGGTCGCCGACTGGACGACCTGCATACCCTTGCCGCCTCCCCCCGCGGAGGGCTTGATCAGCAGCGGATACCCCGCAGCCGCGGCGGCTCGCTCGATCTCGGCGTCCGTCATCCCGGCCGCGCTGAAACCCGGGACCGTGGGCACGCCGTGCTCCTGGACATGGGCCTTAGAGCGGATCTTGTCGCCCATGACCTCCAGGGCCCGCTCACCCGGTCCGATGAAGACGATGCCCGCCGCGCCGCACGCCCGCGCGAACGCGACGTTCTCGGACAGGAAGCCGTAACCCGGATGCACCGCCTGCGCACCGCTCCGGCGAGCAGCCTCGATCACCGCGTCGATGTCGAGATAGGACGCCGAGGCGGCGGCGGGGCCGATCCGGTAGGCGGCATCCGCTTCGCGCACGTGCGGCGCATCGGCGTCGGCGTCGCTGTAGACGGCGACGGAGCGGATGCCGAGCCGGCGGAGGGTCCGGATCACCCGGCGCGCGATCTCGCCGCGATTGGCCACCAGAACGGTGTCGAACGGCGGGGTGTCGGAGATTCTGTCGTCCACGGGGATCACATCCGGAAGAGGCCGAAGCCGGGCTCGGGCAAGGGGGAACGCGAGACGACATCGAGCGCGAGCCCGAGGAGATCGCGCGTGTCGACGGGATCGATCACGCCGTCGTCCCAGAGGCGCGCCGTCGCGTAGTACGGGCCGCCCTGCTCGTCGTACTGCGCACGGATCGGCGCCTCGAAAGCCGCCTGCTCGACGGCGGACCAGGCCTCGCCGCGCGCCTCGAGCTGGTCGCGCTTGACTGTGGAGAGGACGGACGCGGCCTGCGGCCCGCCCATGACCGAGATCCGACTGGCGGGCCAGGTCCAGAGGAATCGCGGCGAGTAGGCGCGCCCGCACATCGAGTAGTTGCCGGCGCCGAACGAGCCGCCGATCACGACGGTGAGCTTGGGCACGCGGGTCGTGGCGACGGCGGTGACCATCTTCGCGCCGTCCTTCGCGATCCCGCCCGCTTCGGCGTCGCGACCGACCATGAAGCCGGAGATGTTCTGCAGGAACAGCAGCGGGATGCCGCGCTGGTCGCACAGTTCGATGAAGTGGGCGCCCTTCTGCGCAGACTCCGAGAACAGCACCCCGTTGTTGGCGAGGATTCCGACCGGATGGCCGTGGATGCGCGCGAAGCCGGTCACGAGGGTCTGCCCGTAGGAGCTCTTGAACTCGTGCAGGCTGCTGTCGTCCACGAGACGGGCGATGACCTCGTGCACATCGTAAGGCTGGTTCACATCGACCGGAACGACGTCGTAGAGCTCGGCGGGATCCTTCCGCGGTGGAGCGGTCGGCAGCACTTCCCACGCGGGCTCCGCGGGTGGAGGCAGCGTCGCGACGATGTCGCGGACGATCTCGAGCGCGTGCTCGTCGTCTTCGGCCAGGTGATCCACGACTCCCGACCGCGTGGCGTGGAGTTCGCCGCCACCCAGTTCCTCCGCGGTGACGATCTCTCCGATCGCGGCCTTCACCAGCGGCGGGCCGCCGAGGAAGATCGTGCCCTGCCCGCGGACGATGACGGTCTCGTCGCTCATCGCCGGCACGTACGCACCACCCGCCGTGCAGGACCCCAGCACGGCGGCGATCTGCGGGATCCCCTCCGCGGACATGCGGGCCTGGTTGAAGAAGATGCGTCCGAAATGGTCGCGGTCGGGGAACACTTCGTCCTGCATCGGCAGGAACGCGCCTCCCGAGTCGACGAGATAGATGCAGGGCAGCCGGTTCTCGCGCGCGATCTCCTGCGCGCGCAGATGCTTCTTGACCGTCATCGGGTAGTACGTGCCACCTTTGACGGTCGCGTCGTTGCACACGACCATGACGTGGCGCCCGTGCACGAGGCCGATACCCGCGATCACCCCCGCGCCGGGGGCTTCGCCGTCGTAGAGGCCCGTGGCGGCGAGCGGAGCGACCTCGACGAAAGGACTGCCCTCGTCCAGGAGCCGATCGACGCGGTCCCGCGGCAGCAGCTTCCCCCGGGCGACGTGACGTTCCCGGGAGGCGGGCGGTCCGCCCTGGGCGGCCGCTTCACGCCGGCGCCGGAGGTCATCGGCGAGGTCTGCCTGCGCGGTCATGTCATCTCCGTCGACGTCACGATCGGATCACGTCCGTTGTCCTGCCGGGATCCGCATGGTTAGGGTTCACTAACTGAATGTCTAGGTTAGCGAGGATTAACTGAGATGACAAGCGGTGCCACCGAACGGGATCGCGCGAAGGCCGACCGGCAGGCGGCGATCCTCCATGAAGCGGCCAGGCTGTTCGCCGACCGCGGCTTCAGCGGTGTGAGCCTGGAAGAGCTCGGCGCGGCGGTGGGCGTGAGCGGCCCCGCCGTGTATCGCCATTTCGCGAACAAGCAGGCACTCCTCGGCGCGATCCTCGTCCGCGTCAGTGAGCGACTCCTCAGCGGCGGGCGGGCGGTCATCGCGGCGAGCGGTTCGCCGAGCGATCGTCTCGATGGCCTCATCCGGTTCCACGTCGACTTCGCGCTGACCGACGCGGACGTCATCCGCGTGCAGGACCGGGACCTCGCCAGCCTGAGCGATGAGGATCGGCAGCGCGTGCGCCGCCTGCAGCGCGAGTACGTCGAGCTGTGGCTCGCGGTCCTGGGCGAGATCCACCCCGACCGCTCGGATGCCGAGCTCCGCACGAGCGCCCACGCGTGCTTCGGACTGATCAACTCCACCCCGCACAGCCTGGGGCGCGCGCGCCCGGCGCCGAGCACGGGCACCGTGCGCGGCATCCTCGAGTCGATGGCATCCGCCGCCCTGCGCGCCTGACCCTCCCGCGGCTCCTTTATGCTGGTCGCACCATGCGCAGGAGAGGTTCCGGGGGGGACGACCGCGCGGCCGATCGGTCCCCCGACACAGCACCGCGAGCGTCCGAGGACGACCTCGTCAGCTCGCGGCGCGACTTCCTGAAGGTCGG
This sequence comes from Microbacterium sp., assembly GCA_030148105.1. Classification (GTDB taxonomy): domain Bacteria; phylum Actinomycetota; class Actinomycetes; order Actinomycetales; family Microbacteriaceae; genus Microbacterium; species Microbacterium lacus. Next base: position 1,151 of record JASBUD010000156.1, on the reverse strand, counting down.
CGGGATCGCCGCCGCCGGTCTCGTCGTCGGCGGTGGGGTGGGCGCCGCTGCCGGAGCCTCGGCAGGACGTGCGATCGGGTACTCCGAGGGTGCCCAGGACTACGGCGCGCTCAGCCCGAGATCGGTGCCCGGATTCGATCACGTCGTCGTCTTCATGGGTGAGAACCGGTCGTTCGACAACCTGCTCGGCTGGCTCTACACGCCGGAGAACCTCCCACCCGGGCAGACGTTCGACGGACTCGCGTTCGGCGACTACGCGAACGTCGCTCCGGACGGTCGACGCATCGCCGCGCACGTGTACGAAGGCGCGACCGATGTCGTGATGGGGCTCCCGAACCCCGATCCGGGCGAAGAGTTCCCGCACGTGAACACGCAGCTGTTCGGCTCCGTGCTGCCGGCCACGAACGCCACCGCACAGGTCGCGGCGATGCAGGCTCCCTACAACGCCCCCGCGTCCGGCACGGACCCCACGATGGACGGATTCGTCCACGACTACGTCAACAACATGGAGCGCAAGAGCGGCAAGGCCCCGGATCCCGCCGTGGTCGATCAGATCATGGGCGGCTTCTCCCCCGAACAGCTCCCGGTCCTGTCCACACTCGCGCGGGAGTTCGCCGTCTTCGACGCCTGGTTCGCGGCGGTCCCGTCCCAGACGTACTGCAATCGCGCGTTCTTCCACGCGTCCACGTCGCACGGCTTCGTGACGAACAAAGTGGGCGCCGGGTACGACAAGTGGCTCGACGCGCCCGCCGTCCCGACGATCTTCACGCGGCTCGAAGAAGCAGGCATCTCCTGGAAGGTCTACTTCGACGAGATGCAGCTCGTCTCCCTCACGGGAGTGCAGATGGCCCCGTCACTGGAGAAGTACTGGCGCACGAAGCACTTCGGTCACATGTCGGAGTTCTACGAGGATGCGAAGGCCGGGAAGCTCCCCGCGTACGCGTTCATCGAGCCGCGCATGGTCTACAACCACAACGACTTCCACCCGCCGTTCGGGGTCTTCCGCACGACGAAGGTCGACGGCGAGCAGATCCTGGACTCCGCCGTCTCCGACGTGCGCGCCGGGGAGAAGCTCGTCGCGAGTGTGTACAACGCGATCCGCACGAGCGATTCCGCGAAGGGCTCGAACGCGATGAACACCCTCCTGCTCA
>JASBUD010000136.1 GCA_030148105.1 Microbacterium sp. | reverse complement strand
ACCCGCACTGGCGGTCGATCGTCGTCGCGGGGACGGACTCGTCGAACCCCGCCGCGAGCACCGCGTGCCGGGCGACGTTCATCCCCTGATCGCCGACCTGGCTCACGCAGCCGAGGAGCACGTCGTCGACCTGTGTCGACTCCAGACCGTTGCGCTCGAGGACTGCCCGCAGGACGAGCGCCGCGAGGTCGATCGGGTGCACGCCCGACAGCGCTCCCCCGGGCTTGCCTCTGCCGGACGGCGTGCGGACGACGTCGACGATGACGGCGGTGCGGCTCATGGCGCTGCCTCCTGGCGAGCCGGGTCGGCGGCATCGCCGTGTCCAGCCTACGGAGCCGACATGGATCGCGGGGAGGCGTCGTCGCCGTCGCCGGCGATGAGCAGCCCTCGCTCACGGGCGACGCGCACGGCGTCGCTGCGGCGACTCACCCCGAGCTTGCGGTAGACCGACTTCGCATGCTGTCTGACGGTGTGGAAGCTCAGGTACAGGCGCGCAGCGATCTCAGCCATCGTCAGCAGCGAGGGAAGGAGGGCGAGGACCTCGCGCTCGCGGGCCGTCAAGACGACGGTGGGCGCGTCGGGGCGAGGGCGCAGCGCGGCCTGCAATGCGGCGATCCGCTCCGCAGAGCCGCGCCATCGGGCCGCCTCCGAATCGATGGCGAGGATCCGCAACCGCGCTGACGCCTCCCCGGAGCTGCGACGGAGCAGCTCGATCTCGGCGAGATCCGCGACGACAGCCACCAGTGGATCGACCCCGCCCATCTCGCGCATGGGCGCGAGCGCGGCGAGCGCGACGCGCGCGTCCTCATCGCGCTCGTCATCGGCGGCCGCAAGAGCACTCGCTGCCCACGCGGGCGCGGTCACCGGCTGATCGTCCCAGCCGAGGGCTCGCGCGGGGGCGAGAGCGGTCTCGGCCGCGAGCGCGGCGCTGCGCGCTTCGCCGAGCAGGGCCAAGCCGATCGCTCGGAAGCCGTCTGCGCGCACGGCAACGAACTCCGATGCCTGCGGCACGCCACGGCGGTCCGCGAGCATCCGCACGCCCCGCTCCAGGGACCCCGCCCACAGCTCGGCGTGCCCCGCGAGCGTCTCGGCCACGTCGACGTAGATCGGCCAGGCGGGCGTCGTGGCCGGATCCAGCATCCGCACCGCCTCCACGGCGGCGCGGGCACTCATCAGCATCGCCTCCGGCTGCCCGTCCATAAGAGCGCGCTCGGCGGTCAGGATGTGCACGGCCGCGATCGTCGGCGGCGGGACCGGGGCGACGGCGGCCCGCACGGCCTGCACGGCGACGCGAAGCTCCCTGCGGAACGCCTCCCGCTGGCCGCGACAGAACGCCAGCGCCGACAGCGCCGCCGCGAGGGCGGGATCACTGGGCGCTAGATGCCGCGGAATGCGATCGAGTTCGATCAGCAGCGCTTCCCGATCACGACCCGCGAACAGCAGTGCGACGCTGCGCATGAGGAGTGCGCCGACGAAGAGCCACCCACCCGCATCGGCCGCGCAGCGAATCGCGAGCAGCAGCATGCCTTCGCGTTCGTACCAGACGGCTGCCCGTGCGAGCAGGCCGCGCCGCATCGCCGGGCGCCGCTCCCACTGCGTCAATGCCCCTGACCGCAGACCCGGCTCCACGGCCGTCTGACCGCTCCCGGGGTCGATGACCACGGCGCCGCTCGCCCTCAGGCGATCGAGCTGACCGGCCACCGCCATCACGGCGTCATCCGCGGGATCGTCGTCGTCCTCGGCGAGCACGGCCGCCAACAGCGGTGTGATCACCTCCACGAGCGCGAGCCGGGCAAGCAGGTCCCGGTCGAGATCATCCAGATCGCGCACGACATCGCCCCTTCTGCGGACGGCCCCCCATCCGCGGATTCCCCCATTCTGGGGGAAGTGGCGGGCACCGGGGCCTCGATGGAATGAACCGTTCCCCTACGCCAAGGAGTTCCATGTCGCCGCGCCCGCTGCCCAGCCGTCCTCGCTTCGTCCGACTCATCGCCGTTCCGATCGCGGTCATCGCACTCGCGTTGGCGGGATGCACCGCCGAGGAGGGGACGGACGACTCCGAGTGGACCTTCTCGGACGCTCCGGTCTCCTGGGCCGCGTGCGCGGGAGACGATGCCGTGATCGACGGGCTCGAGTGCGCGACCTACGAGGTGCCGCTGGATTACGCCGATGCGGGCGGTGAGACGATCTCGCTCGCTCTGCGCCGGATGCCCGCCGCCTCCGGAGAGAGCCAGGGCACGCTGTTCTTCAACCCCGGCGGACCGGGTGGCACGGGATCGGGACAGTTCCCGGCCTGGTACGAGCTCTTCCCTCAGACGGTGCGCGACGCTTTCGACCTCGTCAGCTGGGACCCCCGCGGGGTCGGCGAGTCCACCGCCGTGCAGTGCTATCCCGACGCGGATGCCGAGGGAGAGGTCATCGGCCCGGTGGGCGACTTCCCCCTCACCTTCGACGAGCAGCAGGCCTGGAACGAGGCGTACGCGGAGTTGGGCGAGGCGTGCGCGTCGAACGCCGGTGATCTGGCCGCACACGTCTCCACCGGAGACACGGCGCGGGACCTCGAACAGCTGCGCCGGGCCACCGGCGGCGAACCACTGAACTACTGGGGCGTGTCGTACGGCACGTTCCTCGGCATGACCTACGCGAACATGTTCCCCGATCAGATCCGCTCCTTCGTCCTCGACGGCAACCTGAGCCCGCAGAACTGGACGAACGACGGCGATCCCGATGCCCAGCAGACACTCGGCGTGCGCATCGGATCGCTGGACAACGCCGAGGTGCTCGATCAGTTCTTCGTCCTCTGCGCGACCGCAGGGCCTGACCAGTGCGCGTTCGCCGCGCCTACGGTCCAGCAGACGCGCCAGAAGTGGACGGACCTTCAGAACATCCTGGCGGCAGGTCCGGTGACCTTCTCGTCGGCCGCCGGACCACGCACGATCACCCTCACCGACCTGGTGACGGACGTCGACAACGGCATGGACGTCAGCGCTCCCATCCCGGGGGCGCAAGGGTGGGTGGGAACGGCCACCGCGCTGCAGACCATCTACGAGGCGGCGACGAACCCCGCACCCGCTCCCGCGCAGCCGGACGGGGACGCGTCGTCGGATGCTGCGCCGGAGCCACCGGCGACGACGTATGTCGGACCCGAGCAGGCGCTCAGCATCGCCTGCGGGGATGCTGCCGCCGTAGCACCCGAGCGCATCCCGACGCTCGCGGTGGAAGTGCAGCAGCAGGCGGGATACAGCGGTCTGGCGACGCTGTATTTCGACGTGCCGTGCAGCTTCTGGCAGGTGAAGGCGGCCGATCCCTACACGGGCCCGTGGAACGTGAAGACCTCTCAGCCCGCCCTGGTCGTCAACACGACCCACGACCCGTCGACGCCCTACAAGAACGCGGTGCAGAACTCCGATCTTCTCGAGGGATCCGTATTGCTGACCGTCAACGGATACGGGCACACGTCGCTGCTGAACCGGAGCACCTGCGCCGACGACCTGATCGCCGCCTACATCCTGGACGGCACGCTTCCCGAGGCCGGCACGTTCTGCGCGCAGGACAAGCAGCCGTTCCAGCAGTGAGCACGGCGAAAGGATCATCATGACCACGGCGACCGAACCCCGCACCGACGCCACCCGCGAGCCCGGCATCCGGGGCCTCGCCCGCCGGCGCCCCCTGACGATGTTCTTCGTCATCGCCTACGCGGTGACATGGCTGCTGTGGAGCCCGCTCATCCTCCTCGGTGTGCCGGCGTTCAATCCCGACACATTCGCCCCGACGATCTGGGTACTCCCGGGGATCGCGATCGGTGTGACCGGAACCGCGTTCCTCATGGTCGGGCTCATCGACGGCAAGCCCGGCATCCGGCGTCTCGCGAGCCGCCTCATCTCGTTCCGGCACGGAATCCAGTGGTACCTGGTGGCGATCCTGCTGCTTCCGGGCACCGCGGTGATCGTGACGCTCATCCTCGGCGCGACCGACGCGGGTGCCGCCTTCGCGCTGACGTCACTCGTGATCTACCCGGCTTCGTACGCCGCGCACTTCATCTTCGGACCGCTCTTCGAGGAGACCGGCTGGCGCGGATTCGCCCTCCCGCGGATGCAGAACAAGTACGGTCCTTTCCGGGGCACGTTCTACCTCTCGCTGCTGTGGGCGACGTGGCACTTCTCGCTGTACATCCCGTCCTGGTTCGGCAGCGGCGACATCGGCCAGGGGATGTTCGGACTGGGCTTCTTCACCCTCACCGTGATCGGGATGACGTTCATCTTCACCTGGCTCTCCAACAACACGCAGGCGAGCCTCGCGCTCTGCATCCTCCTGCACGGCTCGATCGACGGCTCCGTGACGTACTTCCAGCGCCTGGCGGCGGGCGGAACGATCGCGGCGGACACGTCGGCCATGCTCGTCGGATTCGGCGCCACGATCGGATACTTCGTGATCGCGACCATCGTGCTGCTCGCGACCCGCGGCAGGCTCAGCTATCCGCGCTACCAGCGCGAAGCCGAAGACCTCGATCTGCACCCGATTCGGCACCACGGCGAGCGCATCCTCGCCGGTTGAGAAGGCGAGGCCGCCGGCTGCTGGGGGGCAGGGTCAGCCGGCGGCCTCCTCCGGGCGGTCCAAGGTTGATGCGGCATCGAGCGCGGCATCCGGAACGTAGCCGTCGATGTGACGCTCGTCAGGACCGTTGTACGCCGACAGCGGCCGGATGAGGGCGTTCGAGGCGGCCTGCTCCATGATGTGCGCCGTCCACCCGGTCACCCGCGCCGCGACGAACAGCGGCGTGAAGGTGAGCGTGTCGAAGCCCATCAGGTTGTACGCCGGCCCCGACGGGTAATCGAGATTGGGGTAGATGCCCTTCCGCGCAACGAAGTCGGCCTCGAGCGCGTCGTACAGCGCGGCGAGGCCGCGGGCGCTGTCACCCTGCGCCGAGTAGTGCTCGACCAGGGTGTCCAGCGCGGCCTTCATCGTCGGCACGCGCGAATCGCCGTGCTTGTACACGCGGTGCCCGAAGCCCATGATCTTGCGCTTCTCGGCGAGCGCGGTGTCCAGCCACGGCCCGACGTTCTGCGCCGAGCCGATCTCGTCGAAGATGTGCATCACGGCCTCGTTCGCGCCACCGTGCAGCGGTCCCTTGAGGGCCCCGATCGCCCCGACGACAGCGGAGTACAGGTCGGACATCGTGCTCGTGATGACGCGGGCCGTGAACGTCGAGGCGTTGAACGAGTGCTCCGCGTACAGGATCATCGACACGTTGAACGCCTGCGCGACCACAGGGTCCGGCTCTTCGCCGAACGTCATCCAGAGGAAGTTCTGCGAGTAGTCCAGATCCTCCCGAGGATCCAGGATGCCGAGCCCGTGGCGTCGGCGCTGGTCGTAGGCGACCATCGCGGGGAGCTTGGCGAGCAGGCGCCGCGACTTCGCCAGATCGGACTCGCGCGAGCTGTCGAACGCAGCGGGGTCGGAAGCCCCGACGAGCGAGACGGCCGTGCGCAACACGTCCATCGGGTGGGCGTCCAGCGGCGTAAGGTCGATCGCTTCGCGGACGTTGTCATCCAGCGCCCGGTTCGCCCGCTCCTCGGCGGTGAACGCTGCCAACTGGTCGGCATCCGGCAGCTCGCCGTACCAGAGCAGGTACGCGACGGCCTCGAACGACTGCGTCGCGGCGAGCTCCTGGACCGGGTAGCCGCGGTAGAGCAGGCTGTTCGTCTCGGGATTGACCTTCGACACGGCGGTGTAGTCGACGGTGACCCCGGCGAGGCCCTTCTTGATCTCGATGTCTGTCATCTCTCTCTTCCTCGGGAGGCTCAGCGGGCGATCTGGAAGTTGAACACCGAAGTGTCGAAGTGGTTGTAGTCCTCGTAGTCGATCAGGTCGTAGAGGTCGGCGCGATGCTGCATCTCGCCGAGCTTCGAGGTCAGGTGCCCCTCGTCGATCAGCGTATCCAGCGCCCGGCCGGCGGTGCCCATCGCAATGCGCAGGAGCGACACCGGCCAGATCACGATGTTCACGCCGACGCTCTGGAGCTGATCGACGGAGAACAGGTCGCTCTTTCCGAACTCGGTCATGTTCGCGAGGATCGGCACGTCGACCGCGGCGCGCACCGCGGCGAACTCCTCGAGCGACTGCATCGCTTCGGGGAAGATCGCGTCGGCACCGGCATCCACGAGCGCCTTCGCGCGATCGAGCGCCGCCTCGAG
>JASBUD010000229.1 GCA_030148105.1 Microbacterium sp. | reverse complement strand
CGAGCACGGCCGCGACGGCATCGCCGCAGCGCTCTCGCGTGACTCCATCATCGCTCTCGCAGCGTTCGTAGTCGTCGCGGTTTCGGGAACCGTGCTGGAGAGCATCGGGGTCGGCGCCTGGGAGAACCTTGCCTCGCCGTTCGGCGCTATCCTGCTGGTCAAGGTGGGCGCGCTCATCGCCCTCGGCATCCTCGGCGCCTGGTACCGCAAGCGCATGATCGGCCGGCTCGCGGCGGCGGATGCCGCCTCGCGGCTCTTCTGGGGACTCGTCGTGCTCGAGCTGGCGTTCATGGGGATCGCGAGCGGCGCCGCTGCGGCGCTCGGTCGCACCGCGCCCCCGACGACCTCCGCGCTTCCGGAAGTGCGCACTCCCGCCGAGTACCTGACCGGTGCGGCGCTGCCTCCCGAGCTCACGCTCGAACGCTGGTTCACGTCGTGGAACGTCGACCTGCTGTGGGCGTTAGCCGCCGGATTCGGGATCTTCCTCTATCTCGCGGGCGTATGGAGGCTGCGCCGCCGCGGCGACGCGTGGCCTCTCTTCCGCACGATCCTGTGGGTCGCCGGTCTCGCACTGCTGTTCTGGGTGACATGCGGCCCCGTGAACGCGTACCAGGACTACCTGTTCAGCGTGCACATGGTCGGACACATGCTGCTGACGATGGCGATCCCGCTGCTCCTGGTGGCCGGGGCGCCCGTCACGCTGGCAGCGCGCGCGATCCACAAGCGCACCGACGGCACGCGCGGCGGCCGCGAGTGGATCCTGTGGGCCGTGCACTCCCCGGTCGCCCGTGTCCTCACCAACCCGTTCGTCGCGGCGGGACTGTTCGTCGGGTCGCTGTGGGTCTTCTACTTCACCGACCTGTTCCGGTGGTCGCTCTACGACCACCTCGGGCACGAGTGGATGACCGCGCACTTCCTCATCACGGGATACCTGTTCGTGCTGACCCTGATCGGCATCGACCCGGTGCCGTACCGGCTGCCGTACGCCGGACGCCTCGTGCTCCTGATCGCGGTCATGGCGATCCACGCGTTCTTCGGCATCGCGATCATGAGCCAGTCCGGTCTCATGGTCGCCGAGTGGTTCGGCGCGATGGGCAGGATGTGGGGGCCGACCCCGCTCGAGGACCAGTACATCGGCGGCGGCGTCGCCTGGTCGATCGGCGAACTCCCCACCCTCATCCTCGCGGTGACCGTCGCGATCCAGTGGAGCCGCAGCGACGACCGCGCGCAGAAGCGGGCGGACCGCCACGCCGACCGTACCGGCGATGCCGAGCTGGAGGCCTACAACGCCCAGCTCGCGGCGCTCGCGGAGCGAGACGCGCAGGACGCGCAACGTCGGTAGCCCCCGACCTCAGCTGGGTCCGCCGATCGTGATCGACGCCGTGCCGTCGGGGAGGACGGCGATCGTCCCGGTCACGAGGAACGGCACGTCTTCGGAGACATCCTCCACCGAGCCGTCGAAGAGCGAGCGGATGCCGACATCGATGTGCGCGACCGCCTCGGCAGGCGGGATCCGCCAGTCGGCACCCTCGGGCACGACCGTCACGGTCGGCTGGGTGAGGATCGACCACACCGGCGGCTCGGTGATGCGGTCCTGCACGACGTAGCCGAACGGGCACGCCGTGGGCTGCAGCACCTGCTGGGTCGCGCACGCGGTGAGGTACTCCTCGACCCGCTGCTGCACGATCGCGACGAACTCCGGCGTGGGCTGGGCCTGCAGATCGACCGGGACCTTCGCGAGCGGGCTGTCGGAGAGGACGGCGACGCCCGGGGTGGCGGAGATCGGACTGTCGACCGAGACGGAGTAGATGCCCGGCGAGAAGACGAGGAGCGACACGGGAGCAGAGGGGTCGGCATCCGTCCCCTCCGGGGAGACCTGGCGCTTGTCCAGCGCGAAGCCGTTCACCTCGAACGTCATCGAGCCCTTCACTGCGACGTCCATGAGCGCAAGGGGGCTGCGCGCGAACGTCCAGGTCGGGGCGACGCCGATCCATCCGTCGCGGGCGACTTCGAACGTCGTCGACCCGGCGTAGGCGCCCGCGCGGTAGGTGGTGGTGATCAGGACCGTGCCGTCCTCGCGGACCGTTTCCGGACCGATCTGCACGTCGGTCAGCGTCGCGAGAGCCGCGGAGCGCAGCAGGGCGTCGGATGCCGATGCCGGCAGCCCGGCTGCTTCGAGCTCGGCCGAGTCCACGGCGACGCCCGGAACGGTCAACGCGTCGGCGGCGTGGCCGGCGGAGAGGAGATCGAGGTAGCGCTGGACGAAGGCGGTGGGGCTGTAGAACTCGCGGTAGATCGCGGCGGCACCGGCCGAGATCGCGGCGATCAGCAGCACACCGATGATCGCGAGCAGGGTCAGATCGACGCCGAGGCGGCGGCGTCCATTCGTCGTCTGCACGCCCCCAGTCTAAGAAGGCCGGCTGCGACGATCACGGATGCCGTCATCCGCCGTCGCGCGGGGACTGTGCACGGCGTGCCCCCGTGCGGCGGCGGGTCGTTAGCATGAATCAGTGAACACGCCGCCGCTCTCCGCCGAGCAGGAGGCTCTGTTCCGCCTGATCGAGGACACCCGCGAGCACGTGTTCGTCACGGGCCGCGCCGGCACCGGCAAGTCCACGCTCCTGCAGCACCTCGCCTGGAACACGTCGAAGCAGATCGCGGTCTGCGCGCCGACCGGCGTGGCCGCCCTCAACGTGGAGGGGCAGACGATCCACTCGCTGTTCCGCCTGCCGATCGGACTGATCGCGAACGGGCAGATCGATCAGACCGACGCGACACGCAAGATCCTCAACGCGATCGACACGCTCGTGATCGACGAGATCTCGATGGTCAACGCCGACTTGATGGACGGTATCGACCGGTCGCTGCGGCAGGCGCGCGGGCGTCGTGCCGAGCCTTTCGGCGGCGTCCAGATCGTCATGTTCGGCGATCCGTACCAGCTCGCGCCGGTGCCGCCGCGGGGGGACGAGGCGCGCTACATCAGCGACCACTACCGGTCGTTCTGGTTCTTCGACGCGAAAGTGTGGGTCGGCAGCGTCGGCGGCGACGGGCTGATGGACATCGGCGCGTACGGGGCCGACCTCAACATCCGCGAACTCGTGGACATTCACCGGCAGGCGGACCCGGCGTTCAAGGCGATGCTCAACGCCGTGCGCTACGGACGCGTGACGGCCGACATCGCGCAGATCCTGAACGACACCGGGGCCCGCACACCGCCCGACCCCGCCGACGGGGAACACCCCGTGATCACGCTCGCGACCCGCAACGACATCGTCAACAGCATCAACCGGAGGCACCTGGGCGAACTGGTCGGGCGCGAGCAGACCGCGTCGGCCGAGATCAGCGGCGACTTCGGGCGCGGGGACGCGTCCTACCCGGCCGATGTCGACCTCAAGCTCAAGGTCGGCGCCCAGGTCATGTTCCTGCGCAACGACACCGGATCCTTCGGCGAGCCGCCGCGCTGGGTCAACGGGACGATCGGAACGGTCGTGCGGATCGCCGGCGGAACGGTGCGGGTCGAGGTCGACGGGCAGCAGTTCGACGTCGAACCGGCGGTGTGGGAGAGATTCCGCTACGCCTACGACCCCGGCTCCAAGCAGCTCACCCGCGAGATCGTGGCCGAATTCACCCAGTTCCCCCTCCGCCTCGCGTGGGCCGTGACGATCCACAAGAGCCAGGGCAAGACGTACGACCGCGCCGTCGTCGACCTCGGGTCGGGCGCGTTCGCCCCCGGACAGACCTATGTCGCGCTCTCCCGACTCACCTCGCTCGACGGCCTCTACCTCAGCAGGCCGCTGCGCCCGAGCGACATCCGCGTCGACCCCGACGTGCAGCGCTTCATGGCCGGCGTCCGCGCCTCGGCGTCGTGACGGCCCGCCGCAGGCTGAAAGCTCGCATACACCACGGCGGGCAGTGAGGGAAGCGCGGCATCCGTGTGTTTGAATTCAATGCAGCTATCTGGGGGTGAAGGATGCGGGTTCGACCCACTCGAGGGCGTGTCGCGCTCGCCGTCGCGGCGATTGCCGCGCTCACCCTGACGATCGCGGGCTGCACCGCCGATGAGAAGGTGACGCTCGATCTGCCGCCCCAGGTCGATGCCGCCTTCCCCGAGGAGACGGCGCAGCAGCTGCAGGACGCGATCGCTCAGGCGATGACGGCATCGGGCTCCTCGGGCGCGATCGTGGGGGTCTGGGCGCCGTGGAGCGGGTCGCTCGTCACCGGCGTCGGCGTCGAATCGGCGACGAGTTCGAAGCCGGTCACCGACGACATGCAGTTCCGGGCGGCGCAGGTCACGCGGGCCATGACGTGCGACGTGCTGTACTCCGTCGCCGATGAAGGTCTCGTGCGACTGAAGGACCCGGTGTCGAAGTGGGTTTCGGGCTTCCCCGACCTCTCGGATGTGACCCTCGGCGAGCTGTGCGACGGAACGTCCGGCATCGGGTCGTACAGCAGCCAGCTCTCCGGCCTGTTCCTGGCCAACCCGGCGCGGGTGTGGAACCCGCGCGAGCTCGCGAGCTATGGCGTCGGCCAGCCTCGTCAAGGCGAGCCGGGTGCCGCCTACCGTGACTCCGATGCCGGCTACGTGCTTCTCGGCCTCGCGCTCGAGCGCGCGACCGGCAAGAGCGCCGCGCAGCTTCTGCAGGACTACGTGGCCGAGCCGTTGGATCTGACCGCGACGCGGCTGCCCGGCGGGAAGGCCGCCGCCCCCTCGCCGTCGGGGCCCGTGCTGAAGGGTCACCACTCCTCGCCCGGCGCGGACGGGGCGATGAACTGCACCGAGCCGACGGACATCACGACGCTGTCCGCGAGCATCGGCTACACCGATGCCGGCGTGGTCACCGACATCCGCGACCTCGGCCGGTACGCGCAGGCGCTCGCGACCGGCGCGCTGCTGCCGGAGGGCGTCGACCGCATCGAGAACCCGCTGCCGGTCTACGGCGGGGCGCCGTCCTGGTACACGGCGGACGGCGGAACGCTGCAGGCCGGCACACTCATCGGGCAGTTCGGCTCGGTGCCCGGCTATGCCACCGCCGCGTTCTCCGACCCGTCGTCGGGCCTGACAGTCGCGGTCGTGCTGAACAATTCCGGTGGTGGCGGCGGCTTCGCCGAATACCTCGCGTGGGAGCTCGCGGCGATCGCCTCGAAGGCGCCCGCCTCCGGCGGCGCGACCGCGCCCGACGCGGGGCTCCCGTGGACCGCTCAGCAGTACCACGACCAGATCGCCGCCGCCGCGATCTGCGCCGCGCCCGCGGCGTGACCTCGCGGCGGTGACCATCCGCTCGGGGACGACGCCCGCGATCGCGCTCGTCGTGGTGGGCCTGGCCTGCCAAGAGGTCGGGGCAGCGCTCGCGGTCCTGCTCTTCCCCGAGGTCGGCCCGCTCGGCATGGTGATGCTGCGGCTCGTCTTCTCCGCGGTCCTCCTGCTTCTCATCGCCCGGCCCGGTCTGCGTGGACACACGCGCGACGGCTGGCTCGCCGTGCTCGGCTTCGGCCTGGTCCTCGCGCTCATGAACGCTCTGTTCTACCTCGCGCTCGCCCGTCTTCCGCTCGGAGTGACCGTCACGATCGAAGTGCTCGGTCCGCTCGTGCTCTCGATCGTCGCGAGCAAGCGGCGCTCGGCGTGGCTGTGGGCGCTCCTGGCCTTCGCGGGAGTCGTCGCGCTCGCCGGCGGTGGCTGGGACCGGCTCGATCCGCTCGGCGTCCTCTTCGCCCTGGGTGCCGCGGCGAGCTGGGCGTTCTACATCCTCGCCTCCGCGCGGGTCGGGCGTGAGTTCCGCGGGCTCGACGGCCTCGCCCTCGCGATGACCGCCGGAGCGCTCATCGCGCTGCCGTTCGGCATCCTCACCGCCGGATCCGCGCTCCTGCGCCCCGACCTGCTCGCGCTCGGCGCGGCGGTTGCGGTGCTGTCCTCCACGATCCCGTACGCGCTCGAGCTCATCGCCCTGCGGCGACTGCCGGCCGCGGTGTTCGCGATCCTGATGAGCCTGTCACCGGCGACCGCGGCCCTGGCGGGCTGGCTGCTGCTGCGTCAGGACCTGACGTTGCTGGAGGTCTGCGGGATCGCGCTCGTGATCACGGCGAGCATCGGCGCGGTGCGGGCCTCGTCGCGCGCGGCGGCGCGGCAGCAGGAACCGCTCGCGTAGCCGGCTCAGTCGAAGCGGCTCGTCGCGAGGCGGTAGAGGGCCAGGGCGAGCGAGAGACGCACCTTCCCGCGCGGGGAGCGGATGTCGAAGCCGAGGACGTCGGAGTACTGACCTGCGCGGGCCTGGACGGTCGAGTGGTGGAGACCCGTCTCGACGCTTGCCGCGCGGAGGCTCTCGGTCGTGGCGATCGCATCGAGCAGCGCGGCAGCACCGGGGTGCGCGGCGACGAGATCGGACAGCGCCGCGGCGTCCGGCATCGTGTGCGGTGCCTCGTCCGCGACCCGTGCCAGCGGGAGCAGCGCACCGAGCTCGGCGGCGTCGACGACGGGTTCGCGCGGCGAGGACAGACGCAGCGCGACGAGCGCGGACGCCCACGATTCGGGCAGCGAAGCGGGCGCGGTCGGGATGCCGATCCCCGTGCGCGGCTGCCGCTGTCTCTTGTCCCCGTCGCGCGCGTCGTCGCAGTCGGCCGTGCCGTCGCTGTCGGCGGCGAGCATGGCGCGCACCGGACCGTAGGGGGTTCCGACCACGACGACGGGCACTCGGCCGGTGGGGACGGCGGGATCGGCATCCGGAGTCGCGACGATGCGATAGCGCGCCCGCACGTCCACGTGGAGCCGCTTCGCGGCATCCGAGCGGGCTCCCGCGGAAGCCTGGTCGTCGATGATCGTCTGAAGGGCGCGGCGGGACGCCGCTGCCGGGGACGTGCGCTCGTAGGCGATTCCCGCGGCGATCGCGAGGCGCTCGAGGATCATCTCATCGTTCGCGTGCGCGGGGCCCGTCCGCTCGATCCAGACGAAGCCGCCGTCCTCGAACGAGCGCGACGGCCATTCGCCGGGGGGAGCCACCGCGCGGGTGCCGGTGGCGTCGACACGCATGGTCTTGCCGCCGACCGTCTGTCCCGCGGCACAGCCGCTCAGGATCGCGGCGCCCCGCAGCAGCACTTCGGTGGTGGCATGGCCGTTGACGAGCGCGTCGAAGTACGCGATGACCTTGAGTGTTTCGGTGGCCTCGGCGTCAACCGCTGTGAGGCGCCCTACGAGTTCCTGCATCTTCGCCGCCGCCTCGAGTGGACTTCTGCCCCACCCTAGCCCGAGGCGGGTGGGGCAGAAGGGGGCTCACACGCCGAGGGTACGGCGGAGCCAGTCCAGGCGCGCCGCGCGGGCGCGGAGCGACAGGGCCGCCTGGGGGGCCATCGCGTCGAAGCCGTGGAAGCCGCCCGGCCAGACGTGCAGTTCGGCGATGCCGCCCTGCTCCCAGATCCTCACGGCGTAGGCGACGTCCTCGTCGCGGAACACCTCGGCGCTCGCGACATCGATGAAGGCGGGCGGCAGGTTCGTGAGGTCGGTCGCGCGTGCCGGGGCGGCGTAGATCGAGACGGCATCCGTCTTGCGGCGGTCGCCGAGCAGGGCGTCCCAGCCGGTGTCGTTGCTGCCGCGATCCCACACGCCGAACCCGTCGACCTGGTGGCTGGATGCCGTCTCGTTGCGGTCGTCGAGCATCGGGTAGATGAGCAGCTGTCCGGCCAGCGCAGGTCCGCCGAGGTCGCGCGCCGTGAGGGTGACGCCCGCGGCGAGCCCGCCGCCGGCGCTGGCGCCGCCGATCACGATCCGGTCCGGGTCGATACCGAGCTCGTCGGCGTGCGCCGCGGTCCACACCAGACCCGCGTAGCAGTCGTCCACGGGCGCGGGGTCGGGGTTCTCCGGCGCGAGCCGGTACTCGACCGACACCACGACGGCATCGAGCTCCATGACCCAGTTCAGGTACTCCTCGGCGCCGGTGAAGCGGTCGCCGATGATCATCCCGCCGCCGTGAGTGTGGAAGATACCCGGGCCGGGCGCGACGTGGTCGGTGCGCGTGAAGATCGACAGCGTGATGTCGGGTGCACCAGCGGGACCGGGCACACGGTGCTCCTCGTGCCGGATCGGTCGATCGCCGATGAGCTCGTCGATCGGCGTCGCGAGCAGTCCTCCCTGGCGCATCGGCGCGATCATCTCCGGCGTGAGCGTCGGGGGAAGCATCTCGCCGAGCGCGGCCAGGACCGCGCCGAGCTCCACGTCGAACGGCGGAGCGGGGTGGGTGTGCGTCATGTGGACCTCCGTTGGTCGGGGGTCACGGCGTCGTGACCTGACTCCATGATCGGCTCGGCGAGGGGTGGGGTGAACCGCCACGGGGGCGCAGATCCGGTTCGCGGTGCCGCCAGGTGGCGGGTTGCCGCTCAGGTGCAACGCGATGCGAGGCCGGCATCCGCCGTCGTGATCTCGTCGACCACTGCGACGGCCGCCGGCCAGAAGCGCGCGTAGTGCTGAGGATCGTCGTTGACCTGCGTGCGGTGGGCGACGAGCGTCGGCTCGAGCGCATCGCGCTCGGGAAGGGGGACGCTCTCGGCCATCGCGTTGTAGAACAGGGTGGCGGCGGTCGGCGGATCTAAGCGCTGCTCGCGCGTTCCCCAGTTGTCCTGCTGCTGGAAGAGGCCGATCGACGTGGTCGGTGAGCCGTCGGGGTTGCGGACGCCGCTGGTCTCCCAGTCACCGTAGGGGAGGTTGCGGAGCGACGACTCGCCCATCGCGGTCATGACGGCGATCGTCTGGTCCCGGGTCGACATGCCCAGACCCGCGCCCACCGAGATGATCGTGGACGCGTTGCACAGCTGCTCGGCGTCGAACGCGGCCACCGGACCGGTCGACCGGGCCCCATCTGAGAACGCGCCGCCGATGAGCGCGACGAGAGCGGCGATCAGCACGGCGACGATCGCCGTTCCCACCAGGCTCGCACGGCGCGTCATCCCGCCATCGTGTCACCGGTCGCTGGGAGGGGCGTGGGGGTGCCTGGCTCGCGGCACGCCGTCGTCCTCGCGGCACGTGGTGCCCGGGGGGCCGGGAGGCGCGGCGCGGGCCGAGAGCCCGGCGTGGCGGGGGGCCCGCCCGGGGCGGATCGTTTCGGACGGCATCCACACGAATGCCCCGCTGCACCGACCTCGTCGGCACATCGGGGCATTGGAGGGGATGACGGGAATCGAACCCGCGCTATCAGCTTGGGAAGCTGAAGTTCTGCCATTGAACTACATCCCCGGAAACACCCGGAGGCGTCCGGACCAGCATAACAACAACCCGCCACCGCCTACCGGGGCGGCCCTACACTGACCGTGTGAGCCGCCCTGAAGGCGACGGCGCCCGCTCGCGCCGCATCCCGATCCGTCCCCCGGCGACGTCCCAGTCCGCGAGCCGCGTGACGACGTTCGAGCTGTTCTTCGACCTGGTCTACGTCTTCGCGTTCACCCAGGTGTCGCGCCTCATGGCCGAGACGCACAGCGCGATCGGCATCCTCCAAGCGCTCATCATCCTGTCGCTCATGTGGTGGACCTGGGTCGGCTACAGCTGGATCTCGAACCAGGCCTCGGCCGATCAGCCGTTCCTGCGCACGGTCATGACGCTCGCGATGATCGCGGTCTTCATCGCAGCACTCACGATTCCGGAGGCGTACGAGGACCTCGAGGGCGGCTGGAACGGGCCCATCGTCTTCGCCACCGCCTATGCGGCCGTGCGGATCATCCATGTGACGTTGTACCTCGTGGTCGCGCGCGAGGACAGCGGGGTGCGCCGGCAGCTGCTGATCTTCCTGATCGCTCTGATTCCCGCGGTGACGCTCATTTTCGTCGGCGCACTCCTCGGAGGGCAGGCCCAGCTCTGGCTCTGGCTCGCCGGCATGATCTACGACCTCGGCGCCACGTGGGTCGGGTCGGCGCTCGGCCGGGGCTGGCGACTGCCCTCCGCCGAGCACTGGGCAGAGCGCCACGGTCTCGTGGTGATCCTCGCCCTCGGCGAATCGATCGTCGCGATCGGCGTCGGAGTCGCGCGCGAGCCGGTCGACCCGTTCATCATGCTCGGCGCGGCGGCATCCGTCGTCTTGTCGGTGCTGCTGTGGTGGTCCTACTTCGCCCGCCTTGCCGCCGCGGGAGAGCATGCGCTGACCACGCGCGACGAGTACGCGCGCGCGAGGCTCGGCGCGGACGCTTATTCGTACGCGCACTTCGTGATCATCGCGGGCATCATCGTGACCGCGCTCGGTATCGAGGACGCGATGAAGCACGTCGGCGACGCCGAGCCGTTCGGCTGGTTCGGAGCCACGGCGCTCGGGGCGGGCATCGCGATGTTCGCCGGGGGAACGGTCGT
This sequence comes from Microbacterium sp., assembly GCA_030148105.1. Lineage (GTDB taxonomy): Bacteria > Actinomycetota > Actinomycetes > Actinomycetales > Microbacteriaceae > Microbacterium > Microbacterium lacus. The sequence continues at coordinate 450 of JASBUD010000229.1, read as the reverse complement.
CTTCGCCCTGCTCGTGGGCGTGCGCCGCCCGATCATGCGGGCGGTCGAAGCCGTGGTGCTGCTCGCGGCGCTCCCGGTGCTCGCCGTCGTGCCGCCCCTCGCCGCGCTGGTGATCGCCGTCACCCTCACCGGCGCGATCGCGCTGACCGAGAGTGCGCTGCACCGGCGGGGCGAGGCGATGCGCCGCGCATAACTCCTGCATTCCGGAAGGCGGCGGACGGCGACTGCCGCGGAATCCCAGGCACCGCCGGCGCCCGCGCGCCCGAAATGCAGGAGTTGTGCGCAGCGATGCCGCCTAGGCTGGTCGCGTGCTGCTCTCAGACCGCGACATCCGGGCCGAAATCACCGCGAATCGCATCGGATTGGACCCATGGGATGCCGCGATGGTGCAGCCGTCGAGCGTGGACGTCCGGCTCGATCGGTACTTCCGGCTGTTCGACAACCACAAGT